>NZ_CP020386.1 GCF_002073975.1 Rhodovulum sp. MB263 | reverse complement strand
TGGTCTTGCCGCCGGAGCAGTCGCCGGTGTAGTTGCCGGTGCCGAAGGCGACATTGTACCCGGTGCCGCCGGCGAAGGACATTGTCGATGCATGGAGCGCGCCCGCAGACAGCGCCAGAACGGCCGAAGCCGCCAGTGTTTTCAGGATACGCATATTCCCCCTACTCCCCTGAAGATATATTGCCCAAGTCAAAAATAAATCTCTGGTTTAATTGGTCCCAGATGCGACCAATAGTATCTAATTTCCCCTACGAAAGAAAGATAATCCGCCTTGATCTCGGCCTGAGTTTCGGTTTCAGCCGCTTTGCCGGCGTGCTTCATTCACGATCCCCCTTTCGTCAAAGCCAAGAGCGAAGCGCGCATATTCAGGTTATTATTGGAAAATATTTCGGATGCGGCGCCGGCCGTTCCCGATCCATTCCCTGGCCATTCAGGGCCATTCCGGGGCGGCCGGGTCAGGGCGGATCGCGTCGCTCATAGAGTTCGGCCCGCCACCAGGCCCCTTCTGCCGCTGCGATCAGCCGTCCGCGGGCGGCGATCCGGTCGAGCGCCGGGGTGACATCCGTGCCCTGCGGCGCCGGTGGGCGAATCTGTTGCACGATCAGGAAACGGGGCCGGGTGAGCGGCAGCTTGTCGGCCTCGCCGCGCAAGACCCGCACCGAACGATTGGCGGCATCGTAGACGATCTTCCTGTCATTCTTGTTGAAGGCGAAGACAGGGCCATCGAACAGGGCGGGATAGCTCCAGCGCAGCAGATGTTCGACATTCTGACGGCCGAGGATCAGTTCGGTCCCGGCCGGGTCGATGCGGTCGAAGAAGGCGGCCAGCCGTTCGGGCTCGGATGGCCGGTAATGGGTCACATAATCGGGGCGCGCGGCCAGCGCCTGGGCCAGCAGCACCAGCGCCGCGCCCCCGAGCCGGAGCCGCCGCCCCGGCAGCCCGGCGAGGCCCAGACCAAGAAGGACGCTCGCCAGCATCGCGGGCCAGACCATGGCGCGGGTGATGAAGACCGGCTCGACCAGCCCCAGCAGCGCCAGCGCGACCGGCTGGCCGATCACCATGACCGGGATCAGAAGCCCCGCCGCCCCACAGCCCCGCAGCCGCCAGAGCCCGACCCCCATCAGCCCCAGCACCGCCGGCAGAAGCGGGGCGGGGTAGGGATAGGCCTCGTGCATCTGCGAGAGCAGCCGGCCGGGATCGGTCGGCGGGATCCAGAACGCCTTCAGCGTGGTTTCGGCATGGTGCAGCATCGGCAGCAGCGCGGGCACCGAGACCAGCGCCAGCACCAGCCCGGCCAGCGCCAGCTGCCCGACGAAGCGCCAGGAGACGAGGCCCGCCCCGGCACATCCCAGCGCCCAGAGCCCGACCAGCACCGGATACAGCACCGAGATCGAATGGGCATAGAAGGCCGAGGCCGCGCCCGTCGTCACCCCTGCCCAAAGCAGCACCCGGCGCCGGGCCGGAAGGGCTCGGGCCCCGGCGCGCTCGGCGGCCGCGAGCGCCGAAAGCGCGGCCAGCGAGCCGAAGACAGAGAATGTCACCAGCGGGTAGTTGCGGATGTCGCGGCCGTAGAAGAGCGCCAGCGGCGACAGCACCGAGAAGGCCAGCGCCCAGACCGCCGCCCGCCGCCCGCCGAGCCGCCGCGCAAGGACCCAGACGAAAGGCAGGCTCGCCGCATGCAGCAGCCCGCCCAGCGATCGCAGCGCGAAGCGGCTTTCGCCGAAGACCCCGGACCAGGCCTTGAGCAGCATGTAGTAATAGGGCCGGTGGGTATCGGCGCCCCAGAGCGGGCCCCAAAGCTCGGACCAGTCCGCCCGCAGGAACAGCAGCGTCACCTGCTCGTCGCCGGTAAAGCTGTTATTGCCGATCAGGGCCAGCTGGGCCGCCGCCGCGGCGAGGGTGAAAAGGGCCACCGTCCGGGCCTCGGCGCGCCGGTCTCCGGCAAGGGGTGCGGCAGGCCCCGGCGCCATGCTCAGGCCATCGTCGCGACCAGCGCGAGCGCGAAGATCAGCAGCCCGCAAACCTGGCTGACCCGGTCCTTCGCGGCATAGACCACCGGATCGTCATGCATGTTCCCGCGATGGGTGGTCATGATCATCCGGCTGATCCAGTACAGCAGCACCAGGCAGATCCCCCAGAGCGCGGGGGGGAAGGAATAGAGCTCGCTGACCGCGGGCGAGTTCACGTAAAGCGCCATGACCAGCACCGAGACATAGCCCGAGGCCACGGCCATCTGCGACACCAGCGCGAGATCGCCCACCTGATAGCCCCGGCCAGAGGCGCCGAGCGCGCCGCGGGCGGCGATGTCGACCAGTTCCGCCTGCCGCTTCACCGCCGCCAGCGCGAAGAAGAAGAAGATCGAGAAGGCCAGCAGCCAGACCGACAGAACGATCCCGGTCGCGGCGGCTCCGGCGACGATGCGCAGCGTGTAAAGGCAGGCCAGCGCGCAGATATCGACGATCGGGCGGCGCTTGAGGTCGAAGGAATAGACCGTGGTCAGCAGGTAATAGGCCGCCATGACCCCCAGGAAGGCCGGCCCCAGCGCCGCCGCGATCAGAAAGCCCAGCCCCAGCAGCACGGGCGCCATCGCCGTGCCATGGGCGATCGGCAGCGCGCCGCTGGCCAGCGCGCGGTTGCGCTTGCGCGGATGGGCGCGGTCGGCGGCAAGATCGAGCAGGTCATTGACCACATAGACGCTCGAGGCGACCAGGCTGAAGGCCAGGAAGGCCAGCAGAGTTTGCAGCAGCACGCCCGCCTGCAGCTGATGGCCAGCCACAATCGGCAGGAAGACCAGGATATTCTTCAGCCATTGATGCGGACGCAGCGTCCGCAGATAGGGCCGGAGCGGCCGGGCCGCGGGCCCCAGATGCTCGGTCTCGATCCCCAGCGCCTCGACCTGCCGCCGCAGCGACCCGGGCGCGTTGACGGTGATCGCGCGGGCGGCGTCGCGCCAGACCGCCAGATCGGCCGGGCTGTCGCCGATATAGGCGTAGCGGCCCGCCCCGAAGCGCCGGTTCAGGAAGGCGGCCTTTTCGGCCCCCTTGAGATTCGTCGTGCCGTCCGAGCCATGCACCTCGTCGAACAGGCCCAGATGCGCGGCGATCCGCTCAGCCAGCCCCTGATCGGTGGCGGTGACCAGAACGCAACGCCCGCCCGCCGCGCGCCAGGCCCGCACCCGCTCGAGCACGGCCGCGTCATAGGGCAGCGCGGCCGGATCGAGGGGCGCACGCCCGGCCAGCAGGCGCTTGACCGCCGCCCGGCCGCGGGGCAGGGCCACCGCGACCGCCACTCCGGCCGTCCAGTCCGCCCGGCAGGCGCCCCAGAGGCTTTCGTAAAGCATGTCGGAGCGGATCAGCGTCCCGTCCAGATCGACCACCAGAACACGATCCTGCCGTATGGCGTGCTGCATATCCCCACCCGAAAACATCCGAAAACATCCGAAAAATACGATTGCCGCACCGCGGAAAAACGGGTCTTTCCTAGCATCTGCAGCGGGTTTTGACCAGCATTCCGGGCTTTGCGCCCTCCGGGGCGCGGCGGATGGCTGTGCCGGGGCGATCCGGTCAAACCGTTTGCAATCGGAGCGGGGCTGGCCGATACCCGGGGGCGATGTTTCGATGATGGAATTCGCCTATGCAGATAGAGCAGACAGCCCTTTCCGATGTCCTGATCCTGACACCAGACCGCCATGGCGATGCGCGCGGCTTCTTCTGCGAAACCTGGAATCGGAAGCGGCTGGCCGGACATGGCATCGAGACCGAGTTCGTCCAGGACAACCATTCCTTCTCGCAAACCCGCAACACCTTGCGCGGGCTGCATTTCCAGGCCCCGCCCGATGCCCAGGCCAAGCTCGTGCGCTGCGGGCGCGGCGCGCTGTTCGATGTGGCGGTCGACATCCGCAAGGGCTCGCCCAGCTATGGCCGCTGGGTCGGGGTCGAGCTGAGCTTCGAGAATGGCCGGCAGCTCCTGATCCCCGAAGGGTTCCTGCACGGCTTCGTCACCCTGACCGACGAGACCGAGATCGTCTATAAATGCTCGGACTATTACGCGCCCCAATCGGACGGGGCGGTGCGCTGGGACAGCTGCGGCATCGACTGGCCGCTGCCCGGCGCCCCGGTGCTCAGCGCCAAGGACAGTGCCGCGCCGCCGCTGGCGGAATTCGACAGCCCCTTCACCTGGACCAAGTCATGAAGCTTCTCGTTACCGGCGGTGCCGGGTTCATCGGCTCGGCCGTCCTGCGCCAGGCGCTTGCCGACGGGCATGAGGTCGTCAATCTCGATGCGCTGACCTATGCCGCCTGCCTCGAAAACCTGGCCTCTGTCGCCGATCATCCCGGCTATGCCTTCGTCAAGGCCGATATCCGCGATCAGGCCGTGTTAGAGACTGTTTTCGCCGAACACGCCCCCGATGCGGTGATGCATCTGGCCGCCGAATCCCATGTCGACCGCTCGATCGACGGCCCCGGCGCCTTCATCGAGACCAACGTGCTGGGCACCTATGCGCTGCTGCAGGCCGCGCGCGGCTACTGGGAGGGCAGGGGGCGGCCCGAGAGCTTCCGCTTCCATCACATCTCGACCGACGAGGTGTTCGGCTCGCTGGGGGCCGAGGGCAAGTTCACCGAAACCACGCCCTATGACCCGCGCAGTCCCTATTCCGCCTCGAAAGCCTCTTCCGACCATCTGGTCCGGGCCTGGCACGAGACCTATGGGCTGCCGGTTCTGCTGACCAATTGCTCGAACAATTACGGTCCCTACCACTTCCCCGAGAAGCTGATCCCGGTGGTGATCCTGAACGCGCTGGCGGGCAAGCCGATCCCGGTCTATGGCGCGGGCGAGAACGTGCGCGACTGGCTTTATGTCGAGGATCACGCGGCGGCGCTGCTGCTGGTGGTGCAGAAGGGCCGGGTCGGGCGGTCCTACAATATCGGCGGCGAGAACGAGGCCCGCAATATCGACCTGGTGCGGATGATCTGCGCCCTCCTCGACGAGATGAAGCCCGCAAACAGACCCTATTCCAGCCTGATTTCCTTTGTCACCGACCGGCCCGGCCATGATCTGCGCTATGCGATCGACCCGTCCCGTATCCGCGAGGAACTGGGCTGGCGCCCCTCGGTCACGCTGGAGGAAGGGCTGCGCCGCACCGTGCGCTGGTATCTCGACAACGAGGCCTGGTGGCGGCCTCTGCTGAACCGGGACGGGGTCGGACGGAGGTTGGGCGCATGAGCCTTCTGGTCTTCGGATCGACCGGGCAGGTGGCCCGCGAATTGCGCGCTCGCGCGCCCGGGGCACGGTTTCTCTCGCGCGCCGAGGCGGATCTGGACGATCCCCGGGCCTGTGCCGCAGCGATCGCCGCCAGCGGCGCCGGGGCGGTGATCAATGCCGCCGCCTATACCGCCGTCGACCGCGCGGAAGAGGAAGAGGAGCTGGCCACCAGGATCAACGCGGCCGCCCCCGCGGCGATGGCCTGGGCCTGCGCCAAGAAGGGCATCCCCTTCGTCCATCTCTCGACCGACTATGTCTTCGACGGCTCGGGCGATACGCCCCGCGAGATCGATGCCGCGACCGGCCCCCTGGGGGCCTATGGCCGCAGCAAGCTTCTGGGCGAAGAGGCCGTGCGCGAGGCGGGGGGCGCATTCGTCATCCTGCGCACCTCCTGGGTGTTCTCGGCGCATGGATCGAATTTCGTCAAGACCATGCTCCGGCTGGGCGCCGAGCGCGAGCGCCTGACCGTCGTGGCCGATCAGGTCGGCGGGCCGACGGCTGCGGGCGATATCGCCGAGGCCTGCCTGAGGATCGCGACGCATCTGCAGGAGACGCCCGAACATCGCGGCACCTTTCACTTCGCGGGCGCCCCGGATGTCTCCTGGGCCGATTTCGCCCGCGAGATCTTCCGGCAGGCGGGGCTGGCAACGGAAGTCGAGGACATCCCTTCCAGCGCCTATCCGACACCGGCCAGACGGCCCGCCAATTCCAGGCTCGACTGCACCGGCACCGAGGTCGTCTTCGGCATCCCCCGGCCCGACTGGCGCCAGAGCCTGGCCCGGGTCCTTTCCGATCTCGAGGCAGTGAAGACATGAGCAAGCGCAAGGGCATCATTCTGGCCGGGGGCTCGGGCACCCGGCTTTACCCGATCACCATGGGCGTCTCGAAGCAGCTCCTGCCGCTTTATGACAAGCCGATGATCTACTATCCGCTCAGCGTCCTGATGCTGGCGGGCATCCGCGAGATCGCGGTGATCACCACCCCCGAGGATCAGTCCCAGTTCCGGCGGCTTATGGGCGACGGCTCGAAATGGGGGCTCAGCCTCACCTGGATCACCCAGCCCTCGCCCGACGGGTTGGCCCAGGCCTATCTGCTGGCCGAGGATTTCCTCGATGGCGCGTCCTCGGCGATGGTGCTGGGCGACAACATCTTCTTCGGCCATGGCCTGCCCGAGATCCTGGCCCGGGCCGATGCCCGCCCCGAGGGCGGCACCGTCTTCGGCTATCAGGTGGCCGATCCCGAACGCTATGGCGTGGTCACCTTTGACGCCAGCGGCACGAAGGCAACCGGGATCGAGGAAAAGCCCGAGCATCCGGCCTCGGACTATGCGGTGACGGGGCTTTATTTCCTCGATGGCAGCGCCCCCGAGCGCGCGCGCCGGATCACCCCCTCGGCCCGGGGCGAGCTCGAGATCACCTCGCTTCTGGAAACCTATCTCGCCGAAGGCAGCCTCACGGTCGAGAAGATGGGCCGGGGCTATGCCTGGCTCGACACCGGCACCCATGCAAGCCTGCTCGACGCGGCCAATTTCGTGCGCACCCTGCAGGACCGGCAGGGGTTGCAGATCAGCGCGCCCGAGGAGATCGCCTATCGTCAGGGCTGGATCGACCGCGACGCATTGCTGGCCCATGCCGCTTTCTTCGGCAAGACCCGCTACGGCGCCTTCCTCGCCCGGCTGGCCGAAGAGGACTGAACCGGGCCGGGCCCGGCACCGCCGGCGGAAAGCATCTCCGGAGATGGGGCCGCGGGCAAGGGCTCAGCGCGCGTCCGCCAGCGCCTTCAGAAGTGCCCTCGCCTGGGCGCGATAGTCGAACCGGGCCAGTGCCGTCTGCCGGGCGGCCGCCCCGATCCGGGCGCGCAGGGCCGGATCGGCGGCAAGGCGGCGGAGCGCTGCGGCAATCGCCTCCTCGTCGCGCTGCGGCACCAGACACCCGTCGACCCCGTCCTCGATCATGTCGGGCGTGCCGCCGATCGCCGAGACCACCGTGGGCAGGCCCGCCGCCATCGCCTCCATCACCGTGACCGGCGCGGCCTCGCCCGCCCCGAAGGAGGTCAGCGCCAGCACATCGGCCGAATGCAGAAGCCCGATCACCCCCGTCTCGGAAAGCGGGCCGAGGAACTGCGCCTCGTCCTGCAGCCCGAGCCGCGCGACATGGGCCTCGAGCACCGGGCGCTCGGGCCCGTCACCGGCCATGCGGTAGCGGATCGCCACGCCCTCGGCCCGGAGCCGCGCCATCGCCTCGAGCAGGTGGACATGGCCCTTGGTATGGTTGAGCCGCGCCACCGTCACCACCTCGAGGGGCGCGCCCTCGGGCCGGGGAGGAGCGGAGGCTGCCGGGCGGAAGCGGTCGGCATCGACGCCCATCCAGATCACCGGGGCCGGCGTGCCGGGGCTGACCGTCGCGATCTGCGCGGCCAGCGGCCGGGTGACCGCGGCGACGAAGCACGCGCGCGCCATCTTGGCGGCATGATCGGTGCCATAGACCGGCAGGTCGCCATGCAGGGTCAGGCTGTAGGAAAGATCGTCGAGAATGGCCGCGAGCGCGCCCAGATGCGCGGCGGTGGCGCAGGAATGGATATGGACATGACCAAGCCGCTCGCGCCGGCAGATCCGCCCCAGCGCAGAGGCAGAGGCGATCAGCCCCAGAAGCGGCAGCCGCCGGCGCCAGGGCGTTTCCGACAGCCCCAGCACATAGGCCAGCGCGCGCAGGCTGCGGAGCGGGCGCCCGGCAAGCCGGACCACCGCCGCGAGCGGGGGCGGAAACAGATAGGCGGTGCGCGCGGCGGCCCCGGCCGCGAAATCATGCGGACAGGCCCCGGGGGCGGGGCGCCGGGTCGAGACCGTCCGGACCCGCAGCCCGGCCTCTTCGAGGGCCTGGATCTCGCGCCAGAAGAAGGCATGGGTCTGGCCCGGGAATTCGGGCACCAGATAGGCGATTGCCGTCGGGGTCATGCTGCGCACCTGCATTGCACCGGATCCGTCTTAGCCGCCCCTGCCGCGAAAGGCGAGCCGCAGGGGAGCGGAGGGGGGAGGGACGGAGGCAGGGACCGCGGCTGCCGGAGCGCTGCATTTTCAGGCAGGGGCGGACGCGGCCGGGCGGGCTTTTGCCTGCTCCGGCTTTGCGCTGGACAAGAATATGGCCTTTGCCGAATAACATTCCTCCTGGCGAACCGCGGCCCGGATCCGGCGGAAATCGGAAGATGCTCCGTGACTGCAACAGCGACGGTGACAGTGACGGCGAGCCCGGCTGCAGGGAAGACCGCCGCCGGCATGCCGGTCGAGTCCCTGCGGGTCGTGGCCGTCCTTCTGCTGGTCGCCTATCACGTGATCGGGGCCGGACCCGAAGCCGGGCTCAATGTCGAATATCCGCATCCGCTGCGGCTGTTCGCGGAATTCCTGGTCGATGCGAGAATGCCGCTTTTCGCCTTCGTGGCAGGCTTCGTCTATGCCTTCCGGCCACCGGTTCCGACCGATTACGGCAGGTTTCTCACCGGCAAGCTCCGGCGGCTGATCATCCCGGGCTGGATCGCGGCACTGCTGTTCTCGCTGGCCGGAATGGCGGTCGGCAATGTCTACAGCCTGACGGTGCAGGGCCCGGTCCGGGTGCTGTTCCATCATTACGCCCATTTCTGGTTCCTGCAGTCGATCATGGTGATCTTCGTGGTCTTCGGACTGGTCGACGCCCTGCTGCGCCAACGCCATACCGTGCTGCTGTTTCTCGGCGCCGTGGTGATGACGCTGGCCGGGATCAGCCTGCGCACCAGCTTCCTGTCGATCGGCGGGGCCTTCTACCTGCTGCCCTATTTCCTGTTCGGAACGCTTTGCCACCGCCATGCCGACCAGCTGCTGCGGCACCGGGTCTGGCTGGCGGCGCTGGCCCTGGCTGCGGTGCTTGCGGCGTGCTGGTGGAATATCGGGCTCTATCTCGAGACCGGGCGGCTTTCGGGATATCGCGGCGATCTGCAGAGCCTCGGCTTCGGGCTCGGCATCGCTCTGACGATGTTGCTCCTGATGCCCCGGATCGGCTGGCTCGATGCGCTTCGGCCGTTTTCCTTCACGATCTATCTTTACCACGTATTGGCCACCTCGGCGACGCGGCGGGCCTTGCAGGCGCTCGATGTGACCGATGTCTGGGTGCTGTTCGCCTGCGGTCTGAGCACGGGGCTGCTGGTCCCGGTGCTGCTGCATCTCGTCATCGACCGCATCCCGTCCCTGCGTCAGCCGGTGCTGGGAATTCGGCGCAAGCACAGGCCGAAACCGGCCGCGGCCCGACCCGGCCTCGATCCTCAGCCCTGACCCGCTCCGGCTGACTTTCCCCTACGTCATTTTCATGTGCTTTCGGCCCGGGAATCTGGCACCATCCGGATCGGGTTTTTTCGATCAAGACATTTTCAGGGGGGCATGAGCTGTCGTCATGGCCAGCGCACGCGTTGAATGGCTCGATACCGCCAGGGGGATCGCGATCCTGCTGGTCGTCTGGCACCACGGCCTGCTCTATCTCGGATTTCTCGATATCCGCTTCTTTCCCTATTGGGAGGTCAACAGCGTCATCGCGCTGATCCGGATGCCGCTGTTCTTCTTCTGCGCGGGCATCACCGCCTCTTTCGCCCTGCATCGCGCGCCGTACGTCTTCTGGCAGAAGCGCCTGCTGCCGATGGTCTGGGTGCTCGCGATCTGGACGCTGATCTATGTCGCGGCGGATCAGATCCTGCCGATGCGCCGGGACGGGCTGCCGGTGCGGTTCGACCTGCTGCATCCGCAGATGAATCTGTGGTTCATCTGGGTGCTGGCGATCTTCACGGCACTGGCGCCGCTGCTGATCCGGCTGAACGGAATTGTCGTGATCGCCGTCTTTCTGGGCCTGGCCGGGCTCTGGCATGGCGGCCTGCTGCGCTATGAGGGACCGCTGATTTACCCCAAGGACATCCAGGCGATCCTGAACAACGCGCCCTTCTACATGGCGGGGCTTTATTTCGCCCCGGCCGTGATCGCGCATCTCGCCGACCGGCGCCGGGCATGGCTGGCTCTGGGCACGGCCGGCGCGGTCTTCGCCGGGCTGGTTCTGGGCGTGGCATTGATGCCCGCCGCCCAGGAGGTTCTGGGCAAGGCGGCGCGCTTTGCGGGCGTTGCCTTCGGCGCGGCCCTGGCCGCCGAGATCGCGCGGATGGGACCGCTCGGCCGCGCGTTTCGGGCCATCGGCAGCCGGTCGCTCGAGATCTTCCTCGGCCATCAGCTCTTCATCGCGGCCGCGGGGATGGTGATCGTCGCGCTCGGCTGGCCCGGCACCGCAACCGGGATCGTGCTGACCCCGGCCATCGCGGTTTTCGCGGTGGCCGGGTCGGTCCTGCTGAAAGACGCGGTCCGCGCCGCGCGGCTGGACATCCTCTATGCGCCGCCGCGGCCGCTGGCACACCGCCCGGTCCAGCCTGAGACCCAATCTGCGGCCCGATCTTCGATCCGGACGGCCCAGGGCTAGGCCATGTCAGCGATCCTGCCCGGTCGCGGGCCCGTCCCGGAACAGCCTCGCCAGCCGAAGCGCCTCGGTTCGGACATCGAATGCCGCGCAGACCCGATCCCGGCCGGCCGCTCCCATCCGCGCCGCGCCCTCCGGATCGGCCAGAACCGTCCCGATCGCCGCAGTCAGGGCGGTGGCACTGCCCGGATCGACGACAAGGCCCGAGACCCCGTCCTCGACCAGTTCGGGGATACCCGCGATCCGGGTCGCGATCACCGGCAGGCCTGCGGCCATCGCCTCCATCAGGACCACCGGCACGCCCTCGGCAAAGCTCGGCAGCACGAAGAGATCGCTGCGGGCCAGGGCTTTGGCCACCTCGTCCTGCGAACGATATCCGGCGAAGACCACGCGGGCCCCGAGCCCCAGACGCGCCGCCTCGGCCTCGATCCGGGCACGTTCGGGCCCGTCGCCGATCAGGGTCAGCCGCGCGTCGGCACAGTTCGCGCCGAGCCGTGCCATCGCCTCGAGCAGAAGCGGCACCCCCTTCACCGCCGCGAGCCGCCCCACGAAGAGAAGCTCGCGCGTCGCGGCAGGGCCGAGCGCGGGATCGCGGCGATAGCGGTCGGGCTCGACCCCGCAATGCACGATCGCCAGTTTCGGCCAGTCGGCGGGGCGGGCATGGATCATAGCCTGGCTGCGACAGAAATGGCTGATGCAGGCGACGAAGCGGGCGCGGCGGATCTTTTCATCCAGCCGCCAGCCCACGGGGTCGAGGAAATCGGCCGGGCCGTGCAGGGTGAAGCTGAAGGGCAGCCCGGCCAGTTCGGCCGCCAGCATCGCGACGGTGGCGCTGGCCTGGGCAAAATGGTTGTGCAGATGGGTCGCGCCCGCGCGCCGCAGATGGCCTGCTAGGATCAGCGCCTCGGCCAGGTAGAAAAGCTGGTACAGCGCGCCCCGCAGCCCCGGCCGTCGGCTCTTCCAGGCCAGCCGCAGCACTCCGGAAAACACCCTGGGCCGCCGCAGCGCCATCAGCAGCGCGCGCCCTGTCGTTCCGGGGCGCCGGGCCGCGTCGAGCACGTAGAAGGTGCTGGCCGCGGCGGCCTTCTCGGCGGGGCCGCGATGATGTTCGGGCCCTGTGCGGCGGATCGAGGCGGTGATCACCTCGATCCCGTGGCCACGCAGCGCCTCGATCTCGCGCAGGATGAACGTGTGCGAAACGGCGGGGTATTCGCCTGTCAGATAGGCGATTCGAACATTGGCAGTCATTTCAGCGTGAAGATCGTTGTATTGATGCGCGGTGCCCGGGCCCCGAGCAGCCGGGTTGTCGCCTTCATGAGATAGATCCTCTGCGTCGCGTCTCTGGCTGGCGGGGGCACGAAGCGGCGGGCGGGTTCCGTTCCCGTACGCTCCGCGATCTGCCGGATAAGCGTCTGCATGGCATCGCGGTCGAACAGCATGCGGTGATCGATGGCCATGCGGTCCCGACCGGGCCAGAAGGCGTTGAAGCGGTCGAAGCCATCGCCGAAACGGGACAGGATCTGGTCCGATGTCGCCGCGTGCCAGTGTGCCAGGGATCGCAGGATCTCGGCCTGGTCGCGCTGGATGGTGAGGACGAGGGAGTTCTCGAAAAGCCCCATCAGCCGGTCTTCTGGGAACTTCCCGCCAGGCATGGTGAAGGGGTAATGCGTCTTGACGACATAGCCCGCCTGCGGGTCGACCGGCATCTCGCCGCGCCGCAGGTGCTGATCGAGATCGATATAAAGCGGACGGTTCCGGTAGGCGGGCAGGTTGTTCAGCAGAAGGTCAATCATGACATGCGTGCCGGACCGCATCCTGGTGGCCACCACGATGCACCGCCGTTCATGATGCCCGATCGCGCCCGGAGGCGAAACAACCCTCCCGTTGGAGAACGGCAAGATCCGACGTCCAACGAAATTGGCGAATGTATGGAAAGACGGCAAAGACATGTCGGAAGCCCGCAGCAAAGACGTTGTCCCGTTATGCATGACTTCAGCCCGAAACTCATCATCATTGTCCCGGTGCCGCACACCTCTCGCGGGCCGCAAATTCCCACCGAAAAAGCCACCGATTATGTAATACTGACGACGGGAATACTGGGAGGGGCGCGATGTACAGACACAACGTCCGGACAATCCTGCGGGATTCCGTCATAGAGTGCGTGCCGCCATCGGTCATGCGTCACGTCATGCCGGCGATACCGTCGGCCTCGCCCTTCATTCCGGCGATCCTCGAGACCCGGACGATCTTCGTGCATGTGCCGAAGGCAGCCGGAACCAGCGTGAAGGTCGAATTCTACGGTCGACCGGAAGGAGGTCATCGCAGGATCATCGAATTCGCGGCCCATGATCCGGGGCGCACCGACGACTTCTTCAAGTTCTCCTTCGTGCGCAATCCCTGGGACAGGCTCCTGTCGGCCCATGCCTATCTGACCGACGGCCGCAAGGCGACCGGCCGCGACCGCCGCTTTGCCAACGAGGTGCTGGCCCTGCATCCCGGCTTCGAGGCTTTCGTGCTGGCACTCGAAGATCCGGGCTTTCGGCGCCAGGCGATGGCCTACGATCATTTCCGGGCCCAGACCTACTGGCTTTGCATGCCTGGCGCCCGCGATCATGCGATGGATTACCTCGGCCGGTTCGAACGCTTCGACGAGGACATGGAAACCCTGCGCCACCGGCTCGGCCGCCCGGGGCGCCCGACCGTTCGCGCGCGCCCGTCGCACCATCCGCCCTATCGGGACGCCTATTCGGCACGGATGCGCGACATCGCGGGCGATATCTATGCCCGCGATGTCGCTCTGTTCGGCTATGCCTTCTGAGCCCCGCTCCGCCCGGATCGCTCAGTCCGGCTCGATCAGGCCAGCTCGATCCGGCCGCTGCCCGCAGTGACGGTCAGGCTCACACCAGTGGCCGAGACCGCGACCGTGGCATCGAACCCCGGATCGATCGTGCCGCTCACGCTGCCGAAGCGTCCGGTCACGCTGTCGGCCGCGATCAGCGCATGGCTGCCCGCCGCCACCCCGGTCAGGTCGAGCACGAGCGCCGCGCCGCCCAGCTCCACCGAGGACACGATATCGGGGGCCTGGGTGCCGTTCACCCCCGAGCGGAACTCGCGGATCGTGGCGAGCCGTCCGTCCCCGGCCAGGAAGCGCAGCTCGGCTCCGGCTTCGAAGCTCAGCCGGGCCTGCGCCCCGCCGAGACCGTCAAAGCCGACACGCGGACCGCCGCCCGTGATTTCCAGGCTCCGCCCCGACCGGATCGTCATCGAGGCCTCCCCATAGGCGCAGAGGAATTCGGCCACGCCATGCGGGTCGGTCGAGCCGTCGATGCGGATATCGGCCGGCCCCGAGAACGCGCCGGTATTGGCAAAGCGTCCGCCCTTGACCGTCAGCGCCAGCGGCGCCGGTCCGGCATAGCCCGCGATCCAGATCTGGCCGCTTTCATCGGTGGTGATCGCGCCCCCGCCGGTGCAGCTCGGCGCGGCCGAGACATTGAGCCGCCCGTTGACCGCATGGACATGCCCGCCGGGGCCGAGATCGAGCCCGGCCACGGTCAGCGTATGGTCCTGGAAGAACACCTTGTGCCCGCCAAGTGCGGCGGTATCGGCCGCGAAGCTGCCCGGGATCAGGTCGCCGCCCCAGTTGTTGGGATTGTCCCAGCGGCAGCCATCCTCGGCCAGGTCCGGCACGAAGGAACAGGGCCCCGCCGATGTCCGCCAGGCCGGCGCGATCCCGAGCGGCGCCTGCATGAAGGCGATGAAATCCCGCACCAGCGCCTGGATCTCGGGGCCTTCATGTTCGCGAAGCCACCAGTAGATCTCCATGATGTCGGTCGTGGTGTCGGGCGCATTGCCACGCTTCGCGTCATACCAGCGGAAGATCGTGGCCTCATTGATGCCGCTCAGATCGAGCCCGTCGGGATTGTAGTCGGGATTGATGCCCGGCCCCCAGTCCGCACAGATGACGGCCCGCTCGCGTCCCTCCAGGTTCTCGAACTCGGCGCCCGGGTCGAAATCCGTGGTGTAGGAATAGCCCTCCAGCCGGAACATGTTCCGTCCGAGCCAGTCGCTGTAGACACGATCGCGATCCGATGCATTGTTCGGGTCGCAATCATGCAGGACGACGACGCGGTCCATCGAGGTCAGCGGCGCACCGATCTTGATGCCCTCGCTCTGCGCCATCCCGGCGCCGGCACCGCTCATGTAGCCGGCATGGGTATAGACGACATCCTGGCACAGCGACCTGTGGCCATTGCCATAGCCATATTGATAGCCGCAGGCCGGATCTTCCGCGTGGTAGGGAACGAAGGCCCCGGTCCCCACCGCAAAGCACTGGTTGCCGTAGGTGAAGGCGCTGGAGCGCATCACCGCGCCGCCGCGCAGCTGGATCAGGGATCCGCCCGAGCCGAAGGTCCAGTTGTCGCGCCACAGGATATGGCGGTTCGAACTGTCGAAATAGACCGGATGCGTCCAGAGATTGGCGCCGGGTTGCGAATACCCGTCAAGCCCCCAGCGCAGATCCGATCCGATGGGCTCGTAGCTGTAGGCATCCGCGACCGGATCCGACACGTAATCCGGCCCCTGGCCGCCCCAGCCGATGAAACAGCCCTGGATGATCACGCCCTGGGGATCCGAGCCGGGCTTGATGCAGGAGGGGCGGTAATTCCCGGACCAGTGTTCCCCGTCCCGCTGCAGCCCGCCCAGCTCGAAGGCCTGCGGCAGAACGCTGTTCCGGACCGTGAAGCGCGGGTGCCGCTCGGCGCCGGGGCTCGAATCCGAATACAGATAGATCTTGTCCTCGTGATAGGTATCCTCGAAGATCACATTCGTGATGCCCGCGCCGCCGACCCCGGAATTCATCGGGAACGCGACCCCGCGGAAGAACAGGCCGTGCTTCTTGCTGCCATTATAGGCCATTCCGGGCATCAACGGGCGTGCGCCGCTGCCATAGGACAGGATGGCATGGGGATGCAGCAGGCCGTCGCCGCCGACATTCAGGTTCGTGACATTGTCCCTGTAGTCATAGCCCCGCTCATAATGCAGGTAGACGGTCCCGAAACCGGAAGTCTCATAAAGGCTCTTCACGATCTCCCGCGCGATATCGGGATGGATCGGCTTCGCCTGGGAGCCGAAATATGTCGCCGGATCATGCGCCACCGTCTGTCCGGAGACGACGCCGCCACCAATGGTCAGCTGGGCGGCGATGTACCAGCCGATCCGGCTCCGGGCCAGCCAGGACCCGACCTCGGCGATGATGTCATCTGCGCCATAGGCGCCCGGCGCGTTGGAAGTATAGAGATCGGCATGCCGTTCGGCAGGCTCCAGCACGGTCGCATCGGTCTCGTCGACCGACAGCTTGATGCCCCGTCCGCAGGACCAGCCGCACATCTGGCGATGCAGCGCGGGCGTCGCCGTCACCGTGACCGCAACGGGGGCCTGTCCGACCGGCTTGACCGACAGCGAGAAGCTGAAGGCCATCCCGGGCGCCCGGTTCACATTGTTCATGACCATATAGGCCAGCGGGTTGGTATCGGCATCCCGCAGGGTCCAGACCGGATCGGGCTTCGCCCCCAGATGGGATGCAGCGAAATCGGCCCGGATTTCCCCTTCATCGACCGTATTGACCAGAACATCGGTCCCCTGCACCGAGACATGGCCGATACCGGGCTGCGATGTCACCGCGATCGCCTCGATGGCGGCCCCGAACGCGCTGGCGGGAATGCGGTGGACCGCGCCGAAATCCACATCGACGGCGAGGGCCTCGTCGCCCCCGCCCGAGGTGCCCGCATTTCCCCAATCGGCATGGTCGAGCCGAAGCAGCACCTCGCCGCTTTCAGGGTTGCGGAGCGTGGCGCTCACGGCGTCCCCCGCAGACGGTCCCTTGATATCGAACTTGGCCATCAGGAAATCCCCCATTTGGACGCGGCATAGGCAAAGGCCGCCGCCTGGCTGGACAGGTCGCGATCGAGGAAGACTTCGCAGAAGCGGCCTCCCATGACGTAGGAACGGAACAGCCGGAGCGTCGTCGCGTCGACCGCTGCGGCATAGGGAAGGACGGCCACCGGGTTGCCGTCGACATAGGCGGTTGCGGTCGCATGACCGGTGAGATCGGCCTTGACCTGAAACACGTGCAGGCCGTCATAGGGGCCGCCGTCGAAGGAGGCCGCCTCTCCGGAAATCGCCAGGCGCCCGGTGAACTGGGAGGCATTGAAGCCCACGATTGCGAGCGTGTTGTCCCCGTTGATCGCGCTGACCAGCGCATCGTTGATGTGATTGACCCCGTCGATGCTGGCGACGATCGTCAGCACCCAGTCCCCATCGGCGGGGAAGAGCGTCGTTCCCGAGTTCTGGAAGTAGTCGCCGACGCCGTCCAGAAGGACCGTGTTGAGCCCGTTCACGTCGCGGGCCGAGACACCGGTCGTGCCGGTGCCGGTCAGAGAGGCGTCCCCGATCTTGTCGGCGATCCGGCTGACCGCCCCGGCCACATGGGTGATGCTGGCCTCGTCCGAGGCATCCCACCAGGCCACCGCACTGGCCGAGCCCTGCGGATCGTAGCCCGAGGCCGCGGGGCTCACGATCCGCGCCGTGCTTGCCAGGGCCGAAAGCGCGCCCGATCCGCTTTTCTGGACCAGATAGACCCTCGCCGCGATCGGCTCGGTCAGTCCCGAGATCGTCAGGATCTGCGTCCCCGCCGCCGTCACCGGCGTCGCGCCGCGATAGGGGGCGGCAAGGGGCGTGCCATCGGCCCCGGTCCCGGCTGCGATCTGCGCAGCCGAGGGCGCGGCTCCGTCGGTGACGACATGGAAGATCCTGCCCTCGCCCTGGTTGGTCGACAGGGTGACCGAGATCTGCCCGGCCGCATTGCGCTGCCCCGAGACATCGCTCAGGACGGCCGGACCCTGCCCGATCGTGACAGCGGGCGAGACCGCCGTCACCGGGACGGACACCCCGGACTGGGTGACGGTCTCGACATAGCGCAGCTGCGTCCCGATATCGGCCGCACTCACGATATGCTCGGTGCCGCTCTCGCCCGGCAGCATCGTCCCGTCGCGGCGCCAGCCCGCGCTGACCGAAAGCGCGCCCAGGCTCGCCGGATAGACCCAGAGAAACGGGGTCGCGCTCAGCGTGGCGCCCGGTTCGGGCGTCCCCGACAGCGCCGGGCGCACGAGGCAGACCGGGCCGGTCTCGAGCGCGCCCAGATCCAGCGCGAAGCTGCCGGCATAGGCGGCGGGCCGGGTCAGCACGAATTCGACCGTCGACCGGGCCCCGTCGGCATAGCCGACCCCGACCGTGCCGTCGCCATTATCCTCGACCCTCAGATTCAGCGCCACAACCGCCGCGCTGGCCGCACTGTCCCGGGTGACCGGGCTGCCGCCGCCGCCCGGGGTCTCGATCTGACGCACCCGGATGCGCTTGCCGATATCGGCCGGCTGCAGCCTGTAGCTTTCGCCGGTCGCACCGGAAATCGCGGCCGCGCCGCGATACCATTGCCAGCTCCGGCTCGATGGCCCGCGCGAGACCGGCCCGGGGGTCGCGGTCAGGAGATTGCCCTCGACCGCGGCGACCTCTGCCAGCAGGGGCGCGGCGTCGATCGACAGCACGGGGGTCTGCGCGATACGGGTCTTGGTATCGGACCAGGCACCGATCCCCAGCGCATTGACTGCCCGGATCTGGATCTCGCCATAATCGGACAGCGCGAAATCCGTCACCCCGTTCCGGCTCTGATCGGGGCCGCCATCGATGCGGTAGCGGATATTGGTGATCGGCGCATTGCCGTCATCGGGCAGGGCGGCGATCCGCACACCGGTTTCGTCGACGCTCCAGTCGGCGGCGGCAAAGGCCCGGGGGACATCGCCAAGCCGGGCCGTGACCGGCTCGGACAGCACAACGCCGCCCGAGGTCTCGGCCCGCACCTGCAGGCGCAGCAGGCCCTCCCGCTCCCAGGCGGTCTCGCCAGCGCTGGACCAGACGAGACCCGCAAGCCCGCTCTGCCGGTCTTCGCCATCCAGCGTGAAACTGGCCACCGTCAGCGTCGCCGGAGCCGCATCGACCATGCCGAGGACGACTTCCACCTCCGCGCCGACCTTGTAAAGCGCGGCGTCAAAGGCGGGCGGGGTGACGAAGGCCGGCGGCGCAGTCCGGATCGGCACCGACAGGCTGTAGCTGCGACCCGCCGCCCGGGCGGTCACATGCAACAGGCCGGGCGCGTCGAAAAGGCCGGTATCGGCGCTGCCGAACTCCTGCGGCGAGGCGGCGGTCCCGAATTCCGCGCCGCCTGCCGTCGATCCCCAGGACAGGCTCTGGATCGGAAACCCGTCCGAGAAAGCGGCGGTGATCCCGCTTGCGCTTCCCGGCCGGGCCGCACCGTCGATCAGGCCCGACAGCGTCAGCGACCGGTTTTCCGATCGCTGACCGCCATTCTGGCCCGAGCCGATGCTGATGCTGAGGCCGATCATCTCAGAACAGCGCCACGATGCCGGTGGCAGTGGTGCCGGTGGCCCAGACCCGGCGCACCCGCAGCGGCAGCGCGATGCCCGAGGCGACGAAGACCGTGCCGGTATCGCCATCGACCGTGGTCACCCGAACGGTGCCCGAGCTTGCGACATTCAGCGCCCGGCTGGCAAAGGGCAGTTCGGCGGAATCGTCGGGCGTCACCTCGGTCAGGCGCGAGGGCGGGCTGTCCAGTCCCTGGGTATGGAGCTTGAAGAGGTCGGCCATGTCTGTCTCCTTTTCGGCCGCATCGGGCCGCCGGACAGGAGCTCCTGTCGCAGCGGCCGGGCAGGGGCCGGAGATGGGTTGCGCGAGAAGGGGGAAGATGCCGCCGCAGCCGTTAAGAATTTCCCGCCCATACGCTCGGAGCTCCCGTCCCAAGCGGGGAGGGCAACAGGCTACCCCCGCTTCCTTTCGCGCGGCCGCTTTGCTAACGCTGCCAGCAAGATGACCTGCAGCGGGGGCATGCCGCGTCGTGAGGATCACATTCGTCATAGCGGTCGCGTCTCTGGCCGGTGGAAACCGCGTGGTGGCGACCTATGCGCGGCTGCTCAAGGCGCGTGGCCATGAGGTCACGGTGGTCTCGCGCCCCCGGCCGCGCCGGACCCTGCGCGATCGGCTGCGCGCCTGGCGCCGCGGCCGGCCGCTGCCCCCGCATCCCCGCTCGCCCCTGTTCGATGCGCTTGGCGACAGCCACAGGGTTCTGGACCGGCGGCGCCCGGTCGTGGCCGAAGACCTTCCCGATGCCGATGTCGTCATCGCCACCTGGTGGGAGACCGCCGAATGGGTCGCCGCGCTGCCCGCCTCGAAGGGCCGCAAGTTCTACCTGCTGCAGGATGTCGAGCTGTTCGACCATCTGCCGGTCGACAGGGTCCGGGCGACCTATGCGCTGCCGCTGCGCAAGCTGGCTGTCTCCGACTACATCCGCGACAGGGTCCGCGAGGAAGCCCCGGACAGCGAGATCGACCTGCTTCCGAATGCGGTCGATCATGCCGTCTTCGATGCGCCTCCCCGCGCGCGGGGAACGCCCCTTACCGTGGGCTTCCTGCACAGCATCGCCCCGCGCAAACGGATCGGCCTGGCCTTCGACGCGGTCGCGTCGGCACGGCTCCGTCTGCCCGACCTGCGCGTCATCTCCTTCGGCACCACCCCTGCGACCGAGGATTTCCCCCCCGATCTGATCTATCGCCGCGCGCCGCCGCAACAGGAGATCCCTAAGCTCTATGCCGCCTGCGACCTGTGGCTGTTCACCAGCGCGCATGAGGGCTTCGGGCTGCCCCTGCTCGAGGCGATGGCCTGCCGGACCCCGGTCCTGGCGACCAGTGCCGGGGCCGCGCCCGACCTGATCGACGGCCGGAACGGCCGCTTGCTGCCGCCCGATCCGGAGGCGTTTTCAGCCGAGATAGAGACGATTTCGCGGATGGATCCCACAGAATGGCGCGCGATGTCGGACGCCGCCCATGCCACCGCGGCCGCCCATTCCTGGGAGGCCGCGACCGATCGGCTGCTCGGCTATCTCAGAGAGGAAATCCGCTCCTAGGGACGGGACGGGACAGGAGAGAGGCAGGGAGGGCCTCAGCCCCTGGCGTCGGCCTGGCGATAGGCGTTCAGAACGACACCCAGCACATTGGTGTGCTCGGCGATCTCGCGCTCGCAGGCATCGAACTGGGCATGCCGCGTGGCCTCGGCCCGGATCACGATCAGCGCGCAGTCGACATTCTTCAGGAAAGCCCGGGTATCGTCGTTGACCAGCACCGAGGGCAGATCGAAGATCATCACATCGGGCTTGTAGACGGCCTCGATCTCGTCCAGCCGCTCGGCGGTCTCCTCGGCCAGCAACAGCCGGGTCGGATCGGTCTCTTGCCGAAGCGAGATCGAGAAGGCGACATTCTCGCCATGCCGCAGCCCCTGCGCGGCGAAGGGCACCCGGCCGCTCAGCATCTCGCCGATACCGTGCTCGGGCGTGACATTCAGGAAATCCTGCACCGAAGGATCGCGCAGGTCGAGATCGAACAGCATCGACCGCAGGTCGCGTTGGCGTCCCAGCGCCAGAGCGAGGTTGCAGGCAACCGTGGTCTTGCCGGAATTCGGCATCGGCGAGGTGATCGCCAGCCGCTTCCAGCCGTTCTGGCGCATCTGCAGCAGCGTCTTGGTGCGCAGGATGTCGAAGGGCGTGGCCTCGGTTCCGGCCTCGCGGGTCACGATCAGGTGCTGGCTCAGCGCCGCCTCGTCCAGATCGGCCGAAGCCAGCGCCTGCCAGGCGCCGTCGGCATCGGTCGCGGGCGTGACCCGGAGCTGCTGGCGGGTCGGCACGGTCGAGGACCGCACGGCGCGGGTCTGGCGGGCTTTCTCGAGAGCGGCCTGTAGCTTTTCCATCGGTCTCTTCTTGTTGCCTGGAGCTGCACCTAACCGGGCAGGATGCTGCTGCCGGAAGACGGCGGCGCCTCCTCCCGGTTCCGCCGCCGGAAACGCGGCCCCCGCTCCTTCGGCGGCTTCATGTAGGGGATCGTGGTGATCGGGGTGATGTCGAAGCGGTTGCTCAACTCGGCTGGCGAGCGGATCGTCCGGTTGAGAAGTTCGAGCAGCATGAAATAGGCCCCGGCCAGGCCGAAGCCCGCCGCCGCGCCAAGCGCCATCACCTTGGTCCGTCCGGGCCCGCTCGGCAGTTGCGGAACGCTGGCATTCTCGATCACCGAGATCCGCTGCCCCTTCGAGGTCGTCTCGATCCGCTCGCTCATCCGGGCCTGGTTGAGATTGCTCACGGCCGCGTTGTAGCGGGTCTGGATGATCTCGTAATCGCGCTCGAGCGCGGCCAGCTGGATGCCGTTCGCCGCACTCTGGGCAATCGCCTTCTGCAGCCGGTCGATCTCGGAATTGGTATTGTCGATCTCCTCCTGAAGGGTCTTCAGGCGGCTGTCCATCTCGGAGAGGGTCGCATCGAGCATCGCCTGTTCCGGCGAGACATCGCCCGCCTCGGCCGCAGCGGTGCCGTCTTCCTTCTGCTCGGCCACGACCTGTTGCAGCCGGTCGACGACCGCCTGCAGGCTGATCACCCGCGGGCTGGTCTCGGAATAGATCGCCTTGGCATTTTCAAGTTCGGCCCGGGCGGCGATCAGCCGGTCTTCCTCGGCGCTGCGCCGGACCGGAAACGCGCCCTGCTTCACCCGTCCCGTCGCCTCGAAGATCCGCACCACATCGGCGCGCTGCGACTGCCCGGCCTTGAGATCGCGCGTCAGCCCCGCCAGACGTTCCTGCAACAGGTTCTGGCGGCCCATCCGGTAGCTCTGGTCATCGGGCAGGGCCTCGGCATTCTGCGACTTGAAACCGGCGATGGCCGAACTCTGGCGGTCGAGCTCCTGGCCCAGCCGGTCGACCTCCTGTTCGAAGAACTGCAGCGTGTTCTCGGCCCGCGACTTGCGGAACTCGGCATTGGTCTGCAGCACCAGAGTGACATATTCATTGACCACATTCGCAGCGATCTGCGGATATTCGGACGAGAACGAGATCGTCATCAGCGTCGCCTGGTTGCGCCCGGCCGAGCGGCGGATCCGGGTCCCGCTGCGCATCTCCGCCACCACCTCGTCGGGCTCCATCTGGCGGATATTCGGGAACACCTTGAAGCGGTTGGCGATATCGATCATGTTGGCGCGGGTCATCAGCCGCTGCTCGATGATGTCGAGCTGTTCGACCGCGTCGGTCTGCACCATCGAGCTGACCATGCTGTCGGGGATCTGCGGCGCCTCGACCAGAAGTCGGGCCGAGGTCGAATAGGTCTCGGGCATCCGCAGCGCCGCCACCACCCCGGCAGCACAGCCCAGCACGATGAACACTAGCATGACCGGCAGACGGCGCAGGAACAGCCTCCAGTAAAGCCGCAGGTCGATCGTCATTCCGCCGCCTTCCCGAACGGCTCGATCGCCCCCGACAGCAGCAGCGGATCCCGGAGCGGCTTGAGGATCAGCCCGTCATCGATCAGCTCGCGGATCGTCGCCTCGTCGACCACGTTCTGGGTCGCGCTCGAGGCATAGACGAGGGCCAGGTCGCACAGCTTGTTCACCATCCTCGGAATGCCCCCGGCCTCCTCGTGGATATGCCGGATCGCCGACGCCGAGAATTCCTCGCCGCTGCCGCCCGCATGTTTCAGCCGGTGCCGGATATAGGTCCGCGTGGTTTCCAGATCCATCGGCTCGAGATGATAGACCGCGCTCACCCGCTGGGCGAACTGACGCAGCGAGGGCTGCCGGATCAGGTCGCGCAGCTCGGGCTGGCCGACCAGCACGATCTGCAGCAGATCGTCCTTGCCGGAATTGATGTTGGTAAGCATCCGCAGCTCCTCGAGCGTTTCGGCGCCCAGGTTCTGGGCCTCGTCGACGATCAGGATCACATGCCGCCCCGCCGCATATTCCTGCAGCACGAAACTCTGGAAGGTCTGGAACAGCGAGACATAATCGGCACCCTCCGGCGCGGCCACGTCAAGCGCGTTAAGCACCCAGCGCAACAGGTCGCCGCGCCCGCCCTGGGCATTCGAGATCAGCCCGACGGTCGCGTCCTCCTCGACCTGGCGCAGCAATGCCTGGATCAGCGTGGTCTTGCCGGTGCCGACCTCGCCCGTCACCACGGTCAGCGGCGCCCGCGAGACCAGACCGAATTCGAGCACCGCGAAAGCCCGGGTATGGGCCTTCGACCAGAACAGGAAATCCGGGTCCGGCGACAGCGAGAAGGGCCGTTCATGGAAACCGAAATGGGCGTTGTAGAGTGAGGTGTTCATACCCTGCTCATGCATGTGGCTGGCCCGGACGCATGCGCCTGTCCGGACGCAGGTGACGTCCCGCCTACGCGGTAGAGCGCGGCCATGACGACATCAAGGCATTCTTTTACTTGGCAAGGATACACGTCTCCCCGTCGGGTTCCTACCCGCTGACAGGCTGATTCGCCGGGACTGCCCCACAAACTCCGTATTCGGTTGCCCGCACATCGACAGTACAGGATGCCACGCCCTACTGTCGTGCAATTCATGTTGGATTTTCGCAACCTTGGCGAGAATTGAGGCAATAAGACGGCCATCTTGGCGTGATTTTGGCGGAAAAATGGCAGAAATTGCAGTCAAGACTTTGATTAAATTTTGTCTAGATGCTAGCCCAGTTGCGGGGGTCAGCGTTGATCTGATCCGAGGCCGTTCGGCATTTTGACCGTCGGTCTCTATGGGGTGATATTTTTCTCAAAGGATCGGCTCTGGCCGATAACTCGACATGACATTGTATTTGACCGACTTGAATGCAGATGCGTCGGCGCGGCCGGTGCTGGGTGCGTTTTCAGTGCGGCGACCTGTGGAAGGCTGGGGGGCCTACCGCAAAGTCTTCAAGCGCATCGTCGATCTGACGCTTGTGCTGCTGAGTGCGCCTTTCAGCGTTCCGCTTATCGCGCTGCTTGCGCTTCTGGTGGCGCTCGACGGGCATAACCCGTTCTACACACAGCTCCGTGTCGGACGGAACGGTCGCTATTTCCGGATCTGGAAACTGCGGAGCATGGTGCCCGATGCCGATCGCATCCTCGAGGCCTATCTGGCCCGCAATCCGGCCGCGCGCCAGGAATGGAACGCCACCCAGAAGCTGAGACACGACCCGCGGATCACCCGGATCGGCCGGGTGCTGCGCAAGCTCTCGCTCGACGAACTGCCGCAGCTCTTCAACGTCTTCAACGGCACCATGGCGCTGGTCGGCCCGCGGCCGATGATGGTCAAGCAGCAGCTGTTCTATCCGGGTCAGGCCTATTACCGGCTGCGTCCCGGCATCACCGGGCTGTGGCAGGTCTCGGACCGCAACGATTGCGATTTCGTGGGCCGGGTCGATTATGACGAGCTCTATGACCGGAACATGTCCCTGCAGACGGATCTGAGCGTGCTTTTCAGAACCGTCTCGGTCGTGGTGCGTGCCACCGGGTATTGAACAGGCCGGACGGCCCCGGCCCGGAACCGGGAGACAGTCCGACCATTCCCCAGTATAAAACCGGGCAGGCCTCAAAGGCCTGCCTGCTCGTGTCTATACCGGAAGCCCAGATCAGAGGACCCGCCCTGTGCCAGCCCCGATCCGCCTTGTCGCCACAGCCGCCCTTCTGAGTGCCAGCCTGATGCTGACGGCCTGCCAATCCTCCGAGGAGAAGGCAGAGGCCCATTACCAGAACGCCCTGACGCTGCTGCAGGAGGGGGATGTCGACCGGGCCATCGTCGAGCTGCGCAACGTCTTCCACGAGGACGGCCGCCACAGGGAGGCGCGCCTCAAGCTGGCCGAACTGCTGCTGCAGAAGGGCAACCGGCAGCAGGCCTACAGCCAGTATCTGCGCCTGGCCGAACAATATCCCGACGATCTCGAGGTCCGGATCGCCCTGGCCGAGATCGCCTTTTCCAGCGGCCGCTGGGACGAGGTCGACCGGCATGGCCAGGCCGCCGAGGCGCTGGCGCCCGAGGATCCCCGGGTGAAGGCGATCGGCATCGCCAGGGCCTATCGCGACGCGGCCGCCGACGAGAACGCGCCGGCCCGCCGCGAGGCCGCGCGCGAGGCCGAGGCGCTGCTGGCCGAGCGGCCGGACAATGCGCTCTTGCATGTGACGCTGCTCGACAATGCGGTGCGCGAGCAGGACACCGACCGCGCGCTGGCCGAAACCGACTGGCTGATCGCGCATGACCCGACCGACATCCGGCCCTATCAGCAGCGGCTGCAGATCCTGGTCGCGCAGGGCGACATGACGGGGGCCGAGGCGCTGCTGCGCGAGATGGTCGCGAAATTCCCCAAGAACAAGGAGAACAAGGCCGCGCTGATCCGGTTCTACCTGGCACAGAAGGATCTCGACGGGGCCGAGGCCTTCCTGCGCGAACTGGCCGCCGCCGCCGCGCCCGACGATCCCGGTCCCATGATCGACCTGATCCGGTTCCTCGCCGAGCTGCGCGGCCCCGAAGCCGCCCGCTCGGCGATCGACGACGCGATCGCCGAACGCCCCGATCCGGTGCCGTTCCAGATGATCGGCGCCGCGCTCGATTTCGAGGCGGGCCGCCGCGACCAGGCGATCTCGACGCTGGAAGCGATCCTGGACGGGGCCGAGCCGTCCGAGCAGACCCGCAACATCAAGGTCGCACTGGCCCGGATGCTGCTGGCCACCGGCAACGAGGTCGGCGCGCGCCAGCGGGTCGAGGAGGTGCTGGCCGAGGATGCCGCCCAGCCCGAAGCGCTGAAGATGCAGGCCGCCTGGCAGATCCAGTCCGACGAGACCGATGCCGCGATCGCCGGGCTGCGCACCGCGCTCGACCACGCCCCGAACGATTCCCAGGCCATGACGCTGATGGCCGAGGCCTATATCCGGGCCGGACGGCCCGAACTGGCGAATGATTATCTCTCGCTCGCGGTCGACGCCTCGGGCAACGCTCCGGCCGAAACGCTGCGCTATGCCCGCAAGCTGATCGAGGACGGCCGCCTGCAACCGGCCGAGGACATCCTGCTGGCCGCGCTCCGGCTGGCCCCCGATAACGGCGATCTTCTGAACTCGCTGGGCCGGCTCTATCTGCAGATGAAGGATTACGGCCGCGCCCGGCATGTGGCCGACACGCTGCGGCGGCTTGGCGACGCGGACTCGGTCGCGGCCGCCGACCGCATCGAGACCGAGCGGCTGAACCTGCAACGCGGCACCGACGAGGCGATCTCCTATCTCGAACAGCTCGCCGGAACCGCCGATGCCGGCCTCTCGGCCAAGATCGACCTGATCCGTGCGCGGCTGGCGACCGGCGATGTCGATGCGGCGCTGGCCCAGGCCGAGAAGCTGCGACAGGACCATCCCGACGACGACACCGTCGCCGTGATCCTGGCCGCCACCTATGGCGCGCAGGGCACGCTCGACCGGGCCGCCGAGATCTATCGGGATCTGCTTCGGAAAGATCCGAACCGGCCCGGGATCTGGCTCGAACTGTCGAACCTGCAGATGCGCCAGGGCGACCGCGCCGCCGCGGCCGCCTCGATCGGCAAGGGGCTCGAGCAGACGCCCGACGATCCGAGACTGCTCTGGGCCAGGGCCTCGATGCTGGAACGGGACGGCGATATCGACGGAGCCATCGAGATCTACGAATCGCTTTACGCCCGGAACTCCTCTTCGCTGGTGGTGGCCAACAACCTCGCCAGCCTGCTGGCAACCTATCGCGACGATGCCGAAAGCCTCGACCGTGCCTGGACCGTGGCCCGGCGCTTCCGCGACACCAAGGTCCCGGCGATGCAGGACACCTATGGCTGGATCGCCCTGCGGCGCGGCGAAGGCGCCGAGGCGCTGCCCTATCTCGAGGCCGCCGCCAGGGGGCTGCCCGACGACCCGCTGGTCCATTACCATCTCGGGCAGGCCTATGTCGCGCTGTCGCGACCGGCCGACGCGCTCGAGCAGTTTCGCAAGGCGGTCGAGATCGCCGGGCCCGCCGACCGGCGGCCGCAGATCGAGGAGGCGCGTGCACAGATCGAGTCGCTCGGCACCGCGGCCCCGGCCGAAAACTGAACCTCTGGCCGCCCGGCCGGGAGCACGCGCCCCGGACCGGACGCCCTTCCGAGTGTGTCACCGGCACGTCAATCGCCCGACATCTCGGCACGGATCGGCAATCTGTACTTTTCCCGGGCCTGCTTTGCCGACAACACTAACCGCAAAACAGGCAGGAAAGCGGAAGATCATGCTGTATCTGAAACGGTTCCTTTCCGGCATCGTGCTGATCCTGGCGGCAACCGCCGCGACGGCACAGCAGGAATACCGGGTCCGCCCCGGCGACACCTTGGCCATCGAGGTGCTCGAAGACACCACGCTCAACCGGACGGCGGTCGTGCTGCCAGATGGCCGGTTCAGCTTCCCCTTCGCCGGCACGATCCCGGCGGCAGGGCGCACCGTGGGCCAGATCCAGACCGCGGTCACCCAGGCCATTGCCTCGAATTTCGCGGTGTCCCCGAATGTCTTCGTCTCGGTCCAGCCCGGCCTGGGCTCGCCCTATGACGGGGCGGCGACAGATGCGATCGACGTGTTCTTCCTCGGCGAGGTGAACGCGCCCGGCCTGGTCCAGGTGGCGAAAGGGACCACCTTCCTGCAGGGCCTGGCCCAGAGCGGCGGGCTGACCCGCTTCGCCGCGACCAAGCGGATCCAGCTGCGCCGGACCGATCCCCGGACCAATGTGCAGAAGGTCTATCAGATCGATTACAAGTCCCTCAGCCGGGGCGCCGTTCTGGCCAAGGACATCCGGCTTCTGGACGGGGACGTGATCCTGGTTCCGGAGCGGCGCCTGTTCGAGTGATCCGGTGAGGCGGCGCAGGACATACCGGCTGACGGGCGGGCTCGCGGCAGCGGGTCTGGTCCTGATCTGCGTTCCTCCCGCCGCCGCGCAGGAGCCGGGCGGGCTCGAGGCCAAACTGCGCTTCTCGCAGCGCCTGACCCAGGAAGACGGCACCCTCAGCACGACCACGGGGCTCGGGGCGACCCTGTCGAGCCGGACCCGCACCGAATCCTTCCTGTTCAGCGCGGATAGCGGGCTGGAACAGGATTTCG
Organism: Rhodovulum sp. MB263; assembly: GCF_002073975.1. Classification (NCBI taxonomy): domain Bacteria; kingdom Pseudomonadati; phylum Pseudomonadota; class Alphaproteobacteria; order Rhodobacterales; family Paracoccaceae; genus Rhodovulum; species Rhodovulum sp. MB263. The sequence continues at coordinate 34,503 of NZ_CP020386.1, read as the reverse complement.
ACGGCAGCGCCCTGCAACAGAAGGACCCGCGGCTGATCCTGTCCTATGGCCGCGAAAGCCTGTCGAGCGCGCTGGCCGCCGATTTCAGCTATCGCCAGAGCGATGTCGACTCGCTGTCGGAGGATGACGATCTCGCCGATGGCGTGCTGCGGCTGGATGAGGGGCTGCTCAAGCGCTATTCCGGCAATCTCTCGCTCGAGCTCGGCCGCGACGCCCCGTTCGGCGCCACCGTCGATCTGGGCTATTCCGCCAAGACCTATTCCGAGACCTCCGATCCCGACCTGCTCGACGAGGAAAGCGTCAATGCGACGCTGGCGCTGCGCTTCGATCTCGATCCGCGGATCTCGACCGGGCTGCGCAGCTCGGTCAGCGAGACCGACCGCGACGATCCGGGGCAGGATACCAGCTCGGCTTCGATCGGCGGAACGCTCGATTTCGGCGTCACCAAGACGCTCAGCACCAATGCCTATCTCGGTTACAGCCGGGTGACCAAATCCGTGCCCGGGCGTCCGGAAGACGTCCAGAAGGGGCTGGCCTATACCCTGTCCTTTACCGAGCTGCGCCCGAATGGCGATCTGTCGGGCAGCCTCGGTTCGGATATCGACGAGGCCGGCCGGCGCACCACCGCCCGCCTCGACCGCAGCTTCGAGTTTCCGGGCAGCGCGCTCCGGGCCGGGATCGGGATCAGCACCTCCGCAGACGATGACCTGCGTCCGCTTCTCAGCTTCTCCTATGACCGGAGCCTGAAGCGCGGGACCTTCGGCATGAAGCTCGATCAGGCCTTCTCGACCGATTCCGATGGCGAAGAGGCGCTGAACTCGGATTTCCGCGTCACCTACCGCCAGGAACTGACGCCGCTCTCCAGCCTGCAGGCCGGGGTGATCCTGCGCGACACCGATTTCGTCGACGACTCCCGTACCGACAGCCGCAAATTGCAGCTCGACCTGGTCTACCGCCACGCGCTGGCCGAGGACTGGAACCTGGTCGGCGGCTACAGCCACAGCATCTCGGACAAGTCGGACGACGACCGCGACCATTCCAGCAAGGTCTTCATCGGACTGGAGAAGGCCGCCCAATGGCGGTTCTGAGGCGCGGCCGGACGGTCCTGGTCGGGCTGATCGCCCTTTGCACCCTGCTCGAGCTGACACTGTCGCTGTCCGATGCCGGGCTGCTGGCGCCCCGGCTGCGGGCGCTGGCCTATGATTATGGCGGGTTCTGGCCGGGGCTTCTGGGCAACTGGAAACCGAACTATCCCGCCCAGCCCTGGGCGATGTTCGTCACCTACAGCATCCTGCATGGCGGCCCGGCCCATCTTGGCGTGAACATGGTCACGCTCTGGTCGCTGGGAAGCGCGGTGATCGACCGGGTCGGGGCCTGGCGCTTCGCGCTGCTTTACGTGGCCTCGATCCTCGGGGGCGCGGCGGGCTTCGCGCTGCTGGCCCCCGACCTGCGGCCGATGGTGGGGGCCTCGGGGGCCTTGTTCGGACTGGCGGGCGGGCTGATCGCCTGGGCCTCGCTCGACCGCGTCACCTATCGCGAGACACTCTGGCCGGTGATCCGGGCGGTGCTGCTGCTGTTGGGGCTGAACGTGGTGCTGTGGTGGGCAATGGACGGCATGCTGGCCTGGCAGACCCATCTGGGCGGCTTTCTGACCGGCGCCCTCTCTGCGCTGGCCCTCGACCGCCGGGCGCTCGGCCCCGAAGAGGCCTGAAGAAGCCCGAAGACATGGCGGCCGGGCCTCTCATCGGACGGCCTGATCGGGGGCGTTCAGCATCGCGAATGCGGACGGAGGCGCACCGCCCCGTCTGCAATCATCGCCACGATACAACATAATGTATATTACAGGCGATGAATTCCTCTGCAGGATCAAGGCCCCGCCTCCGTATTCCGGGCTGAGATCCTTGCACCAGCAAAGGCCGGACAGGGCACGCCTCAACCGGCCATATAGACCGCTTCCAGCTTTTCGCGCTGCGCCGCGGCAATCGAGGCAATGCGGTCCTCGACCAGGAAATCCTCGGGACGGTCCAGGAGATCCGTCGCTCTGGAAAGAAGCTCTCCGGCCTCGACGGGCAAGTCGATCAGAAGATGATCCGTCTTTCCCAAAGGCGCCATGAAATCCCGGCTCTTGGGTTGATACGCGATCATGAGGGCCGGAACCCCGGCGATCATCGCCAGCCCGGCCGCGTGCAGCTTCAGGCCGATGAAGGCCCGCAGGTTTCTGACCGAGTGCATGAAACCGTAGGGATCGACATAATGCCGCTCGATGCTGAAGCCCGCCTCGGGAAGCGCCGCGCGCTCGATGACACGCCGGGTCGCCGCCATATCGGTGTCGACCACGACGTAAAACACCAGCCTGTGCCGTGACTGCAGATGCCGGACAAGGGCGATGCAGGCCTCCTCATAGGCCGCCTGATCGCCGAGGCAATTGCCGACATTCAGCCCGATGGCGTCGCGCCTCGCGCCATGATCCCGGAGCGGAATATCCGGGCGATGCAGCAGAAAGGCGAAATCTCCGAAGATATCGGCCTGCACGCCCATATGCCGGCAGAGCGCCACCGATTGCGGCCCGCGCAGATGAACCTCCTGCGACCGCTCGAGAACCGCGCGCCAGCGCCGGAAAGCCTCGGATTCGCCGGCGATCTGCGCATCGGTAAAGGCCATGCCGGTTCCGAAAAAGGAAACCCGGGCCCCCTGTCGGGACCGCATCTCGACATAATCCAGCCATCCCGTCCGGCCGCCATGTATCAGCGTCCCGCCCCCGACCAGAAGGTCGCGGTGACGGCGATTGCGGATCAGCCGGTTCAGGAGCGGCCGGTTTGGATAGCTCTGCCAGGGCGTGCATCTCGTACGGGGAAGGCTGTCCAGAGCCGCGACCAGCATCGCCTCATCGCCCAGATTTCCCGGGCCGAACATGCCGAAGATCTCGATATCCTTGCGCGGGTTCGCAAGGAAATTCAGCAGATCCGCAGCCTTACCTGTCTTGCCCATGCGCGTCTCCCTGCGCTGTATGTCCCGTTGCGATCCCGACCGGGGCCAGAGGCGCACCCCGCCCCCTATGCCAGACGCCTCAGATGCCCGATGCGACGCCCGAATTCCTGCTCGAAGGCATGGCCGCCGGCGAAAGCCCGCGCGGCATCGCAGCAGGCCGCCAGCCGGGGACGGTCGGAGGCCGCCTCGGCAAGGGCGTCGGACAGAGCCTCGACCCGGCCCAGCGGCACGGCCCATCCAGCCTCCGATGCCCGGCACAGCGCCGTCCACATGCGGTTCGCATATCCCACCACGGCCAGGCCGCATCCCATGCTTTCGAGATAGGTGCAGGACGGGTCCGACTGCCGGTGGCAGCTCAGATAGAGATCGGCATGCTGCCGGGCGAAAGGCACCAGCTCGGTCTCGAAATCGACAGCACCATTGAGCCGGACCCGGCCGTTCAGCCCCTGCGCGGCAATATCGCGGCGAAGCTCGGCCTCGAGGCTGCCGCTGCCGAAGATATCGAGCTCGAAATCGATGCCCCGGGCAACCAGCCCTGCAGCGACGGGAATGAGGTCCTGCGATCCCTTCATCCGCTCCAGCCGCCCCGAATGGACCAGCCTCAGCGGCGCCCCCCCGCATATCCGGCGGCGCCGGGCCGCCATCTCGTCTCGGCTCGCCAGCAGATCCGAGCCCATCCGGTTGTCGAGATACATGATGGCATTCGCATTCACCCCGGCATAGGCATCGAAGGCGGGATAGCCATTGGCCTGAAGCCCATCGGCCAGCCCGAAGGCCCGGCGGCGCCGGATTTCCTGCCCGACATTCCAGATCAGCGAGCGGATCTTCCCCGGCAAGCTTCGGGACCGGTCGAGAAAGAGGATCTGACGTCTGGTTTCCGGGATATATTCGATGATGAAGGCCAGCTTCTGTCCGCTGCGGCGGCAGAGCCCGGCCAGATGCAGATAGTCGTGATTGTCCCCGCTGCACAGCACGACATCCTGCCCCGCCACATCCTCGGCGCCGGGTTTCCGGCCGGAAGGCAGGAAGCGGATGCCGAATGGCAGCTCTCCGGGCTCGTAGACGCGCCCGAACGGAAAGCTCTCGGCCCGGACCCGCAGCAGGCAGCTGACCGGACCGTCCCAGAGATCGGCGTAAAAGCGCATGCCCTCGACGAATTTCCGGTCGAGAAACGGCTTGCCGTCCAGCAGCGCGGCCGGCGCCGAAGAGATCACCAGAAGGCTGGGCATATCATCCTCACTCCTGCACGCCGCGCTCTGCCAGCGCCGCCGCCACCCGCCCGAGCCCCAGCTTCAGCACCGCCGCAGCCCGCTCGGGGCTGTCGGCCTCGGCATAGACGCGGAATTCGGGGGCATTCCCCGAGGGGCGCAGATGCAGGATCTCGCCGCGCTCGAAGCTGACGCGCAGCCCGTCGGTGCGGTCGCAGCCCGCCTCGCGGCCCAGCGGCGCGAAGAAGGCGGCCCGGGCCTCGGCCGAGCGGTCGAGCCGGGCCAGCAGCGCCGCTGACGCCTCGGGGGCCACCTGTTGCAACCGGTCGGCCGCGGTGTGCCGCGCGGGCAGCGCCGCGACCAGCCCCGCGACCCCGCCCGCCGCATCACCCGCCGCACCACTCGCCGCACGGGCCGCCGTCAGGACGGCCACCAGCGGCAGCATCGCATCCCGCGTCATCAGAGGGGCAAGCAGCCCGGCCGGGCCCCGGGCGGCAAAGCCCAGAAGAAAGCCGCCATTGGCCTCGAAGCCCACCACCCGGGCGCCCGGATCGGCGGCGAGGATCTCTTCCATCGCCGCGATCACGAAGGGAGAGCCGATCCGGGTCAGCCGCACCGTCTCGAATTCGGGCAGGCGCGTCACCAGGCTGTTCGACGAGACCGGGGTGCAGACCGCCTTTGCCCCCAGCGCCCGGGCGGTGAGCGCCCCCAGGATATCGCCCGGCACGATCCGGCCCGCAGCATCGGTCAGCATCGGGCGGTCGGCATCACCATCGGTCGAGACCAGCGCATCGAGCCCCTGCCCCGCGCACCATTCTGCCAGCATCGCCCGGGTTCCGGCATCGACGGCCTCGGTATCGACCGGCACGAAACTGTCCGAAGCGGCCAGCGGCACCGGCTCGGCCCCGAGCGCACCGAGAATCCCGACCATGGTCTCGCGCGCGACCGAGGAATGCTGATAGACCCCGACCCGGAGCCCTGCCAGCGCGCGCGCCCCGAAGGCCTGAACATAGCGCGCGACATAGGCCGCCCCGGCCTCCGGCGCGGCGGTCCGGCGGCCCTGCCCCGCCCCCTGTTCTGTCGCGGAAACGGAGCCGGGCCGGTTCAGCGCCGCCCCGATGGCCGCCTCATCCGCCTTCGAGATCTCGCCCGAGGGCAGGTAAAATTTCAGCCCGTTGCGGTCGGCCGGGATATGGCTGCCGGTGACCATGATCGCGGCCGCCCCCTGCCCCATCGCCGCCAGCGCCAGCGCCGGGGTCGGCAGCGCGCCGCACTCGACCGCCTCGCCCCCGGCGGCACGGATCGCGGCGATCACGTCTTCGGCGATCCGGGGCGATGAGGCACGCAGATCGCGTCCGACAAGGACCCGGGGCCCCGCAGGACAGGCCGCGAGAAAGGCCCGGACATAGGCGCCCACCAGATCGGGGGTCAGCTCGCTGACGAGCCCCCGCAGGCCGCTGGTTCCGAATTTCGGTGCCATCTCTTCCTTCCCTCCCAGCCCCCTTCCCCTGCCCCGTCCGCAGCAAGACGGCGCTGCGGATCATCCGTAGGGCTGCAGCCCCCCGAGCCCCCGGCCATCCTGCAAGGCGGCGTAGATCCCTGCGGTATGCCCGGCCTTGGCTGCCCAGGTGTAATCTGCCACGGCATGGGCCTCGGCCCGGTGCGCCATTTCGGCATGGACCTCAGGCGTCGCAAGACAGGCCTCCATCGCGGCACGATAGTCCCGCACCAGCCCCTCCAGCGGCTGCAGCGCAACCCGCACGCCCCGCCCCCCGGCGGCAAGATGACCGGGCGCGCCGTAATCGGTGACAAGGCAGACCATGCCCGAGGCCATGGCCTCGATCACGACGCCCGCCCCCAGCTCGCGGATCGAGGGGAAGACGAAGACATCCGACTGCCGCATCGCCTGGGCCACCTCGGCCTGGCTCCGGCGGCCCTCGAAGATCACCCGCTCCCCGGCGCCGGCCTCGGCCACCATCGCCTCGAGCCGCGGCCGCTCGGGCCCCTCGCCCAGGACATGAAGCACATGCGGTTTCAGCCGCTCGGAGCCGATGAAGGCCCGCACCGCCACCTCGGGCACCTTGTAGGGCACGAGCCGCCCGGCAAAGAGAAAATGCCGGTGCCCCTCGCCCGCCAGCACAGGCCGCCGCCCCCGGCTGTGGAACATGTCGGGATCGAACCCGATCTCGGGGAAATTCACGATCCGGTCCGAAAGCCGCTGCGGCAGATCGGCGATCGTATGCGGGAAGGCCGCGAGGATCGCCGCCGCCCCGGTGAAGGTCGAGCGCGCGAAGGGCAGGAAACGGTAAAGATCGCGCAGCCCCCGCAGGCGCTCGCGCTCGCGCTTCTGCTCGCCGCGAAAGGCCGCGGGCCAGTCGAGATTGCCGTTCAGCGGGCCAAGCACGAAGGGTTGCCGGATCCGGCCCGCGATATAGGAGGGCTGGGTCGGCGACATCGGCGTGATCCGATGCACGATGTCGAAATGCCCTGCGTCGAGATCCGCCCTGAACCGGCGCAGGGCCTGCCATTCGAAGGCGATATAGGGTGGATAGGCCATGATCTGGCTGGTCGACCAGGCGACCTCGCTGCCGCCGCGCAAAAGTCGGGCCAGCCGGTACATCCGGGCCGCGATCCATTCATTGTCGATATAGACCACGGGGCAGCCCATATCGCCGGCCGCCTCGATATTCTCGCGGTTGCGGATATGGGTCGCCAGCGTCACATCGGCGACCCGGGCCAGTGCCCGGGCATATTTGTAGCCGACGACCGGCAGCGACGGCCATTCGGGATTGCAGCTTTCCGCGAGGACCAGAACACGCGGCCTGTCTGTTGTCGTCACGATCGCTCTCTCCGGATGAAAGGCCCAACGGGGGCCGCAAGGCACGCTTCGTTCAGCATAGCCGCCCCGCCTGCCAGGAGGCCAGAGACAGCCCGGTCAGCTCTTCCAGCCGGGGGATCTGGGGATGGAAACGCGCGGCCAGCAGCTGGCGCGTCGCGGGCTCCATCGGCGGCGGCTCATGCGCCCTGCCCGCCCCCTCCGACAGCACCCGCCGGCGCAGCGCCGCCCGCAGCGGATCGGGCAGAAGCCGCCGCAACGCCCAGAGCGGCCCGACCCGGCCGCGCAGCCGCTGCGCCCCCGCCGCCGCCTCCAGTTGATCGAAATGCGCGCGCGAAACATTCCGCGCCGCAGCCCCGCCGCCGAAGGCCGCCTCGGGCAGCGGATCGAGCCCGAGAAACCCGGTGATCCGGCGCAGCGTGGCGCGCGGGTCGTTGCGGAAGGCCTCGAAGCTCAGGAACAGGAAGCGCTCGCGCGGGAATTGCGCCAGATAGGTCTCGATCTGCAAGAGGTAATCGCTGCCCGCGAGGCAAAGCTCGGGCGTGTCGGGGAAATGCGCGTTGAAGGGCGCCAGCACCTTCTCGCGGGGCGCTGCCAGGGCATGGCGCTCGGGCAGCACGAAGTCTTCGAAGGAGCGATGCACAGCATAATCGCGGGTGCCGTTCTGGTAGTTCTTCACCAGCTGGACATAGAAGGAATAGGCCCGCGCCACCGGCTCGCGCAGGACATAGATGAACTGCGCCTCCGGCACATGGCGGGCGATCCGCGCGGCGGTGTCGGGAAAGAGCGGCGCATGCGAATAAAGCGTCGAGGCCTCGCCCCGGCGCTGGCCCGGCCCGGCACCGGCAAAAAGCGCTGAATAGGTCTCTATCCCGGCTGAATAGAGATCGTCCCGGGCAAAGAATTCGGGCTCTTTCGGGGTCGGCATGAAGATGTCGGGATGCTGTTCGAGCAGTGCGAAGATGCTGGTCGTCCCGGCCTTGGCAGCACCGATGATGAAGAAATCGGGCAGCGTCATGCCTGATTTTCCCGTCCGGCAGAGGCGCCCCGGAACGGCCGCAGAGGCAGAGCACTGGCCATGGCTAGACCACCCGGTCCGGGTCGAAGATCGCCGCACGCCCGGCCTCGATCTCGGCCACGGCCCGGGCCCGCCCGATCCGAAGCGCCCGGCGCTGATAGGCCCGGATGAAGGCAACGAGATCCGCATCGGGATGCCGAGCCGCGCCGCCGAGCCAGGCCCCGAGATAACCCTGCATCATCGCCAGCCCGCCCAGCAGGTAAGGCGGCTCGAGCCCGCGAAAGACACAGGTCGCCGCGAAGTAAAGCGGGTCCGAGCCCATGTAATACTGCCCGAAGCCATGCCGCCGGCGCCCGGCATAGATCGAGCTCTGGGACGAGCCCATCGGCCGCAGATGTTCGAAATTCAGATCGGGATGGTCCCAGCTGACCGCGATCCAGCCCAACTGGCGCGCCTTGTGGCAGTCGATCGCATCCCACATCACCGCGCGCACGAAACCGCCGATCTGGCGGAAACAGGCGCTGCGGTAGAACTTGGTCATGCCCACCGACATCTCGTCGCCGCGCCGCTCGGATACCAGCGTGCCGCCGCGCCGGATATAGGGCTTGCCCGAACAGGTGCCGATCCGGGGCTCGGCTTCCATCCGCTCGATCAGGGTCTCGAAATAGCGCGGCGGCAGATCGAGATCGAGATCGAGCTTGCACAGATAGGGAAAGGCGCCCGGTTCGACCCGGTCGAGCCCGGCATAGAAGGCCTCGATCACCCCCGGCCCCACCGCCCGCTGGCCGCGATCTGGCCTGGCCACGATCTCGATCCAGGGATGGGCCAGGGCATAATCGGCCAGGATCCGGGGCGTCTCGTCGGTCGAGCCGTCATCGACGATCACCCATTTCGCGGGCCGCAGGCTCTGGGCCAGCACGCTGTCGAGCGTCCGGCGCATATGGGCCGCCTCGTCCCGGCAAGGTGATATCAAAACATAGGCGCGGGACGGATCGGACATCGGACCATGTGACAATCGAAAAACTGCAATCTGTATAGCCGGAGCGGACGGAAACTCAAAACGCAGACGCCCTGCATTGCCCGCTTTTTTCAAGTCCCCCGCAGTTGTGTCGAAAGCCCCCCTCGGCTATCTCTCGGCCGAGAGCCGGACCGAAACCGACTGTCTTGCGGGCTTCCGCCGACCGGCGCAGGCAGGGCCCGTGTTGTGCTGTACGGATCCGGCATGAGCCTGCGTTACCGCCCCGAGATCGACGGCCTGCGAACCGTCGCCGTCCTGTCGGTGCTGATCTATCATGCCGAGTTCTCCCTCAGCGGCCATCCGGTGCTGAAGGGCGGGTTCCTCGGGGTGGACGTCTTTTTCGTGATCTCGGGTTTCCTGATCACCTCGCTCATCCTGACCGAATGGGACCGGACCGGCCGGTTCTCGATCCTGAATTTCTACGAACGCCGGGCGCGGCGGATCCTGCCTGCGCTGTTAACGGTGATGTTCGCCTCGATCCCCGCGGCCTGGGCGATCCTCTACCCACGCCAGATGATCGACTTCGTCTGGTCTCTGGCCGCCTCGCTTGGCTTCATATCGAACTATTTCTGGTACGACCTTCTGGCCTCCTACGCGGCCGCCGCCGACGCGCTTCACCCGTTCCTGCACACCTGGTCGCTGGCGGTCGAAGAGCAGTTCTACATCTTCTTCCCGCTTCTGGTAGCGGCCGTTCTGGCGCGCTCGGGTCGGCTGCTGCTGCCGATCCTGGCCGCGCTGGCGGCGGGAGGACTGGTGCTGGCCGAGATCCTTACCCGGCTGAACTGGTCTCTGTCCTTCTACGGGCTGCAGAGCCGGGTCTGGGAACTTGCGGCGGGCGCCCTGACCGCCTTTGTGATGCGTCACGCTCCGGATCGTGGGTCCCGGCCGCAGCGCGACGCCTGGCTTGCCGGGGTCGGGCTCGCGCTGATCCTGCTGCCGGTGAATTGGCACCATCCGGGCATCGGCACCCTGCCCGCCGTGCTGGGCACCGCCCTGGTGCTGCGGCATGCCGGCGGCGGCGATCCGGTCACCCGGCTTCTGGCCAGCCCGCCCTTCGTGGCGATCGGGCTCATCTCCTATTCTCTCTATCTCTGGCATCAGCCGATCTTCGCCTTCGCCCGGCATCTCGAGCTCGATCCTCCGGCCTGGCAGAAGCTCTGCTGGATCGGGCTGGCGATGGCGCTGGCCCGGGCCAGCTATCTATGGGTTGAAACCCCGTTCCGCGACCGCCGCCGGACCCGGCTTCGCCCCCTTGTGGCCAGTCTCTCGGGCAGTACCTTCCTGGTTCTGGCCTTCGTCGGGGCGATGCTGGCCACCGACGGGCTGAAAGCCCGCCTGCCCGGCCTGATCGCACTTTACGGCAAGAACGAGTTCGACAACGAGGCCCTGCGCGACCGGTCCTGGACGGTTCTTGACGCGCTGGCCGCGGCCTCGGGCGAAGCCGGGTCCGAGGCCAGTTCCCCCTCTCCTTTCGAGGCCCGGCGCCTCTGGTTCGCACAAGGCACGCCCGGCCCGCGCGTGCTGATCCTGGGCGTTTCCCACGCCAAGGATCTGTTCAACGCGCTGGCGCTCAATCCCGATCTCTTTGCCGGGATCGGGCTGGCGCGGTTCGGCATGCATGCCCGCTTGCCCCAAGGTCAGATCGAGACCCTTTTCGCCGCGCCGAACCTGGCCGCGGCCGACATCGTGCTGCTGAGCTTTCGCTATTCAGACCGGCACCTGGACCGGCTGTCACAGCTGATCGAACGGCTGAAGGCCGCCGACAAAACCGTCGTGCTGGCCACGAGCAGCGCCGAATACGAACTGATCGACGGGATGCCGGTCTTCGACTGGTACCTGCGCAGCAGCCGGGCCGCCTTCGATCCCGAGGCTCTCGGCCGACTGGCCTGGAGCCGCCGCGCCTCACACATTGCCGCGATCAACGACCGGATCGCCGCCATCGGTCGGGCCGAAGGCGTTGCCGTGATCGACAAGATAGCGCCGATCTGCGATGCAGCGCCCCAAAGCTGTGCCGCGATCACCGATGACGGCTACAAGACCTTTTTCGATTACGGGCACTTCACTCTGGAGGGTGCGGCCTATCTCGGCCGCCGACTGCATGCGCTCGGGGATCTGCCCTTCTGACGAAAGGGCCTCGCAGGACATCCCGTCGTCCCGGCCGGTAAGTCCCGGACATAGCGCTTGCGGAACACGATGTAGCGGTTGCCGAGGAAGTTGAAGATCATCCCCGCAGCGATCCCGATCAGCGCCGAGACCTGCAGCCCGTAGGGCCCGGTCAGGACCTTGTGGCTGAACCCCAGCGCCACCGCGTAATTGACCGTCAGCCCGACCAGCGAAGCCCCGACGAAGCCCAGGAACTGCCGACCTGCATGGCGCCCGCGCGCATAGCTGAAGGTGAAACGGCGATTCAGCAGGAAATTGGTCACGAGGCTCACCCCGATCCCGCCCGCCAGACAGATCCAGGGCGCAAGGCCGACCAGCTGCAGCCCCGAAAGCACCGCGAGATTCACCACCGCGCCGGTCGCGCCCACCACCAAGAATTGCAGCAGATACATCGCATTGGCAAAGCGGAAGAGGTAAAGCCGCCGCAGGTGCTGGATGTATTTCAGCTGCTCCTTCAGGGTCAGCTTGCTTTCCCCGAAGCGGCGGTCGGAAAACGCGATCGGCACTTCGCCGACATTCTCCATGCCGCATTTCACGATCAGCTCCAGCGCGATCTTGTAGCCGACCGGGTTCAGCCCCCGCGCAGCATCGAAATCGGCCTTGCGCAGCGCGAAGAACCCCGACATCGGGTCGCGCACCTTGGTCAGCGGCCGCGCCAGCAACGTCGCCACCACGCTGTTCAGCCAGCGGAAGACACCCCAGTCGTCATCGGTCGAGCCCCCCGGCACATAGCGCGACCCGATCGCGAATTGCTGGCCCGAGGCGAGCCCCAGGATCATCTGCGGGATCGCCTCGACCGGATGGCTCAGATCGCAATCCATGCAGACCAGCACCGGATGGCGGGCGGCGCGGAACCCCTCGATCACCGCCCGGCTCAGCCCGCGATCGCGGGTGCGCACGACGATCCGCGCCCAGTCGAAACCGCTTTCGGCCACCGCCTCGACGCTGCCGTCGCGGCTGTCGTCATCCATGAACAGAACTTCCAGCCTCAGGTCGTAATCCCGCCGCAGCCGGTCGAGCTCGGCCAGAAGATGCGGGATGTTCTCGGCTTCACGATAGGTCGGGACAATCACGCTGATCCCGGTATTGATCCTGATCCGGGCCAGGTCCTCGCCTGCGCTCATCGCTCCCCCCGACATATGGCGGCGCTGCACCTCGCTTTCGCAGGACAGCCCTCCGATCCCCGCCCGAGTTTGAACCGCCCTGCCCTTTTGCGTCAATTGTCCAGACCGCGCACCGATTTTCGCATGCGAAAATCCGGGGCGCATGGCGCCGTCCATCTGTCGGCAGATCTCGGCAAGAAGGCGCGCGCGCCTGTGCCCGAGATCCTCGCCGGGCCCGAAAAGAGGAGGGAAAAAGCGGCCGGTTATGCTCTGCGGGCCGCCTTGAAGGCCGCTCAGTCAGCACGGCCCGGCCTCCGGGCACAGGCCTTAGCCGAGCGGGTCGCGCCCGGCGAGGAAGGCTTCCAGCGCCCCGGCAAGCTCGGGCCCGACAGCCGGCCCCGACAGCACGAGCCGCCCCTTGCGCGCCTCGAGACGGATCCCAGGCGCGACCTCGCGGCCGCGCGGAGCCGAGGCAGCAGGGGCCTTGCGCAGCGCCCGCTCGATCAGGCGGCGTTCGGCCTCGGCCTCGGCGGGCGGGGTCTTCGTCAGCGCGGCACTCAGCCGGTCGGCCAGCTTCGGATCGGCCTTCAGCCCGGCCACGATCGCCAGCCCCAGCTTTTCGGGGATCGCGGTCGGAAACCGCAGCGCAGGCCCCAGCGCCCGGTGCAGCGCCACGAAGGACAGGATCTTCGAGCGCCGGGCGGGCGGCGCATTGCCGAACAGCCCCTTCACCGCCGCCGCCTGATCGGGAAACAGCCCCATCCGCACCGCCTCTGCAACCAGACGGCCGCGCTCGTAGAAGGACAGATCGGTCCGGATCTCGTTTTCCTCGACCATCGCCAGATAGGCCTCGGCCGCACCTTCGGGGCTGCGCAGAAGGCACAGGACCTGCCCGAACCGCGCCTCGCCGGTCTCGGCGGCCAGCTCGCTCAGCGCGGCCAGCCGCCGGGCGCCGGAGATCAGCCCGAACCGGCCCTGGCCCAGATCGGTCACCTCGATCGGGGTCTGCTGCCCGCGCGCGGCAAGGCTCGCCTTCAGCGCCGCCATGTCCTCGGCATCGTGATGCATCCGGTCGCGCAAGAGATGCCCGGCCTCGATCGCCTCAAGCGGCAGCGACATGACCATCCGCCCCTCGCGCCGGGCGGCAGCGACCTCGTCGGCCAGCTGTTCGAGCGCGGCCTGACTGGCGGTCGCGGCAGCGATTTCGGCCACTGGCGGGCGGGCGATGGCGGGGATCGGTCCCGGCCGGGCGGCGGGTCCGTCTTCGGCGGGACCGGTGATCGGAGAGAGGCGTTTGCGTCGGGCCATGCGGGGTCTTCCTTCAGCGAAAATACGGGCAGGGCCGGGGCTTATTCGGCCGCGGCTATCCTGGCGGTCTCCTCGCGGCGCCAGATCCCGTAAAGCAGCATCTTGAACGCGGCATAGGTGGCATCGAAAGTGGCGCGTCCGCGGGCATAGGTCTCGCGGTTGAAATCGCGGTAATCGGCCTCGTAGATGCCGTTCACCTGCTCTCCGGCCTGGCCGATCAGCGCGGTGAAATCCTGCCGGTGGGGCGACAGCACCTGCCCCATATAGGCCTGGATCAGCCCGGCCATCTCGGCCTGCTGCCCGGCATCGTAACGGGTCATCACCGCCCGGACCGCATCCCATTCGAAATGCAGCTCCTCGCGCCCCAGCGCCCGGGCGGCGATATTCTCGCCCTCCTCGATCGAGGCGAAGGTCGCATGCAGCATGTCGAAGAAGCGCCCGGTCGAATCGAATTCGAGAAAGGAGGCGCCGAAGGGCACCAGCAGGATATCGGCCGCCGCCAGCCCGTTGATCGTCAGATAGCCGAGCGCGGGCGGGGTATCGAGAAACACCAGGTCATAGGCATCAAGCACGCCATCTTCGGCCAGCACATCGGTCAGCGCATCCCAGAGCCGCCAGCCCCGCGACTGCATCCGCCAGACCGGGATCTGGAACTCGGACCAGTAGAGGTTCAGCTGCGCCCCGATCAGGTCGATATTGGGCCAGTGGGTCTTGCGGATCAGATCGGGCGCTTTCAGCTTCAGCGCCTCGGTCAGGGTATCGTCGAAGGGCAGGGGAGGCTCGCCCCGGTCCAGCCTGCGCTGGTTGTCGGCGCGCAGCGTGGTCGCGTAATGCCGGGCCAGCAACGGGAAGACGGTCTGCCATTCATCCTCGACCTGGCCGCCGAAGATCGAGGTCATCGAGCCCTGGCTGTCGAGATCGATCACCAGCACCCGGTAACCGTCGAGCGCGGCCGACATTGCCAGATGCGCGCAGGTCGAGGTCTTGCCGACGCCGCCCTTGAAATTCGCGACCGCGACGATCTTGGCGGGCAGGTCCTTCGGCCGGTAGGGCAGGTAGTTCTTGGCCTTCGAGCCTTCCGCGCCGAAATGGGCCCGCAGCCGGAGCACCTCATCGAGGGTGAACCATTTCGCCCCGCCCGCGCTTTCGCTCAGCCCCTGGGGCAGATCGGGATTCTGGCGCAGCACACGGCGGAAATGGGCAGGCGCCACCGGGATCAGGTAGCGGGTGATCTCCCAGGTCGAGAACAGCCGCAATTTCCGCTCGCCGGTTTCATCGAGCCCGCGCGAGGCGAGATCCTCGCGGCCTCTCCGGCAGGCCTCGGCCACGTTCGCGAAACCGGGTGTGTCTGCCTGCGGGCCCAGAAGCTCTGCCGCCCGGTCCGGAGAGATGTTCAGATAAGGGGGAATGTCGTCTCTGCTCATGGCTGCCCCGCCCGATATGCCGCTTTTTTATCAATGTACGGCAAAAGGCGGCACATGTAACCCGAAATATGACATTCCCGGTGGAACAGGCTGTTTTCAAGGCAGAGTCCCCAAGGCGTCCTATCCCTAGCAGCCCCCGGACAGCGGTGCCCGGATTTTTTCTCGTTAGATAATCCGTTAGTATAAGTTACGGGATCTTCTCTCTTTCACAAGCAATTGGGATTGAAGGAAATTTTTCCTTATTTCGGGCAGGGCCCGACTCTGAACCCCCGAAAGACCGACTCTGAACCCCCGTCATGGCGATTCCGAAGCCACGATCTGGTGCTGGACGGGTCGGTTGCCGTCTACGTAGTCTGGGCGTCAATGAAACGACGAATCCCGGCCATCGGGATCGGAAGGGCGATGCGGGCAGTCGGGCAAAAGGCGGGCGGGCAGACCGAGGCGGGCGTGACTGCGGCCGCGCTCGGCGATTTCTTCGTGTGCGATTTTCTCGGCCCGAGCCCCAAGCATGACATCGCGGCGATGGAGCATCCGCTGTTCTCGCTCTCGACCCGGCCCGACCGGCGGATCCTCGATTACGAACATAACGGGGTGCGGGTGACGGTCACCCCCTCGGTCCGGGGCCGGGCCACGATTTTTGACGCCGATATCCTGATCTTCTGCATCAGCCAGCTGATGGCCGCGCTGAATGCCGGACGCCCGACCTCGCGGCATCTGACGCTGACGGCGCATGATCTTCTGCTGGCCACCAATCGCGACACCAGCGGCGATGGCTACAAGCGGCTCCGCGATGCCTTCGAGCGTCTGGTCGGGACCCGCATCACCACCAATATCGCCACCGGCGATGTCGAGACGACGACCGGCTTCGGGCTGATCGACAGCTGGGAGATCGTGCGCCGGACCCGGGCCGGGCGGATGGTCTCGGTCTCGGTCACGCTCAGCGAATGGCTCTATCGCGCGGTACTGGCGAAATCGGTGCTGACGCTCAGCCGCGACTATTTCCAGCTGCGCAAGCCGCTCGAGCGGCGGATCTACGAGCTGGCGCGCAAGCATTGCGGACGCCAGCCCGAATGGCGGGTCTCGGTCGCGGTGCTGTGGAAGAAGACCGGCTCGGCCAGCCCGTTGCGGGTGTTCCGCGCCATGGTGCGCGAGATCCTGCGCGAGGACCGGCTGCCCGAATACCGCCTGGCCGAGGAACCGGGCGACATCCTCTGCGTGTGTCGCCGCGACGAGGTGATCGAGCGGGGGACGGGGCGGCCGGATGGCCCGCCTCCCGTGCTGTCGCCCGAAGCGCTCGAGGCGGCCCGGGCGCGGATGCCCGGCGCCGATATCTATGCGCTCGAGGCGCAATGGCGCGGGGTCTGGGCCGCCAGCGGCCGGCCGCGGATCCGCCAGCCCGACCGCGCCTTCCTGGCCTGGATCGAGAAGCGCCGGACCGAGGACTGATACGGGGCGGCGCGCGCGGGCGTTCAGCTCCGGTCGTAGATGTCCTGATAGCGGATGATGTCATCCTCGCCCAGATAGGCCCCGGTCTGCACCTCGATCAGATACATCGGCAGCTTGCCCGGATTGGCCATCCGGTGGACGGTGCCGAGCGGGATGTAGACCGACTGGTTCTCGGTCACCAGCCGGACCTCCTCGTCGATGGTGACCTCGGCCGTGCCCGAGACCACGATCCAGTGTTCCGAACGGTGATGGTGGCTTTGCAGGCTCAGCACGCCGCCCGGCTTGACCATGATCCGCTTCACCTGGAAGCGGGTGCCGAGGCAGAGGGTCTCGTACCAGCCCCAGGGCCGGTGGAAGCGGGGATACTGGTCGGCCTGGGCGACCCCGTCGGCGCGCAGGGTCTCGACCACGGTCTTGACCTCCTGGGCGCGGGATTTGTCGGCGACCAGCACCGCGTCGCGCATCGCCACCGCGACCACGCCCTCGAGCCCGAGCCCGACAAGCTGCATGCTCTCATCCTCGGACCGCAGATAGCTGTCGCGGCAATCGATCACCGTCACCGCCCCGTCGGCCACCACCCCGTCCGCATCCGGCCCCGCCGCCGCCCAGAGCGCGTCCCAGGAGCCGAGATCGGACCAGCCGCCCTCGAGCGGCACCGCCATCACCCGCTCGGCCCGTTCCATCACCGCATAATCGAAGGAGATCGCCCGCGCTCCGGCATAGGGCGTCTCGGCCAGCCGGAAGAAGCCCAGATCGGTCTGCCCCTCGGCGATGGCCGCGCGGCATGGCGCCAGCAGTTCGGGGGCGTGGGTTTCGAAGGCGGCGATGGCATCGGCGGCGCGAAACAGGAAGATCCCCGCATTCCAGAGATAGGTCCCTGCCTCCAGCATCTCCCGGGCGGTGGCGAGGTCGGGTTTCTCGCGAAAGCTCGCCAGCGGCACCGGCGCGTTTCCAGCGGGCGGCGCCGTCAGTTCGAGATAGCCATAGCCGGTCTCGGGCCGGTCGGGGGCGACCCCGAAGGTCACCAGCGCGCCGTCTCGGGCAGGGGGACATCCGGCCTCTACCGCGGCCAGGAAGGCGGGCAGGTCGGCGATGACGTGATCGGAGGGCGCGACCAGCATCAGCGCCCCGGGATCGTCCCGTTCCAGCATCAGCGCGGCCGCCAGGATCGCCGGGGCGGTGTCGCGCCCGAGCGGCTCGACCACCACCCGCGCGTCGCTCAGCCCGATCGCGGCCGCCTGTTCGGTCGCCATGAAGCGGAACTCGTTGCCGGTCATCACCAGGGGGGCTGCGAAGCCGCCGCCCGAAAACCGCCGCAAGGTGCGCTGATAGAGACTTTCGCGCCCGATCAGCGGGGCGAACTGCTTGGGATAGGCCTTGCGCGAGGATGGCCAGAGCCGGGTCCCCGAGCCACCGCACAGAATGACTGGATGGATCACGTCCGGCTCCCCCTTGCCATTGACTGAGGTCAGCAAACACGCGGATGCGCCCCGGGGCAAGGCCTGGCGCGCCCGCAGCCGGTGGCGGCCGCAAGCGGGACCGCCTTGGCCCTGCCTGCCCCGGGGGTGACGCTCAGCCCGGATCGTGCAGCACGCGCCGCCGCATCACCGCCAGCGACGGGGATTTCCTGTGCTCGATCAGCTCGAAGGCCTCGGCAAAGCCGCCATCCTCGCGCGTCGCCCAGCCGCCGACCCCGTACCAGTCGGCAATATAGTCGATCCGGCTGTTCACCACATAGGCCAGCACATTGCCCGCGCGCCGCCGCGCCTCCAGCGCCTCGGGATTGACCTTGCCGTCGAGATTGATCGTCCGGTCGTGCCAGTAGCCGAGCGTGCCGGTCTGCACGGCGGCGACCCAGGCGTTGTCGGGCACGTTGCGTTCGACCCAGTCGACCACCTGCATGTGACCCTGCTCCTGCACGCCAGGCATCAGCAACCGGCCAAGCAGCAGCACGCACAGCCCGATCGCGGCCGACCCGGTCCAGATCGCGGGCCGGAGCCCCCGCGCGGGGAACAGCCAGCGTGACAGGTCGGCCAGCACCCAGAGCGCGGCGATGATGCAAAGCGGCGCCAGCGGGGCCAGATAGCGGCTCATGAAATGGGGGGCGCCGAACCAGAGCCCGTAATAGCCGCTGACCATCGCTCCGAACAGAAGATAGGCCAGCACCATCAGCCGGACCGGCCGCCTGGCCCGGGTGAAGACGCCGATCACGAACCATGCCAGCACGACGAGACTGACGGCGCTGGCCAGCAGGATCACCGGCAGCGTCTTCTCCAGCGCATTGGGAACCGGCAGCATCGGCATGACATATTCGAAGATCTTGACCGGCAGCACGCCCAGATTCTGGCCGAACTCGGCCGCCATCGACTGCGCGGTGCCGCTGATCGGCATGATCGAGCCGAAGCGGATCTGGTTGTTCAGAAGCCAGGGCGCGGCGACGAGGATCGAGATCAGGCCCGAGGGCACGATCCGGGCCGCGACCGTCCGGATCGGGTCGCGGCGCAGGAAAAGCCCGTCGATGGCCCAGACCAGATAGACCGCGAGCAGCAGGAACACCGCGTCGATCCGGGCCAGGAAGGCGATCCCGCCCATCAGCCCGAAGCCCAGATGCCAGGCCCAGCCCAGCGGGCCCTCGCGCCGCAGCAGGCGCAGGAACATCAGCAGGACGGCCAGCACCGCGGCGCTGTAAAGCCCGGTCTCGAGCCCGTTCATCGTATGCAGCACCAGAAGCGGCGAGAGATACCACGAGAGCGCCGCGATCCAGGGCAGGGCAGGAGCCCGGCCCTCGGGGTCGAGGATCCTTGCCGCCAACGCCCGGACCAGGAAGAACCCGGCCGCGGACCAGGCCGCCATGATCAGGTGGATGCCGATCAGGCTCGTCACCTTGTCGCCGCCGGTTTCCAGATAGGGCATGGTGAACAGGAAGGTGGCCAGCGGCTGTACCCCGTTGGTCGGGATGGTGCCGTCCGAGACCGACATGCCAAGCCCGATCGCCATGTTGCGGGCGACGGTCAGCATCAGATAGCCGTCCTCGGTCATGAAGAATTCCGACAGGGCGGGCTGGCCCGTGGCGATGGGAAAGAGCCGGTAGAGGGTCCCGGCGGCGAAAACCAGGCCGACAAGACCGGCAAGCCGGTAAAATGCAATGCGTGACATCGAAAACTCGCCTGTTGCCGTGACGCCAGAAAGATGAGGCCACTTTATCTCGCGCACTCCCGCTTGATAAGGATAAGCCGTCAAAGCCTCGCCGATAGCAGGAACAGCCCGGTGATCCAGAACCCGCAGCCCGAAACGGGGCTCAAGAAGCGCGCCATGCGGGGGACCGTGTTCTCGCTGGCGGAATTCGGCGCCTCGAACCTGCTTCGCCTCGTCTCGAACCTGATCCTGACCCGGCTGCTCTTTCCCGAGGCCTTCGGGATGATGGCCATCGTTCAGGTCTTCATGACCGGGCTGCAGATGTTTTCCGATGTCGGCATCCGCACCTCGATCACCCTCAGCAAGAGCGGCGACGACCCGGATTACCTCAACACCGCCTGGACGGTGCAGATCCTGCGGGGCGCGATCCTGTGGCTGGCCGCCTTCGCCATTTCGGGGCCGGTCGCCCGCTTCTACGACGAGCCGCTGCTGGCGCAGCTGCTGCCGGTCGTGGCGCTGAACGCGCTGTTCGCGGGCTTCATGTCGACCAATATCGCCACCGCCAACCGGCATCTGCGCCTCGGCCGCCAGACCGCCCTGACCATCGGCTCGCAGGTGCTGGCGCTGGCGCTGAACATCGCGCTGGCCTTCTGGCTGCGCTCGGTCTGGGCGCTGATCTGGGGCGGGCTGGCCAGCACACTCTTCATGGTGGTGGCCTCGCATGTGCTGATGCCCGGGATCCGCAACCGGCTGCGCTGGCACCGCGCCTCGCTTGGCGATCTGATCCGGTTCGGCAAGTGGATCTTCCTCAGCACCATCGCGGGGTTTCTGGTGAACCAGGCCGACCGCGCGATCCTCGGCAAGTTCATCACCCTCGACCGGCTCGGGATCTATACCATCGCCTTCTTCTTCGGCAGCCTGCCGGTCCTGATGGCGCGGGCGACGCTGAACCGGATCCTCGGCCCGCTCTACCGGATGCGCCCGCCCGCCGAGAGCGCGGCGAACCGGCGCAACGTGCTCAAGGCGCGGCGGCTGGCCGTGGGCGGGCTGGTGGCGCTGACCGTGCCGCTGGCCTATGGCGGCATCTTCCTGATCGAGACGCTTTATGACCCGCGCTATGCACTGGCCGGGCCGATGGTGGTCTTGTTCGCGCTGGCGACCCCCGCCCAGCTGATCTCGCTGGCCTATGGCGCGATCCTGCTGGCCAGCGGCGATTCCCGCCGGCAGTTCCACCTGGTCGGTCTGACCGCCGCGATCCAGCTTCCGCTGCTGCTGATCGGGGTGGTGACGATCGGCATTCCGGGCGTGATCCTGGCTCCCGCGTTGGCGGCGCTGCTGGTCTATCCGCTCCGGACCCGCTACCTGCGTCTCTACAATGCCGACGACCCGTTCACCGACCTGGCGATCCTCGCTGCGAGCCTCGTTCTGAACGGTTATGCCTGCTGGCTTGCCTGGGACCGGATCCTGCCGCTTCTGGGCTGAGCCGTCACTTGTATTCGATCAGCCGAGCGCTGCGCCCGCGCAGCCGGTTCAGATGGAACTGCATGACGCCAAGCGCCTCGGGCAGCTTGCCGAGGGTCAGGAACAGCGCCCCCCGCCAGCCGGTGCCGCGCAGGCCCAGCCGGATCACCTGCAACGGCCAGACCAGAAGCAGCGCCAGCCCCCAGGGGCCAAGGACGAGTGTCGCGAGCGCTGCGGCCAGGGGCACGCCCGGCCCCCAGATCAGCGCCCGGCGCCTCTGCGCGACATTGTGGCGTTCGGGCGGGGCGCCATGCAGATGCGCGCCCTCGGCATAGGCATGGCCCGCGCGGCGGGCGCGGGTCCACCACTGGCCGAACCGGGTCATCGCCGCGTCATGCCAGGTCATCTCGGCCTCGAGCCGCCAGATCTCCCAGCCCGCCCGGCGCAGCCGCACGCAAAGCTCGGGCTCTTCGCCCGCGATCAGGGCGGAATTGTAGAACCCGACCGCCATGAGTGCCTCGAGCCGCATCATCGCATCGCCGCCGCAGGCCCGCGCCCGGCCGACCGGCGTGTCCCATTCGGCATCGATCAGCCCGTTCCAGAGCGTGGCCTCGGGAAACCGCTCGCGCCGGCGACCGCAGGCCACGGCGGCGGCGGGGGTCGCGTCGAGAAAGGCCCGCGCGGTCTCGATCCAGCCCTCGCGAAGCTCGCAATCGCCGTCGACCAGCTGGACATGGCGGGGCAGGGGGCCGGTCTCGCTCAGCCGGGCCAGACCGGCATTGCGGGCCCGGGCGGCGGTGAAGGGCAGGCTGCGGTCAAGCTCGACCACCTCGGCGCCGTGCTGGCGGGCGGTCTCGAGGCTGCCATCGGTCGAGCCGGAATCGACATAGACGATCCGCGCGACCTGCCCGGCCAGCGAGTCGAGACAGCGGATCAGCCGCGCGCCCTCGTTGCGGCCGATGACGACCGCGGCCAGATCTTCACGGCCGGACGGGGCGGTAGGGGTCATGGTGCGAGGAACGGATAGCAGAGCCCGAGCGCCGGATCGCCGGGGAAGACCCGGGCCAGCGCCTCGCGGTCGGCGGCAAAGACCCCGATCAGCCGGGCGCGGGCGGCCTCGGACAGCTCGGGGCGGCGCGTGATGCTGCGCGCCCGCCGCACCCGCTCGCGCAGGGCCTTCGGCACCAGCGCATGACGCAGGCTCCGGGCCAGCGGGTTGTCGACCAGCACGCGCTGGAAGGGCAGCTTGCGGAAGCGCTCGGCCGAGACGTTGCGCGCGCCCAGACCGGTCTGCCAGACAGGGGGCGTTTCCAGCCCGATAAAGGCACTGATCCGGCCCAATTCGCCATCCGGGTCGGCCTTCAGCCCCTCGAGGCTGGTCAACAGGATCCGTCCGGGTCCGAAGGTGTCGGCGAAGGGCGCGATCTGCATGCCGTAGCGCCCGTACTCGGTCAGGGTCGGGTGGCGCTCCAGCGCGGTCTCCAGATCGGTTCGGATCTCGCCGGTGGTCCATTCGTGGATGTAATGCGAGACCGCGCGCTCCAGCGGGTTGCGGATCATGTAGATCAGCTTGGGCGCCGGGCCTGCCGCGGCCAGCCGGCGCACGGTATCGGGATAGGTCGGCAGCTTGGTGTAATGGGTGCTGGCCTCGCCCTTCAGGGCCCCCGGCGGCGCGGCGGCGAAAAGTCCGGCATACCAGTCCGGGCCGCGGGCATGGATCCCGTCATCCGAGAAGAAGTTCGGCTCCTTCGGATCGGTCAGGAACAGCCCCTTCTGCGCTGCAAGCTGGGCCGCCAGCGTGGTGGTGCCGCTTTTCATGGCGCCGATGATGATGAAATCGGGATGGCTCATGTCTCGTGTGGGGCCAGGCGGGGGCCGAGCGGGTCGGCCGCGTTGATCCAGAGGTCGCGGGCCTCGCCCTCGAGCGGCGGCTGTTGCACGGGCCGGGCGACGAGGCGGCGCAGAAGCGCGATCCCGCGCCCGGCATGCCACATCAGGTTCGCGGCCCAGAGGCCCATGAGCCCATGCGCCTGGTAAAGGAAGCGCGCGCGAGAGGCGTAGTAATAGGGCGGCAGCCGCTTGCGGGCAGTCCGGAGCGTCTTGACCGGGCCCGATCCGCCCCGGAAATGCACCGCCACCGCCTCTGGCACCCGGGCGATGCGCCAGCCCGCACGGCGCGCGCGCAGGCAGTATTCGGCATCCTCGTAATAGAGGAAATAGCCCTCGTCCATCGGTCCGATCTCGGCCGTCATCTCGGCCCTGAGCAGGATGCAGGCAAAGCTCGCCCAGTCGATCCGGGCCGGAACAGGATCTGTTCCGAGCGAAACCTCGAAGCGGCGCAGCGCCCGGGTGACAAGCCCGGTATTGGCGCCGCGGATCAGCTCGCTCAGGGGCGAATGGAAGCGGAAACAGCTGTCCTGGGTCTCGCCGCTCTCGCGCAGGATGCGCGGCGCGAACAGCCCGGCCTGAGGCTCGGCCTCGGCCGCGGCGAGGATGGTGCGGCAGAACCCCGGCCGCAGCACCGCATCGGAATTGAGCAGCAGGTAGAACCGGGCGGGCTTTGCCGCCATGCCCTGATTGTGCCCCCCCGAAAAGCCGGTATTGGCGGCCGAGCGGACCAGTGTCGCCGGCACGCCGGGATGGGCGTCGAGCCAGTCCTGGATCACGGCCCCGGAGCCGTCGCCCGAGGCATTGTCGACGATCACGACATGGCCGTCGATCCCGTCGAGATCCTCCAGCACCGAGGCAAGGCAGGTCAGGGTCATTTCCGCGGTGCGGTAATTGATGATCGAGACGACGAGGCGGTGGGTCATCCGCGGCGGCTCCGGCTGTGCAGCGTGGTCTGTCGGGTATAGGGCGTGACGCGCATCGCGGGCAGGGGGGGATTCCCGTCCGCAGCCTGTCCGCCCCGAAGCCGGGACGGGCGGTCCCGGGCGGGGGGATCGCTGGCGGTGCCGGTGGCGGCCGGAACCGCAATCCTGGCCTGTTCGAGCCGTCCGGCGAGGGCGCCCGCGATCAGCCAGGTGACCGGGGTCAGACTTGAATTCGGGATGATGTCGGCCAGATTGGCGGCCAGCGCCAGCGCCAGAAGCGCGGTGCTGGGCTCGACCTGGCGCGGACGTCGGACCAGAAGCAGGATCGGCACCGTCAGCAGGCCGAATTGCGCCATGTAGCCGATCAGCCCGTTCTCGCCGATCACGATCGCCCAGATCCCGTCGGTCACGCTGATATCGCGCCCGGTCTTGGGGTCGAAGACGCGGTTGCGGGCAAAGGAGCTCCAGCCCAGGGCAGGGCGCTGCATCGCCTTGTCGAGCAGGATATCCTCGTTCTTGAGCCGGTATTTCAGCGAGCCGACCCGGTCCTCGTTGCTGTATTTCTCGAACAGGCCCAGCACCCGCTCGGTCGGGATCAGATCGGCACTGCGCAGCAGCGGATAGAACAGCACGGTTCCGGCCAGAACCGCCGCCGCGATGATCTGCAGCCGGGTGCCGAGAAAGAGCGCGACGGGGATCAGCAGAAGGGCGATGCTCAGCGCGCCCACGGTCTTGGCCAGAACCAGCGTGCCGAACAGCCATCCCGCAGCCAGCAGGCAGGGCAGGCGATGGCGCCGGTCGGTCCGGGACAGCCCGCAGGCGATCAGAACCGCCATGGTCAGGAAGATCCCGAGCCGGAGCCCGTGTTCGAGAAAGACCAGCGGGCGGTAGCCGCCACCGCGCAGGTGCTGGATCCAGGAGGCAGGATTGAAGCCGTAGACCATCATGTTGAGCTGCGGCGACATCCGCACCTCGAACAGGGCAAGCGCGGCATAGGCCGAGGCCGACAGGCAGATCCCCCAGAGCAGCACCCGCCGCCCGGCCTCGTCCGCCAGCAGGCGCCGGGCCAGCACGAAGGGCAGCAGCGTGACCGCGATGGCCAGCACCATCGAACCGGCATCATAGGGTCCCAATCCGCGCCGCACCGTCGGGCCGTAGACCAGCGTGTCATCATTGACCAATGCGCTCAGCCCGACCGACAGCACCGCGACAAGAAACAGCAGGCGGATCCAGATATTGCCCGGGATCCATCCCGGCAGGATCTGGCTCCCGTTCCCTGCCCCTGCCGGTCGGGGACGGGACGCCCCGGTCGCGACGATCATCGTCATCACCGCGGCCGCGATGGCGGGCAGGGAATGCTTGTTGAGTGCGGGCAGAAGCGGCAGGTCGAAACCGGTTCTGGTCGGCAGGAGCAGATAGGCGCCGAGCAGGCAGGCGACCAGGGCTTGGGCCGGCCGCAGCATCCGGAACAGGATCACCGTGACGATGACCCAGCCCCAGAGGGCAAGCATCGGCGGCACCATCCTCAGCCTCCTCGCCTGAACCGCTGCTCGAGCGCGCCGAGGGTCAGACCGGGCAGGATGAGCAGGCAGTCCAGATAGCGCCGGCCGAGCCGGGCCGGATCGGACAGCATCCGCCAGAGCCATTCCGCCGCGATCCGGCGCACCCAGCGGGGCGCGCGGCGCTGCCGGCCCGCCACGAAATCGAGGCTCGCCCCGATCGACAGGAAGCCGGTGCCGGGCAGGCGGGGGGCGGCGCGGGCCGCGAAGCGTTCCTGCTTGGGCGCGCCGAGTGCCACCAGGCAGATCCGTGCCCCGGACCGGCCGAGGTCTCCGATCATCTCGTCGGCCGCCGCGCCGTCGGGGTCGAAACCCATCGGCGGGGCCAGGGTCGCGACCACCCGCAGCCCCGGATAATCGGCCTCGACCACCTCCCTGGCGCGGTCGAGCGTCTCGGCGGTCGAGCCGAGGAAGGCGACCGGCAGTCCCAGCCGCGCGGCCAGCCGGAAGACCGGCCCGATCAGGTCGGAGCCGGGCACCAGTTCGACCCGCTGCCCGGCCAGGCGCGACAGCCAGACGACCGGATTGCCATCGGCGGTGACATGGCTCTGGGCCAGATAGGCGGCGCGGAAGGCCGGATCGCGTGTCAGCTTGACCACATGATCGAGATTGAGCGTGGCGACAGAAAACCCCTCGCCCCGGGTCAACCGGGCCTCGAGATCGGCCAGCAACCCGGCCATCGAGGCCACCGTGACGGCGACCGCGCGCCCGGTGTTGCCATCGGGGCCGCCATCGGGCGGGCTCCAGCCCATCATCGCTGCAGCTCTCGCGCCGGATCCCGGCTGCCTGTGTCTTGCCGCTGCATGTCCACCGCTATCATCACGCGCCCGCGGGGGGCTTTCCTTCCGGGATGCGTCCCCCAGAGAGCCCAGAGAGGTCTCGGGACGGAACCGGAAACACGGTCTTCGGCATACGAAAAACAGCCGCATATGGCGAGTGCCAATCTGCGTCGAAGGCGCTCCGTTGCAATTGCCGCGCGCCTCTTCGCGCCTCTTCGTCGGGCATCGCAGCCAGAGGGCCGGGGCGCCCGGCATGGCGGACCCTCCGGCCTGCCGGATGTCCCCCCGTCCGCACGAAAGGCATTGGGCCGGCATGTTGCCGGCAGCGGGCCCTGTGACAGGGGCTGCGAACCGTGCGGCGGAGGGGCTTTCCCGTTACACCTTGGTGACCGGAAACGGGCAGTTCTTGGTTCAATTCCAGGGGTCCTTCGGGTATAAACTGACGGGGTTTGAGCAGGGATTGATCCGGATGTCGATTTTCAACGAGGCGCTGTCCTTGCGTCGGCAGAGCCGTGCGTTTCCCGGATTGGGTCTGTTCTGGCTGGGGCTGGCGGTGCTGGGGGCGGGGCTGTTCTTCCGGCCCGGGCTCGACGCCCTGCTGGTGGCCTGGCAGAAACCCGAATACAGCCACGGGCCGCTGATCCCGCTTCTGTCCGGGCTTCTGTTCCTGCGCCAGCTGAAAACCGTGCCCGAACGCCCGGGCGAGATCCCGCATCGCTGGCCCGGGGTGCTGGTGGTGCTGCTGGCGCTGATGCTGGGCATGGTCGGACGGGTCTCGAATATCGACGATATCGTCGCCTATGCGCTGATCGTCTGGGTCGGCGGGCTGCTTCTGATCAGCTTCGGCTGGTCGACGGGCAGGCATTTCTGGCCGCCGGTGCTGCATCTGGTCTACATGCTGCCGCTGCCCGACACGCTGTATTACAAGGCCACCACCTGGCTGCAGTTCATCTCGTCCGAGCTCGGGGTCTGGTTCCTCGGGCTTCTGGCGGTGCCGGTCTATCTCGAGGGCAACATCATCGACCTCGGGGTCTACAAGCTGCATGTGGCCGAGGCCTGTTCGGGGCTGCGCTACCTGTTTCCGATCCTGTCCTTCAGCTACATCTTCGCGGTGCTCTATCGCGGCCCGGTCTGGCACAAGGCGGTGCTGCTGCTCTCGGCGGCGCCGATCACGGTGCTGATGAACGCGGTCAGGATCGCGATCGCGGGCTGGATGGTCGACCAGTTCGGGGTCGAATGGGTCGAGGGGTTCACCCATTTCTTCGAGGGCTGGGTGATCTTCATCATCTGCGTGGCGATCCTGTTCGCGCTGGCCCGGATCATGCTGTTCTTCCATCCCGCGAAGATGAGCCTGACCGAGGCGCTCGATCTCGACACCGAGGGGCTGGTGCCGCAGCTGATGCGGCTGCGCCTGGTGCAGCCGTCGCTGGCGCTGATCGCGGCCGCGGGCCTGATGTTCGCCGGGGTGGGCGCGCTGCAGATGCTGCCCGACCGCAGCGCCACAACGGTCGCGCGCGACAGTTTCGTCACCTTCCCGCGCCGGTTCGGCGACTGGCAGCAAAGCGGCCCGCCTTCCGTTCTGGCCCCCGACATCGCCCGGGCGCTGCAGGCCGACGACTATCACTCGATCACCCTGGCCAGCCCGGACAGCCCCGCCTATGTCGGCGTCTTCCTGGCCTGGTATGCCGATCAGAGCCATGGCGGGGTGCATCCGCCCGAGGTCTGCCTGCCCGCCGGCGGCTGGGAGATCGCCTGGCTCGAACGCACCGACGTTGCCGCCGAGCTGGGCAGTGCCGAGCCCTTCCACCTGAACAAGGCGATCATCCAGAAGGGCGAGGTGCGGATGATGGTCTATTACTGGTTCGACCAGAAGGGCCGGAAGGTCGCCTGGGATTTCGCCGCCAAGCTCTGGCTGATCGTCGATGCGCTGCGGACCGGACGGACGGACGGGGCGCTGGTGCGCCTGACCACGCCGATCCTTCCCGAAGAGAGCGACGCCGACGCGGCGGCGCGGCTCGACGCGATCCTGGAGGACATGGCCCCGCAGCTGCCCAGGTTCATCCCGGAGGATTGAGACCGGGAAGCAAAACTGGGGAGCGAGATTTCGGGAGAGAGGGCGCGGCGCCGGACACAAGCCCCTTCCGGGGCCGGAGATGCCACCCCGCCTGTCATGGCGTGATCTCCCGGCATTTCCACGAGGCGCGCGCCCATCGGTGTGCCCGTTTCGCCGGTGGTGGGGCAGAAGGCTCAGCCTCCTCCCGGCCTGCCGGAGTTGCCCGTCCCCCGGTCGCCGTGCTTCAGGGCCAGGGCTGCGGCCGCGATCAGCAGCGGGCCGGTCAGTTCCAGCACCATGTTGGCCCGGACCGACAGCAATGTCGGCATGCCGAGCAGGTGGTCGACATGGTGAAACCCCGCCGCCCGGATCAGCACGAAGCCCGATACGAAGCAGAGCCCGACAATCGCCGGGGCCGAGCGCCGCAGCGTGCCCCGCAACAGCCAGAGCAATCCGGCCAGGCTCAGCAGCGACAGTGCGCCGATCGCGACGATGAACTCGGTCTGTACCGCCCGCCGCTGCCCGTACCAGCCCTGAAGCCTGGCCAGGCAGCGCCCGGCGGCGGTCAGCGCCGATTGCAGGTCGAGCTGCTTGTTGATGGCCAGCAGCAGCAGCAGCAGGGCGACGAGGCTCCAGAAGATCCGTTCGCGCCGGGCGCTCGGGGCCGGGAACACCCCCCGCGATGCCGCGCGCAGGGCCAGCGCCGCCACTGCCAGATAGACCGCGACCGTGACCCAGCCCTGCCAGGTCGGATCGCCGATCCCGGGCTGCCAGGTGCCGAACAGGCAGGAATGGATGTCTCGCACGGCGCCTCCGGTCCGAAATGCCCTCTTGCCGAAGCCCGGACCGGGCGCGGTCCCCCGTCCGGACCCAGTCCGCTCCAGCCCGGAACCGATCCTTGTCCGGGAGAGCCGGATTGGCCTTGCGCCCGCTCTGCAAGGCGATTCCCGCGGCCGTTCCGCAAATGCTTCGATAGTCGGCGCAATCGGAACTGTCGCAATTTCTTAAGCCCGGCCCGGGCCGCCTGGCGGGATTTTTCGGCGGGGATGTGCCGAATCCGGCACCGCGGGCGCCGGTCGCCAGCGGGTTTTTGCCCAGCCGCTCTCGGCTCTTTACGTCATTCCCTGAATCGTTAACCACCCTCGGGGTGATATCCCGACATGACGTCCGCAGCATTAAAGGGACCCCATGAAACGACTGCTTCACCTTGTTACGGCTCTTTTCGGTACCGCTGGCCTGTTCGGAGGCTCGACCGCAGGGGCCCTGGTGCTGCGCGGGATCGCCACCAGCGACGAGGAGGTTGAGAAGGCCGGTCCCGAAGTCTCGCCGGGCGGTGCGGAGGGCACGGAGCTTGCCGCGCAACCGGTCGCGGCCGAGGATGCCGGGGCGGGGGAGGATCCGGCATCGGCGGGTCCGGATGACGGGGCCGGGGATCTCCCCGCAGGCGGCTCTGGCGCGACGGGCCGCAATGCAAGCGATGGCGACTTCTTCGAAGCCGCCCATGCCGATGCGATCGCCCTGCCGCAAACCGCGGCAGAGCCCGGCGGCCTTGTCGCGTCGGCTCCGTCCGAAGGGTCCGTCCTGACCCCTCCCATCGTGAAATTTGCATCGCTCCTTGGCGTCGATCCATGGAGCCTCGTGTCGACCGGCGGCGGGTCGGGGTCCGGATCCGGCGGCCAGACGCCGCCCGGCGATGGCGTCGGAGGCACCCCCCCCGTCGATGGGGGGCCGAATGAAGGTCCGGGCGAAGGACCTGACGAGGGGCAGGGTGAGGGCCTGGGAGAGGGGTCGGACGGGGTCGGAACCTCGGTGCCGCTGGATGGCGAGGTCGAGGTGACGACGGGGCGTGTGACGACGCTGACCCTGCCCGATGCAGAGGATGCCGTCTCGGTCGAGATCGTGGCGCGTCCCGAATTCGGCAATGTGTCGGTGAATCCCGA
This sequence comes from Rhodovulum sp. MB263, assembly GCF_002073975.1. Lineage (NCBI taxonomy): Bacteria > Pseudomonadati > Pseudomonadota > Alphaproteobacteria > Rhodobacterales > Paracoccaceae > Rhodovulum > Rhodovulum sp. MB263. The sequence continues at coordinate 4,251 of NZ_CP020386.1, read as the reverse complement.
TCTCAGCCTTGCCCTGGTGCTGACCGGCGAGACCCAGACCGGAGCGCTGAGCTTCGACTATGCGGTGACCCATGCCGATGGCACGGTGACGACCCATGCCGCGAGCCTGAGCGCGGTGGCGGGCGGGCAGGCCGGCGGCTGGGGCGCGGGCGATTTCTACATGCTCGAAACCGCCGGGGATGGCAGCCTGGTGATCGAGCATGGCGACGTGCACGAGACCGTCTACGTGACGGCAGGCGAGGACGGGCTCAGCCGGGCCGACATCGCGGCGCTGGAAGGCATGAAGGTCGAGCAGGTGAACGATTACTGGCTCGCCGGGCAGACGACCTACGGCTTTGCCGAGGGGATGGCGGTGGATCAGGATGTGGGCTCGGCCATCTGGCGGGCGCTGACCGGTCCCGAACCCTCCTCGCACTGGCTGCTGCTCGAGCGTGGCTACAGCTATGACGACTTCAAGGGGCTGGTCGATCCCAGCGTCAGAGGCGAATCCGAGCTGCATCCGATCTATGTCGGTGCCTATGGCGAGGGCAGCCCGCCCGAGATCACGCAGGAGATGCGCAGCTTCGCGCAGACCAAGGAAAATGTCGTGATCGAGGGGCTGCATTTCAGCGACGGGATGGCGCTGGACAATGTCTCGAACATGCTGCTGAGCGATCTGGCGATCTCCGGCGACAGCCTTCTGGTCGGGCATGCCGACGGGCTGACGCTGCGCAATTCCTCGGTCACGGATGTCTGGCGCGAGACGCCGGTCAACGATTCCGACACCTGGGCGCAGCACCCGAACCGGGTCAGCGGGTTCTACATGTCCTCGTCGGAGGGGGTTCTGATCGAGAATACCCTGTTCGACCATAATGGCTGGGAGGACGGCTATGATTATGCGCGCTCGGTCGAGCAGGGCCAGCCGCCGAGCATGTACAGCCACAACATCTATTTCAGCGCCGCCAATAACGACGTGACGCTGCGCGACAACATCATCATGCGGGCGGCCTCCTACGGGGCGCAGTTCCGGATGGGCGGCGTGGTCGAGGACAACGTCTTCCTCGACAATAACGGGGCGATCAACCCGGCCATGGGCGGCTCCGACGCATCCGGGAACTACACCCTGATGCTGGGCAATCTGGTGACCTCCGCGGGCTACAAGAGGGTCGACCATTCCGAAGGCGCGCTGTCGCAGGGCATCGACATGAAGGGCGCGCAGGCCAGCATGGTGGGCAATATCATCGCCCATCTGGCCGATCCGAACAATGCCGCGGAGATGGCCGAGAAGGAGGGCGGGCAGTTCGCGCTCGCGATCCGGGGCAGCCTCTATTACAACGACACGGTGATCTACAACTGGACCGGCTCGAAGAGCGCGGCCAAGTCGGGCGAGACAGAGGCCAATATCGAGGGCCTCGACCGGGCGGTGCTCGACCGGACCACGATCCAGAACTTCGCGGCGGATCTGCTGGGCGAGCCCTCGGCGACGATCTCGGATCTGGCCGATTATCTGCGCGCGCAGGCCGATGGCGCGCTGGACGGCATGGTCGATGCCGATCTGATCACCGCCTTCTTCCGCACCGGCTTCGGGATGGAGACCGAGCTTCGGGCCGAAGAGACGGTGCTGCGCTTCAGTCCCGACGACCGGGGCGATGGGATGCGCTGGGACAACCGGCTGAACTGGTCGACCGACGACCTGCCCGGAACCCGGGATGGCGACAGCGTCGATCTGGGCGGCAACTGGGTAAGCTATGGCAGCGCGACGACAGCGCTTGCCGATCTCGATCTGGGCGATGGCGGGCGGCTGAGCGTGACCCAGGGCCGGCTCGATATCGGGGGCGGGATTGCGGTCGGCAGCAGCTGGGGCGGTCAGGTGACGGTGGACGGGGCGGGCCAGTTCTGGATCGATGGCTATGCCGACAGCGACCTGCTGTCGATCTCGGTGACGGGCGGCCGCTTCGCCAATACCGGGGTGTTCCGGGGCAATGCGGATCTGACCGTGGGCGGGAACGGCCAGGCGATCCTTGCCACTGACGGGGCCGGGTTCCTGCTGGAGGCGGGGCGGGTGCTGACGGTGATGGGCGACGATGCGAAGATCGGCTTCGACGGCGAGGGCGGCCTGTCGCTGCTTCGGCTCGATGACGATGCGACGCTGAAATTCGTGGCCGAGGACGGGGCGCTGGGAAGCATCGGCGAATTCCGCAGCGGCCGGTTCGAGACCTCGGACGTGGTCTCGGGCATCGATCTGGGCGAGGCGACGCTGGCGATCGATCTGAGCGGGATGGCCGGGGTCCCGTCGCAGACGGTCCTGCTGGAGGCCGACGAGCTTTTCGGGCGGTTCGGCGATCTCGATTTCACCGGTCTGGGCGAGAACCGCAACGCGACGGTGACGATCGACTATGCGCGCGACCAGGTCACGCTGACGCTGTCGGCCTCGGGGACCGGGACCGGCCAGGTCAGCCTCGACATCCTTGGCGACGAAAGCGACGGCGCCGAGGGCGCGCATTACCAACAGCTTCTCGAGGCGCTGCAGGCCGATTACGGCACCACGCTCGCCGATCCGCTGGCAGCCCCTCCGACTGGCGCCTCGGTCTCGATCCTCGACTGGTAAGCCTGCCTGCAAGCTCCCCCGGCCCCGGGGGGGCTTCCCGCCAGGACCGGCGCGGGCCTGCAAGGCCCGGGATGACGGGCTTGTCCTGCACGGCGGGAGCCGCGATCATGGGCCTTTGGTCCCGGGGGAACCGTGGCGGCGCCAGGTCGGATCGGGCGCGCAGGGGAAGGGATGCCGGTGTCGGCCGAACAGACGCGTCTTGTCGTCTATGACGGGCTCAAGCTGCTTGCGGCGCTGGGGGTCGTTCTGTTTCATGCCGGCGTCCCGGGGCGGGATGTCTGGTATGCGGGCATGTTCGTCTTCGTGTTCTTTCTGGGCTATGCTCCCGGCCGCGCGCAGCCCTGGGCCGGGCTGCTGCAAAGCCGGGCCCGGCGGCTGCTTCTGCCCTGGCTGATCTGGTGCGCGGTCTACTATGCCCTCGGGCTCTATCGCGGGACCGCCTGGATCCCCGGCATGCCGCTCGATCCGTTCTCGCTGCTGATCGGCCCGGCGATCCATCTGTGGTTTCTGCCCTTCGCCTTCATCTGCGGGCTTGTCTTCGCCGGCCTGCGCCCGGTCTGGCCGGCCCGCCCCCTTGCGCCACAGCTGGCCGGGCTGGTCCTGATCCTTGCCGCCGGGATCGTTCTCAACCGGCATTCCGATCTGCCGGCCCCGGCCGGGCAATGGCTGGTCTCCTTTCCCATGGCGGCAGCGGGGTTCCTGTGCTCGGTCCATCGCGGGCGGGGCGCGGGCGCGGCCATTCTTCTCAGCACGATGGCGGTTGCCGGAGCCTGTCTCGCTTTGGGGTTCGTCGACGGAGCTTTGCAGGCCGTCGTGGCGGCGCCGGTCTGCCTGATCGCGCTTTCGTGGCGGGGGCGGGGCCATCCGGTCCTGGTCCGGGCCGGAGAGACGGCATTCGGGGTCTATCTTGTCCACCCTGCCGTGTTTCTGCTGCTCTGGAAGCTGGCGCCCGCCCTGGGAAAGACGCCCTACGGCTTCGGGCTGACCGCCTTTGCGCTCTCTGTTGCCCTCGTGGCCCTGCTGCGCCTCTGGCCGCCGGCCCGGCGCGTGCTTTAGCCGGGCATCTTTCCCGCGCGCCGATCCGCGGAAAGAAAACGACCCTGGCGGCCATGAAGGGCCGCCAGGGTCAGGATCGGTCGCCGGAGGCGGTCAGGCTCAGGCTTTGGTCACGGCCTTGCGCCGACGGGCCAGGCCCAGACCGCCAAGCGCGGTGCCGAGCAGCAGGGCGCCGGCCGGCAGCGGAATCGGAGCGATCGAGATCTCGACGACCATGTCGTCGAAATCGCGGTCATCCTTCGCGCCGCTATTGTCGAAATAGGCATAGACCTTGTTGCCGTAGATCTCGCTGAAGGCGATGGCGGCGGATCCGATGAAGCTGCCGTCATTCCCGGCCAGAGCCCCACCGTCTGCGACCGAGCCGAAGGTGAAGTCCAGCGTGCCGGCATTCACGATCGCCGAATAACTCGCACCCACGGCCTGGGAACTGTTGATCATGCCACCCGCCACGGTGAAGGCCCAGTTCAGCGAATTGGCTTCCTTGCCGAGGAAGGTCACGGTCAGCCGCGCCGCACGGCTCAGCAGAAGGCCGGGACCGGCATTGTCCTCGTCGAAGGCCCGCAGGTCTTCGGTGAGAGCGCCCGCCGGCCCGTTCGGATCGTAGCAGG
>NZ_CP020385.1:235000-238713 GCF_002073975.1 Rhodovulum sp. MB263 | reverse complement strand
TGAGCTACTCCCCATCGGTTGGACAGTATCTGGCGTAATTTAAGCTACTCTTTGCACCTGCTGATCGGGTTTGTTGATATCATTTCTCTGCCAATAAACCAGCGCCGGTGGCTTGCCGCCGAGGGCTGAGTGAGGACGCTGGTGGTTGTAGAAGGTCATCCATTTCCGGATAGCCCCTTTCGTCTCTGATCCGGTCTCCCAGGCATGCAGGTAGACGCATTCGTATTTCAGGGTTCGCCACAGCCGCTCGATGAAGATGTTGTCGAGGAATCGGCCTTTCCCATCCATCGAGATGCGCACACCGGATCGGCGGAGCCGGTCGGTCCAGGCGCAGGACGTGAACTGGCTGCCCTGATCCGTGTTCATGATCTCGGGCGGGCCGAACTTGTGGATGGCCTCGCTCAGTGCTTCGACGCAGAAGTCGGCCTCCAGGGTGTTCGAGATCCGCCAGGATAGAACCTTGCGCGTGTGCCAGTCCATGATCGCTATGAGGTATAGGAACCCGCGGCGCATGGGCAGGTAGGTGATGTCCGAGCACCAGACCTGGTTCGGACGATCCACGTGCAGCCCTTTCAGAAGGTAAGGATAGGTCTTGTGTCCTTTCGCCGGCCTGCTCGTGTTGGGCTTCTGGTAAATCGGCATCAGCCCCATGAGGCGCATTAGCCGGCGTATTCGCTTCTCGTTCACGAGATGCCCGTCATTGCGCAGGTGCCAGGTCATCTGGCGGACACCGAAGAACGGCGTCTCCAGGAACTGCTCGTCGATCTGCCGCATCAGGCCGAGGTTCTGTGCGGTCTCTCCCTTCGGCTCGTAGTAATAGGACGAGCGCGCAATCGACAGCAGCCTGCACTGCTGACCGATGGACAGCTGAGGATGGTCAGGCTCGATCATACCGCGCCTCACTTCCCGCCCCAGGGCTTCAGCTTTCGTTCCAAAAAAGAGTTGGCCACCGCCAGCTCCCCGATCTTGGCGTGGAGCTCCTTCACCTGCTCCTCGTCGATCTCGGGTCTCTTGCGGCCACCGCGCTCGAACACGCCGGACGCGCCTTCGAGCAGGGCGCGCTTCCATTGATGGATCATCGTCGGATGCACTCCGAACCGGCTCGCCAGCTCGGCCGCCGTCTCTTCACCCTTCAGGGCTTCCAGCGCGACCTTCGCCTTGAACTCAGGCGCGTGCTGCTTGCGTTTCGACATCTCTGATCTCCTTCTCGTCGAAGATCAGCAGACTGCAAATCGTAGCTTACGTCACTGTCCGAATTTCGGGGGGTAGCTCAGCCGGACGGGTCGAGGCGGAGCGTGCGCTGTCGAAGGTAACAAAGGAGATCGACAACATCGTCACGGCGATCACGGAAGGCATGTTTCATCCGAGTATGAAGGCGAAAATGGATGCGCTCGAGGCTCAGAAGGGTCAGCTTGAGGCAAAACTGACCGCCCTGCCCGCGCGGAGCCCGGTGGTCCTGCACCCGGGGCTGGCGGATGTTTACGCGGCGAAGGTTTCGGATCTGGCGGCTGCGCTGAACGATCCGGAAAGCCGCCCCGAGGCGGTGGAGATCCTGCGCGGTCTGATCGAGAAGATCGTGCTGAGCCCCGACGCGGATGCCGCGAACGGGCATGTGATTGAGCTGTATGGGGAGCTTGGGTCGATTTTGTCGTTGTGCGGCAATGGGATGTGTCAAAATGCCAACGCCCGCGGTGTTAGCGCGGGCGTGAGGCAAGTGACTATGGTTGCGGGGGTAGGATTTGAACCTACGACCTTCAGGTTATGAGCCTGACGAGCTACCGGGCTGCTCCACCCCGCGCCAATACTGTGCTTTTGAGTGCACAGGGGTTTCGTCCCATTGGTTTATTGGTATTGGGACGAGATATCGTATTGAGAGTTACATGGCTCTTTCTAGGTTTGGCGGCGACCTACTCTCCCACGTCTTGAGACGCAGTACCATCGGCGCGACGGCACTTAACGGCCGGGTTCGGAATGGAGCCGGGTGTTTTGCTCGTGCTATGACCACCAAACCGAGGAAGAGCCATATTCCAAGTCGCGTACACTGGGGATGTGTTGCTTTTGAGCAGTATAGCTTGGCTATTACTGGATCAAATCAAGCCTATCGGACAATTAGTACCGGTCAACTGAACGCATTGCTGCGCTTACATCTCCGGCCTATCGACGTGGTGGTCTACCACGGTCCTCAAGGGATACCTTGTTTTGAGGGGGGCTTCCCGCTTAGATGCCTTCAGCGGTTATCCTGTCCGATCATAGCTACCCTGCACTGCCGTTGGCACGACAACAGGTCCACCAGTGGATCGTTCACCCCGGTCCTCTCGTACTAGGGGCAACTCCTCTCAAGTATCCTACACCCACGGAAGATAGGGACCGAACTGTCTCACGACGTTCTAAACCCAGCTCACGTACCTCTTTAAACGGCGAACAGCCGTACCCTTGGGACCTGCTCCAGCCCCAGGATGAGATGAGCCGACATCGAGGTGCCAAACACTGCCGTCGATATGGACTCTTGGGCAGTATCAGCCTGTTATCCCCGGCGTACCTTTTATCCGTTGAGCGATGGCCCTTCCACTCGGGACCACCGGATCACTATGGCCGACTTTCGTCTCTGCTCGACTTGTCAGTCTTGCAGTCAGGCTGGCTTCTGCCATTGCACTCAACGAGCGATTTCCGACCGCTCTGAGCCAACCTTCGCGCGCCTCCGTTACTATTTGGGAGGCGACCGCCCCAGTCAAACTACCCGCCACACAGGGTCCCGGATCCGGATAACGGACCGCGGTTAGACATCAAGCAGGAGAAGGGTGGTATCTCAAGGGAGGCTCCACCAGAACTGGCGTCCTGGTTTCAAAGCCTACCACCTATCCTGCACATCGCATGCCTGATGCCAGTGTGAAGCTGTAGTGAAGGTGCACGGGGTCTTTCCGTCTAACCGCGGGAAGCCTGCATCTTGACAGGCAATTCAATTTCGCTGAGTCGATGTTGGAGACAGCGGGGAAGTCGTTACGCCATTCGTGCAGGTCGGAACTTACCCGACAAGGAATTTCGCTACCTTAGGACCGTTATAGTTACGGCCGCCGTTTACCGGGGCTTCAATTCGGAGCTTGCACCCCTCCTTTTAACCTTCCGGCACCGGGCAGGCGTCAGACCCTATACGTCGTCTTGCGACTTCGCAGAGCCCTGTGTTTTTAGTAAACAGTCGCCACCCCCTAGTTTGTGCCCCCGGCCCATGGTTGCCCACGAACCGGGCCTCCTTCTCGCGAACTTACGGAGGCATTTTGCCGAGTTCCTTCAACATCGTTCTCTCAAGCGCCTTGGTATTCTCTACCAGTCCACCTGTGTCGGTTTAGGGTACGGTCTGATGGAGGGCTATTTCCAGGAACCGCTCAGCGGCAAGACCAATCCGATAAGGTCTCACCACACCTGCGATCCGTCACATCCTCCTGGCCCACGAATATTAACGTGGTTCCCATCGGCTACGCTTTTCAGCCTCGCCTTAGGGGCCGGCTTACCCTGCTCAGATTAGCTTTAAGCAGGAACCCTTGGACTTTCGGCGGGAGGGTCTCTCACCCTCCTTGTCGCTACTCATGTCATCATTCTCGCTAGTGATCGCTCCACCGGTGCCTCACAGCCCGGCTTCACAGCAAACACCTTATCCTGCGCTATCGCTTCGCTACTTGACGCCATAGGCGTCCGTTCAGGGATGCGATAGAAGAGGA
>NZ_CP020385.1:0-230000 GCF_002073975.1 Rhodovulum sp. MB263 | reverse complement strand
CCCGCGGATCAGGCGGATTTCAGGGTCTATCTCGACATCCTGCAGGCGGCCGTGGCCTCCTGCCAGGCCCGCCGCACCGACGCGCTGGCGCAGTCGATGAAGGCCTTCCGGGTCCAGCTCGGGCGACTGCCGAGATGAGCCCCGAAAGGCTGTTCGGTGCGTTGGCGTTCCGCCGTCCGTGGCGCAGCTACCCGGCACGCATCCTCGCCGATCTCGAGGCCCATCTGGGCGATCGCAAGCTGCATGTCGTGGCCGCGCCGGGGGCGGGCAAGACGGTCCTCGGCCTAGAGATCATCCGCGGGCTCGGGCTGCGCTGCCTCGTTCTGGCCCCCAACATTCTCGTGCGCGATCAGTGGATCGAGCGGCTGAAATCCGACTTCGTCGGGGACCGGCTGCCGGATCTGGCCGGTCTGGTCAGCACCGACCTTTCGGCAGATGTGCCGCTGCGGGTCTCGCCCCATCAGGGCGTGCATCAGAAACGCGCCGGGACGGTCCCGGCCGTCGGCCTGCGCTGCCTCGACGAGGCGCATCACCTGCGCCGCAGATGGTGGCACACCCTGACCGGGCTGTCCGGACGCCATGACGGCGTGACGCTGTCGCTGACGGCCACCCCTCCCTACAATGCCGTCGCACGGGAATGGCGGAACTACGACGCGCTCTGCGGCCCCATCGATGCCGAGATCCCGGCCCCCGTGCTGGTGCAATCGCGAGATCTCTGCCCGCATCGGGATCTGGTCTTCGCCGCCGTGACCCGCCATGCGGCGACCTATGTCCGGAACCGCGAGGACGAGGCCGGCAGCCTCGAGCTGCTGCGGAACGATCCCGCGCTGCTCGCCATGATCGAGGCCCTGCCCTGGATCGCTGATTGCAGGACCCATGCGGCAGAAATCCTCGACGAGCCGGACCTGTTCAGCGCCATGCCGGTCTATCTGCACGATGCCGGGCGCCCGCTGCTTCCCTATGCCCGGCGGCTGCTGCAGATCCGCGAGGGAGATATACCGCCGCAATCCTGGGACTGGCTCCGGATCCTCTGCGACGGGCTGAAGGCGCGCCTTCCCGCCCCGACCCTGCAGAGCCTCACCCGCATGGGGGCGCCCCGCAATGACCGTATCCTGCTGCCGCCTCGGAAATTCGCCGACCGGATCGGGATCCTGCGCGATGACGGCACCCGGCTCGAGGCCTGCCTCGAAATCCACGCTCTCGAACGCGCGGCCCGCGGCCCGGATCTGCACATGGCGATCTTCGTGGACCGAATCGGCCGCCTGTCGCTGGCCGCGGAGACCCCAGCCACGGGGTTCAGCGCCGTCCACCTGTTTCGCAGACTGACCGCCGGTGGCGGTGGCCGCGATGCCGCGATCATGACGGGACAGGTCGTGGTTCTGCCCCGGGCGCTGGCCGGGGTCTTGCCGCGCAGCCGCTCTCCGACCGGCCGGACCATGTCCTGATCGAGGGGCGGGATTTCGATGCCGCCATCGCGCGGACCAATACGGCCTTCCACGCAGGAGATGTCAGGGGCATCATCGGGACGCAGGCCTTTCCGGGACAGGGATGGGACGCGTCCGGATTCAACGCGCTCGTGCTCGGCACCAATCTGGCCAGCTTCGTCGCGATCAACCAGCTGCGCGGGTGGGCCTTGCGCATCGACCGCCGCAACCCTTCGAAATGCTCGAATATCTGGCATATCGCCGTCGTTCCGGACGCGCATGTCTCGGGGAAGGATCTCGAGGCCCTCGCGAGGCCCTTTGCCTGTTTCGCCCGGATCGACCGCGAGGCCCTCGAGATCCGGTCCTGGTTCGCGCCCGAAGCCACCAGCACCGTCCAGAACGAGAAGGCGCGGCGGCTGGCGGCCACCCATGGGGATCTCGCCCGGGACTGGGACAGAGCGCTTGAAACCGGCGCAGAGATCGGCGGCCGCCTGATGCAGGAAACCGGCATCGCACAGAGACAGAGCCAGCTGGTCCTGCCCCGCAGCAGAGGTCTCGCCAGCCTGTGGCGCCGCCTGTCCGGCCGGCCGATCCCCGAGCCCGAGATCCGCAGAACACTCGGCCGGATGGGCCATCTGGTGCTGGAAAGCCTGCGCCAGCTTGGCGATATCGGCCCCGACCGGGACATCGCGCCCTATGTCCTCGAAGGCCCCGAGGGACACCGCATCGGCCTCGACCGGGCGAGCCGCTACGAGGAGACCCTGTTCCACGAGACCCTCCGGCGGGTTCTCCATCCCGTGACCAATCCGCGATACTTGGTCGTTGTCCCCGCGGGCTTCCTGCGCGGCCGCTCCCAGCTCTTCGCCGTGCCGCCCCGGTTCGACGGCAACAAGCGGCGGGCCGGGATCTTCTGGAAGAACTGGCAGGCCATGCTGGGCCGGGGCCAGCTCGTCTATACCCGCACCGTGGCCGGACGCGGCCTCCTGCAATCCGCAAGATTGCGGACTTTACGGAACCGGACCACGCATAACCCGCAATGGAAGTGACGGCTTTGCCTTCGGGCCGGCTCCGTTCCGCCATGCGCAACAAGGCCCGGACCCTCCGGGGAGACGGATCCAGCCTGCCAGCCCCCGGGGCTCCGAACCGCACCAGATCTCCGGGACCGGCCTGCCTTGCCCGCCCCGCTTCGGAATGAAGGCCCGGCGCGCGCATGTCCGTCGAGGCCTTCATACGGTTCCGCTTCTCTTCCGGCCAGGAACCCCCCGCCGAAAACGCCAAGATCAAATGGCCCTGTTTTCAACGGGCGGGCCTGCGTCTTGTGCGGATCACAAAGACTTCGTCGCGATCAGGACCGCACGGCCCCTCAGGTCCCTCAGACAGTCCCGCGCGTCGGCACAGGGAATAACGAGCATCGAGTGCCCGGACCATTTCACATGTCGGCCGATACGGTCGCGGGCCTCCGGAACCTGTTCTCATGTTTCAGAGCCCGGACGCTGCTTGCCCCCCCACAGGCCGGGACATCGATGCAGATCGCCTCCATTCCCGCCGCCTTGCCTGAGGGTGGCATCACGCGGGACCGCCCTGCCCTCGAGCTCTGGCGGGAGCGGGAGCGTTTCCCGTTGAAAAGCGATTTGCACGCGCCTCCCGAAGCCAGGCCCCCGCACCTTTGAGACAGGCATAGCGGAGGGCCTGCATCGCCCCGCAAGGCATACGGCGGGAGCCCGCGGGCCGGGCAAGGGGAAAGCGGGGCGGATCGGGGCGCCGCCGGTGGCGGGGATATCGATCGGGCGCGACACCCGACCCGTTCGGATGACGGTGCGGCGATGGCCGGGGCCGCGCGCAAGACAGCCAGAATGCGTCTCCCGGATTCCCTCGAAACCGGGCCTGACCTTCAGCTCCGCGAACACGGGCGGCGGCCGCGAAGACCGGTCGCCCTCGTCACCTGAAATGCGGTTCCGACCTTGCCCGGGATGCGGCTTCTGCCCTCGGCGCGACAGAGGCCAGCGACCATGCGCGCGCGTTCCGTTGCGCAAGGATTTACGACGGACGGGACCAGCACCACGGCGGGATTGGGGCGGCGCTCAAAGCGAGGCTTCCGCATAGCCAGACGCCGCGACCCTGCTGCAAAGCTCATGCCACTCGCATCCGCCGCAGGCCGACCGGATCTTGCCGGCGGCGAAGGCCTGTCGAAGCCGACGCACCAAGCCCGCATCGAATCGCAGGCGCGTGCCGGGCCGGATGGTCCGCCCCAGAAGGCGCCCGACAGCAGACGCTGCCGCACGGTCGCGCGCCGTGACGCTGCAGCGGTGGCAATGAGGTTCGGGGCCGTCAAGCAGAGGGGCGCAGAGATCGTCCGGCCCGTCGACGATCTCGGCCTCTTCCCCGGCCCGCAGCCGACCCACGCTGGCCGTCATGTTGGCGGTGAAGGCCGGGCTGTACCCCCTGCCGACAAAGGTCAGGAGGCACAGGAGATGGTGCGGACGCAGGCGCAGCGTCATTCGGCGGCGCGGCGGGTCCGGCCGCACAGCAGCCTCAGCACCATCGAGCCAAGCGCCGATTTCAGCACCGCGCCGAGAAGGAAGGGCAGCACCCCGGCGGTGAAGGCCGCCTCGGCGCCGATCAGCAGCGCAAGCCAGGCCGCACCCAGCAGAAGGCAGGCGGCATTGCAGGCCAGCATGCCGAGGAAGGCCAGACCCATGCGCCGCCCGGTCCAGCCACGCTCGGCCAGCCAGCCCACGATCATGCCCGCAACCGGGAAGGCGAAGAGATAGCCGCCGGTCGGCCCGAAGAAATGCGGCAGCCCGGCCGCGCCGCCCGCCAGCACCGGCAGGCCCATCGCGCCCTCGGCAAGCCAGGCCGCGATGGTGATGCCGCCCATCCGCCAGCCGTAAAGCGCGCCGACCAGCCCGACAGCCAGCGTCTGCAGCGTGACCGGAACCGGGATCATCGGCACCTCGGCCTGCGAGGCGAGGGCAAGGAAAAGCGTGCCGACAAGCACCGCGCCGATCTTCCAGAGCAACGGGCGGTTCTGAAGATCGAGCGGCGAGAAAGCGGTTTCGGCGGGGGTCACAAGCGCGGTCATGGAGGCATCCCTCAAGATTATAGATAAAGATTCCATCTTATATCCGAGATTGACCGCAACCCGCGCGCGAGCGCAAGGCCCAAGCCGCGGCGCGCCCCCCTGCGGAAGGGCGCGACCGGACGAAACCGGGGGCCCGTCAGGTCTTTCAGGTCTGTCGGGCCGGGCCGGCCGCGGGGCGGCGCCCGGGGGCCGGGCCGACCCAGGTCACATGTCGTTCCAGCAGGGCTGCTGCCTGCTCGACATTGCCCGCGCGCAGCGCAACCAGAATGGCGCGGTGGTCGCGATCGGTCGGGGCGTCCCATTCCGCACGCCAGCCCGACATCAGGAAACGCGTGCTGGCGCTGTGAAGATCCTCGATGCTGCGCAAGAGCCGCGGCATGCCGCAGGGGGCCAGGATCGAGCGGTGGAACCGGCGGTTCGCCGCGTCCCAGTTCTGCACGTCGCGGGCGCGGTCCCCGGCACGGGTGGCCTCTTCCGCCTCGTCGAGGATGGCCGGGGTCAGATGCGGCGCCGCGTTGCGAAGCGCCAGCACCTCGAGCGCACCGCGCATCTGCGCGACTTCGCGGACCTCTTCCAGCCCGAAGGCCGCGACCCGGACGCCCCGGCGCGGCAGGCTTTCGACCAGCCCCTGCGCCTCGAGCTGGCGGAAGGCTTCGCGCACCGGCACATGGCTCGAGCCGAACTCGGTGGCGATATGGTCCTGCCTCAGCCGGGCGCCGGGCGGGATCTCGCCCGAGACGATGCGGCTGGCAAGCTGGCGGCCGATCCGGGCGGCAAGCGATTCTGAGGGCATCTGCGGCATGGCTCATGGATAATTCAGCCCGCGCCGCAGGTCGAGAGCGCCACGCGGCCGGTGTTGCCGGGGCAGCGGCGGCCCGTGGAGGGCTCAGCCGGGTGCCGGATCCGGGCCGGTGGCGAGGGTGGGAACGAGGGCCGCGAGATCGAGCCGTATCGTCATCCGCCCGGGCCCGGCCTCATGCGACAGGCCGATGCCGTGCTGGTCGGCCAGGGCGCGCACGATCGAGAGGCCAAGCCCGGTGCCGTCCGAGCCGGGGCGCCGTGCGAACCGGTCGCCAAGCAGCTCGGCCGGGCCATCGGTCGGGTTCGCGATCACCAGCACCGGGCCGGGACGCAGGACGATCTCGACCGGTCCGGTGCCGTGGTCCCGGGCATTGTCGATGAGATTGGCCAGCAGGATCGCCAGGCTGTCGGGCGCCAGCGCCAGGTCGAGCCGGTCGTGGTCGCCATCGTCGAAGCGGATCGTCGCGCCCGGCCGGTCTCGGATCAGCAGATCGAGGATCGCGATCAGGTCGGCGCGATCGCTGTCCAGTCCTGTCGGGGCCTCGGCCCGGGCCAGTTGCAGCAGCCGTTCGACGATGCGCCCCAGCCGCTCGATCGCCCGCAAGAGCCGGGTTGCGGCCTCGGGCCCGGCCTTGGCTTCGGCGATCAGCTGGGCCTGGGCGGCGGCGCTGGCAATGGGGCTGCGCAGCTCATGCGCGGCATCGGCGGCAAAGCGGCGCTCGGCCGCCAGCAGCGCCTCGATCCGGCCGAGATAGCCGTTCAGCGCGCGCGGGATCGGCGCCAGCTCGGCCGGAAGATCCGCGGCCGGGACCGGAGAGAGATCGCCGGCATCGCGCCGGGCCATCTGGGCCGCGAAATCGCGCGCGGGCCTCAGCGCGGCACGGGTGCCCTGCCGCACCGCCAGCACCGCCGAGACCAGAACGGCCGCCATCAGAAGCAGGAAGGCCCGCGCGCTTTCCATCAGTTCCTCGCGGCGCCAGCCGGTCGACTGGCCAAGCTCGACCGCGACCCGGCCATCGGCGCTGTCGCGGCGCATCACATGCCAGGCGGAGGTTTCGAGATGTGCCCCCGGGCCGATCCCGGGCCAGGGGGCGGACGGTGTCGGCATGTCTGCGCGCAGCACCCGCAGGCGCAGCCCGGCAGAGAGCGGCGGCACCGGCCGGTCGGCCTCGACCAGCGCCAGGATCAGCTCGGTCTGGGTCCGGAGGCCGCGATCGAGAAGCTCGTTCATCTCATGCGCGATGACCCCGAGCCCGACCGCGAGGCTCAGCAACCAGCCGGCGCCGACCACGGCCAGCACCCGCCGCATCAGGCGCCCGCTCAGCGACCGGCCGCTCACGGGATCTGGTATCCGATGCCGCGCCGGGTCTCGATCAGCCCGCGCCCGAGCTTGCCGCGCAGCCGCGAGACATAGACCTCGACCGCATTGCCCGAGATCCCGGCATCGAAATCATACAATCGGTCTTCCAGCACCTGCCGCGACAGCACCCGGCCCCGCGCCGCCAGAAGCGCGTCGAGCACCGCCCATTCGCGCGCGGTCAGGCGGATCTCGGCACCGTCACGCCAGACCCGGGCGCGGGCGCGGTCGATCCGGAGCGGCCCGAACGCAAGCTCGACCCCCGGCGCGCCCTCGCCGCGCCGGGCATTGGCCCGAAGCCGCGCCGCCAGCTCGCCCAGATCGACGGGCTTGACCACGTAATCGTCGGCGCCGCTGTCGAGCCCGGCGATGCGGTCGCCGATCCGGTCGCGCGCGCTCAGGATGACGACCGGCGTGCGCAGCCCGTCGCGCCGCCGCGCCCGCAGCAAATCGAGACCCGAACCGTCGGGCAACCCGAGATCGAGCACGATGCCGTCATATTGCGCCAGATCGAGCAGAAGCCCGGCTTCGGCGCAGTCGGCGGCCAGATCGACGGCATGTCCGTCCCGGCTCAGATAGGTCCGGATCGCCTCGGCCAGATCGGCGCCATCCTCGATGACAAGCACTCTCATGCTGCGAACTAACCGTTTTTCCCCGGTTTCGGGAAGGGGGCGTTTTTTTGCGGCGACTGTAAGCCGGGCGCAAGGCTGGAAGAACATCCCGGGGCCATCGCAGCAGATGGAGGTCTTTCCCATGCATCCCGCCCTTCCGCGTCCAGCCCTCGCGCTGCCGACCCCGCCGCTGCTGGCCTCGTCGCTGCCGGCAAGCGCGCGCTGTTCCGTGCCCAGAACCGGCTGGCGCCCGACTGAGGAGCTGAAGGCCCGGCGTGCCGCCCGCAGCGGGCAAAGGCGCAAGGTCAAGGCCGAGACTGGCTGCCACGGGACCTGTGCCCATGATGCCGGGACAGGCGGGCCGAGGTCTTCCCCGGTCCGGAGACCTTCGAGGAGCGGGGCTCGGATGACCGACCGGCCGGGCGGTGACAGGGTTGCAATCCGGGAGCGTTTCTTCCGGGCCCGCGCCGAGGTCCGGCGGTTCGGGCGCAAGGCCGCGGCCCATCTCCCCGGCGGGCGTCGGACCGTGGGTATCGTCCGAATTGTCCGGCGCGTCATCGGACCCCGTCCTGCCCGCTTTGCCGGTTTCATCCCTGGCCCGCGCGCGGGTCTGGGCGATCCCGGCCGGCTGGCCGTAGGCCATGCGCCGCGGAATCCGGGCCACGATCCGGCGGGCGGCGCGACGCTCCCGGCGTGTTCCGGCCCGACCGCACCTGCGCGTCCCGGCGGCTGGCGACCGACCGCCGAGGCGTTCCGGGGGGCCGAGCCGATGGCCGAGCGGCCTGAAATCCCCCTCCCCGGGGCGGTTGCGCTGGTTGTCGCCGGAGGGATCGTCGAAAGCCCGCGCCAGCGCGAGGCCCTCGGCCGGGCGATGCCGAGCGGCCACAGGCGCCGCCCGTCGGGGCCGCGCGGATGAGCCGCCTTTCGGGGACGGGCCGGGCGTTTCGGGTGGCTTTGCTTGGGGCCGGGCTGGCGCTCAGCGCCGCTGCCGGATGGGCCGGGTATCTGCAGGCAGGCGGCAATTTCCACGAGGTTCGCCCGCAGGAGCTGTTCCGTTCGGCGCAGCTCGATCCGCAGGCGCTTGGCCGGGTGATCCGGACGCATGGCATACGGAGCGTGCTGAACCTGCGCGGTGCCCGCGAGGATCGCGGCTGGTATCGCGACGAACTGGCCGCGACGCGCCAGGCCGGAGCGGTTCATGCCGATTTCGGGCTCTCGGCCGGGCGCCCCGTCTCGGTGACGGAAGCCGGGGCGCTGCTTGCGCTGATGAAAAGCCTGCCGAAGCCGATCCTGATCCATTGCCGTCAGGGCGCCGACCGCACCGGCCTTGCCGCGGCGCTTTATCTTGCCGGGCTCGCCCATGACAGCGAGGACAGTGCCGAATTCCAGCTTTCCTTCCGCTTCGGCCATGTCGGCATTCCCTATCTGTCGGCCGCCTATGCGATGGATGAAAGCTGGGAGGCGCTGGAACCGACGCTGGGCTTCGGCCAGAGCTGAGCCTTTGCTAAGCCCGCGGTCGGCCTGCCGCAGCCCTGCTCCCGGTTTCCCGTGGCGAAGGGCAAGAGGCCGCCATGGGGGCCGGTCCACGACAGGCAGATCCGCTTTGCCGCCCGGAACGGCGCCTCGTGCATATGTTGCGTGCGTGCCCGCGCGGCCGAGCGCCGACCGAGCACCGTCCGGTCAGGTTCCGGCAGCTGCACATGCAGCGCCTGCGGCGCGGCAGCCGTCCCAATACGATCCCCATGAGGTCCTCATGAATCTCGGCGGGGCCGCATGGCTCGCCGACGGCCCGCCCGAGCGCCTTCCCGGGAAGGTCCTGCGCGGGTGCGAGCGGACCTCGGCAGGCAGCACGGGATACCGTCGGAAGCGAACGTGAAGGCGCCGAAACAGTTGCCGGGGGAGCCCGCGGCGGCGAAGACGCAAAGACGTTCCCGACTGGCCGGCGCTGTATCCCGCAGATCGACGCATGCCGGGCCTGCACCGGTCTGCCCCGCCCGTCGCGGATGCCGGAACGCACCCGCGCCCCGGGCCCGTGTCACGCCTTCAGCGGAACCATTCGTCCCAGCCGTCATTGCAATATCTGCCCAGGGCATGGGATTGCAGGGTGTTGGGCGCGGCATCGATGCGGGACATGTCGGCACCGAAGACCTGCGCGCCGCGCCATGTCTCGGGGGTCAGATAGCGCATCCGGTCGGCCTGCGGGAAACTCATCTCGCGCAGAGGCAGGGCCGAGGCCATGACGAAGCCCCATTCCCCGAAGCTCGGCACATAGCTGTGATAGGGGGTCACATGCCAATGGCCGTCCATGAGCTGCGGCAGCTCTGTGCCCTCGATCGTTTCGACCACCGACCAGAAGGCCTGGCGCGCGAAGAGCGGCGATCCGGCCTGGGTGACAAGCACGCCGCCCGCGCTCAGCCTTTCGCTGAGAAGACGGTAGAACTGTCGCGTATAAAGCTTTGACAGAGCGATGTTCTTCGGGTCGGGCAGATCGACGATGATCACGTCGAAACTGTCCGGAGCGGTTTCGGCAAAGCGCCAGGCATCGGTGTTCAGGACCGTCAGGCGCGGGTCGTTGAGTGCGCCGTGGTTGAGCACCGCCAGATCGGGGCGGCCGCGGAAGATCTCTGTCACGCGCGGATCGAGATCGACCAGCGTCACCTGCCGGACCTTCGGGTATTTCAGCACCTCGCGGGCGGCCATGCCGTCGCCGCCGCCGAGGATCAGGACCGAGGCGCGCCGCGGCGCCATGGTCATCCTCGCAGACCAGCGTAGTCTGGCAGAAATCACAGCTGACAAGCCCGATCGCGCGCAGATCGCCGTCAATCTGCGCGCCGCATTTCAGACAGTTCAACGCGGACAACTCTGGGCAGGGTCATTTGCCCGCGGCATGCTAAACGGCGATGTCTCCGAGACGACACCCGATCCGTGGAAACGTCGCGACCCCGGCCCTGGCGTAGCCCTGGCGCCCGGGAAGGGCCCGTGTCCCCGCGCCCACATGCGCTATCATTATGACGCCGCCCGCTGAAAGGAGAGCGTTTTGACAGCTTCGCCCGATACCGATCCCGACACCGATCCGGGCCGCCAGGCGCTGCCCCGCGACCCGGCCCAGCATGCCCGCGAGCTGACCGGACATCTTGCCTGGCTCGACAGCTTCACCGGGGTTGCGCTCGGGGTGCTGGCGGCGGCCTCTGGGATCTACACCTATATCGGCGTGCGCTCGCTGCTCGATGACAGCGGCGCCTGGACAACCTTTGCAGCACTCGCCTATTCGCTGGCGGTCTCGGTCGCGATCTTCGTGTTCTGGACCTACATGATGCGGCTGCTGCCGGCGATGCGGACCGCCGCGTCACGGACCGGGCTGCTGCTGTCGATGGCCCTGGGCAGCGTCGCGATCATCGCCATGTCCTCCTGGCTGAATGCGGCGGCGCTTGCGGGGGCGGCTGCGGTGGAACAGCACCTGGCCCAGACCGTGCAGGACTATCAGGCCGCGCTGGAGCGGACCCATGCCAACACCATCGCGGGCCAGAGCCTGTCGCGGGATGTCGCGCGGGTGCGGGCCAGTTTCGAAAGCCTGTCCGATCAGGAAGAGGTCGGCAATCTTTCGGGCCTTGCCGGGCGTGGCGCGGTGTTCCGCATCCTGACCCAGAAGGCGGCGGAACTGGCCGCACTCGAGGAGCAGATCGCCGACCAGGGCCGTGCCGTCGAGGAGGCCTTCGCCGAGGGCAATGCCATTCTCAGCCGGATGCGGGCACTGACCGTCCAGGCGGGCGCGGTCGAGAACCGGTCAGTGATGTTCTCGGAAGAAGCGGTGCGGCTTTCGGGGATCGTGGCGCGCCTGCGCCAGCTCAATGCGGCCCCCCTCGTGGTGCGGGCGGCGGGCGATCTGCGCGACTCGGTCGTGCTGCCCGAGCTCGATGCGGGCTCGGCCCTCGGACGCCGGTCGCAGGAGGCGACCATCGCCTCGGTGCTGCAGGCGCTTCGCGACCGGGCCGACACCCTGAAGGCCGCCGCCACCGAGGTCGCCACCCGGCCCGAACCGGCCGAGGTCGAATACACACCCCTCTCGGCCGCCGATGCGGTCATCCGCTATGCGGGGAATTTCGTGCCCTCTTGGGCAGGCGCCATCGCCATCGACCTGTTGCCCGGCGTGCTGGTCTTCATCCTCATGGTGACGCAGCAGGCGATCCGGTCGAGCCGCGGCGTCAGCCCCCTGCAGGACACGATGACGGTGGCCGAACTGCGCGCCGCGCTCGAGGCCGCCCGCGCGCTCGGCCTCGAGGAGCGCGCGGCCCCGGCGACCGGGGCCAGCCCCCCTGCCCGGCCGAAAGCCGTGCCGTTCGGCGGGGCGGATTAGGCGATGGACGAGATCCGGCCCCCTTCCGCGCGCAGCCTGCGCCGGGCCATCCTCGCCGTCCTCGCGGTGCAGGCGGGCATCGCGGCAGTTCTTGTCGCGATGGATCTGCTGGCGGCCCTTCCGCGGCCGGGCGGCGCGCCGGGGGCGGGGCCTGCGGACCCGTCGGTGCGCCCCTATGTCCCCGACCGCCATCCCGCCGGTCCCGACACGCCGCGCGGGCGTCCGATGGCAGAGCGGCTGACCTTCGAGGGAACCGGCGACCGGCTGCAGATCTCGGGCCAGATCGCGCCGGGCGATGCCGATCGCCTGCTCGGGGAACTGTCCCGGCGCGCCCGGAACGGCGACGCCATCCGCCTGCTGGAACTCGACAGCACCGGCGGCTCGGTGCGGGACGCGCTGGCCATCGGCCGCACGCTGCGCGAGCGCGGGATCGACACCGCGGTCGGCGATGGCGCCATCTGCTTCTCGGCCTGTCCCTACATGTTTGCCGGCGGGGTCGAACGGAGCGTGGCCCCGGATGGCCGCCTTGGCGTTCACCAGCACTATTTCGGCGAGAACACCTTCCTGCCCGCCTTCATGGCCGTCAAGGACATCCAGCGCGGGCAGGCCGAGGTCATGGCCCATCTGCGGGAAATGGGGATCGATCCCGCCCTCCTGGAACCTGCGATGCGCACCCCTCCCGGCGAGATCTACCTGCTCGACCGGCAAGAGCTGATCGCGTTCCGGCTGGTCACATCGGAGGACTAGCCGAAGATCGCTGTCCAATGCCGCCAGCCGGCCACCTGCGTGCCACCCACGCTCCGGGCAGGGTCCAGGCAAGGGTGTCCGGATCACCTCTTCGAGCAGAACTCGGATTGTGCTGCAAAGGCAGGGACAACCAGGTCCCCAACACCGGTCCCCATAACTGGCCCGCAAAACTGGCCCCATGACGAAGCCGCGATCGCGGCAAGTCGCGCCGCCGAGAGGCACCGCCCCACAAGGTGCAGCCTTTTTCATGGGGAAGGTCCGCGGCCACCCCGTCGGACCGCAGGCGCGCCCCTCCCGAAACAATGCCTGCCTCTAATCCAGCCCTATCCGTCCCCCCGCAGAGGCAGCCCGGCCCACTCGGCCCGACGGGCGCGAAGGTCGAATGCTTCCGGCTTCACGACCGACCGGCCATCCTCTGCGCAGCTTCCGGGCGGGGCCCGGTCAGTCCGGAACGGGTGTTGCCTTCGGAGCCAGGATGTCTGCCGGAGCCCCGGCACAGGCCGCGCTGTCTCCGCCGCAGCAATCCTGAAGCAGGAAATGCACCAGCCCGTTCACCGCCTCGAAACAGGGCGCGTAAAGGATCTCGCGGTGGCGCCGCTCGGTCGTCACCAGCCCTGCCCGCTTCAGCGTGGCGAGATGCCCCGACAGGGTGGAGGGCCTGAGCTCCAGCAGGCGGCCGATCTCCATCGCCGGCGTGCCGCCCGGCCCGCGCTGCACGAGCAGACGGAAGATCGCCAGCCGCGCGTCATGGGCAAGGGCGCCGAAGGCGTCGATGGCGTGGCTCTGTTCCATATTTCGCCATTACGCGAAATGAGACGTCTTGACAAGGCCGCGGCAAGGCGTCAGCAATGATATCAATTCGTTATTACCCGAAATAACGGATCTGTATCGTGAACCGTTCCCCGGAGACAGACATGGCCGATACCGCAGCCCCGATGGGCCCCTTCGAACGATTGCTGACGCTTTGGGTGGCGCTGGCCATGGTGGCGGGGATCGCCATCGGAGCCGTGGCACCGGGGCTGGTGGGCGCCATCGCCGCGGCCGAGATCGCCTCGATCAACCTCGTGGTGGCGGTGCTGATCTGGGCCATGGTCTATCCGATGATGGTCAGCGTCGATTTCCGGGCCGTCGCCGGTGTCGCGCGCCAGCCGAAGGGGCTTCTGATCACGCTGGCGGTGAACTGGCTGATCAAGCCCTTCACGATGGCTCTGCTGGCGGTGCTGTTCTTCGAGCACATCTTCGCGCCCTGGATCGCGCCCGCGGACGCGGCCCAGTATGTCGCGGGCCTGATCCTGCTGGGCGCGGCGCCCTGCACCGCCATGGTCTTCGTCTGGAGCCAGCTGACCCGGGGCGATGCCACCTATACGCTGGTGCAGGTCTCGGTGAACGACCTGATCATGGTCGTGGCCTTCGCCCCCATCGTGGCGCTGCTGCTGGGTGTCACGCAGATCGTGGTGCCCTGGGACACGCTGGTCCTGGCGACCGTGCTCTATGTCGTCCTGCCGCTGATCGCGGGGCTCCTCACGCGGCGGCTGCTGGGATCGGCCGAGGCCATCGGGGCCTTCACCGCCCGGATCAGGCCGCTGTCGATGGCCGGGCTGATCGCCACCGTCGCGATCCTGTTCGGGCTGCAGGGCGGCACCATCCTCGCCCGGCCGGGCGTCATCCTGCTGATCGCGGTGCCGATCCTGATCCAGAGCTATGCCATCTTCGCCCTCGCCTATGGCGCGGCCTTCGCCCTGCGCGTGCCGCACCGGATCGCCGCGCCCTGCGCCATGATCGGCACCTCGAACTTCTTCGAACTGGCGGTGGCCGTGGCGATCAGCCTGTTCGGCCTGAATTCTGGCGCGGCGCTGGCAACCGTGGTCGGCGTGCTGGTCGAGGTGCCGGTGATGCTGTCCCTGGTCGCCTTCGCCAACCGCACCCGCACCCGCTTCGCCGGGCACTAGGCGGTGTTGACAAAAGGGGTTCGCCCCGCGCGGCAAGTGTGATCGAAGCTGGTATCGGCGATGGAGACCAGCTTGGCCCCCGCCCTTATGTCGGACGGGGAATGGGCGTTCTTTGAGCGGTTCATCCTGACTGTCAGCGCGCCGAACGGACTCAAACCGACCAACCACCGCCTTGTTCCGGATGGAATTTTCCGAATCGTCTGCCCCGGCGCGCCATGGCGCGACCTGCCCGAAGCGTTTGGAGAATGGTCGAGCCTCTGCCGGCACATCCGGCGCTGGACAGTGGCGGGGCCTTGGGAGCAGATCATGCATGCCCTGAACGAAAGCGGCGCGGTGCTCCATGCACTTCAGATGATCGACGGAACCGAGGGTGACGCCCATCATCAGGCAGCGGGCGCTCAAGGGGGTCTCCGAGACAGGGTCTTGGCCGCTCACCCAGTGGCTTCGCGACCAGGATCCACCTCCTCGTCAATGCCGCCGGGCTGCCCATGAGAACCGAGATCCCCGCCGGGCAAGGCTCCGATTATCCCGGCTTCGATCCGGTCATCGCCGAGACCCTGCCCGCCCCAAGCGTCTTGCTGGCTGACCGCGGCCAAGATGCTGACATCATTCGGAAAAGCAATAGCAGGCGCGCTGTGCTTCCGGTGATCCCGATGCGGCAATCACGCAGGATGCGCGTCGGGATCGACCGCTCCCCCGACCGGCGACGCAACCCGGTTGAACGCTGCTTCAACAAATCGAAGAACGCCCGCCGAGCCGCCACCCGTTGCGACAGGACCGCAGAGCGCTTCGTGGCTGTCGTCGATATCACGTCAATCCGCCCATGGCTGCGCCAATTGGCAACATGACCTGGGATTCCCCTCCCCCGGACCAGGACCCCGCCCTTTACCGAAGCCGTCATGCCTGTTTCGCGATTTCCCGGCGACGAGGCGGAACGGGCCGCTGGCCGCACCGCCACCGGCCCCGGTCCCGGTCCCGGTCCCGGTCAGCCTGACCGCGCCGGGTGCGGCCCGGCCCCAACCTGGCAGCGGCCTCCATGCCGACCCGGCCGGATCTGCACCGGCGCGGCCGGGACAGCCCGCTGGCGCCGCGAGATGGCAGAGCCGAGGACCTTTCCCGGTCTCGTCTCCCGGTCCCGTCGCCGCCCTTCCGGGCAGCGGGGACGTCATTGGCCCACCTGCCCCTGCCCATCGGGCAGGCACGATCAGGCGGACGGGGGCGCGCAGCTCACGCCCCACCCTGCCATCAGCAGTCGCTGCTGCGCGCGGGATCGAGGCGGTATTCGCCGGTGGTGCCCCATTCACGGGTGAAATCATCGGCCGGCTTCAGGGCCGCGCCCTCATCCACCACGTCGAAGGTGAAGACGCCGTTCGAGTTCAGTACCAGCCGGGTCGTGCCATCCACCTCCTGCAGGTCGATATCGCGCCGCACGAAGCCTTCGACCAGCAGGCTGGACTGCGAGCAGACATGCAGCTCCTTCATCAGCCCGTCCTCCTGCGAATTGACGAAGACCCCGGTCTGCACCCCATCGGCCAGCGCCGGCAGCGCCAGGGCGGCAAGAGCGGCGGCAAGACCTGCAGCAGTCATCATCGTTTTCTTCATGTTTTCCTCGTCACGTCAGGGATATAGCCAAAAATCCGCGACCTTCTGACAGGCCGCCCGCGCGAGGACAAGGCCCGTCCGCGACCTTGCGCCACATCGGCGAATTCGCACCGTCCGGGGGGCAAGCCCCGCGCCGCACCGGCGATTGCGAGGCGGCAGGACAGATGTCATGGTGCCGCCATGCTGCGCCCGATCGGCCATCTTGCCGTCATGACGGCCCTGACCCTGCTCACCCAGATCGGCGGGCTGGCCTGGCTGATCTCGATCCCGTTTCGACGACGGCTGCTCGCATTCACCCTTGCCTATGCCACCCTGACCGCGGCCTCCGTCGCGCTCGCACCCCGGTTTGGCCGCGTCGCCCTGAACTGTTTCGCTGACGGGCCCGTCGAAGTCCAAAGCTGGATCTACTGCGCGCTCAATCGCAACTATGTCCGCCCCGAGCTCCGCGACCTGCTCGTCGAGACCGCCGCAGAGCTGGAGCGCCGCCTCCCCGGTACCAGGACGCTTGTCCTGGACGCGAATTTCCCCTTCCTGAACGGCTTTCCCCTGCTGCCCCACCTGTCTCATGACGATGGCAAGAAGGCCGATATCGCGCTGTTTTACCGGGACGAGACAGGCTACCTGCCGGGCGCGACCCGTTCGCCGACAGGCTATTTCGCCTTCGAAGAGGGCCCGAGCGACTGCCCGGAGACCTGGCCCTCGCTCAGATGGGATCTCGGGCCTCTGCAACCCCTGTGGCGCGACCATGACCTGGACCGGGCGCGCACCGCCGCGCTCCTGAGGCTCCTGTCGGAAGACCACCGGGTCGGCGCGATCTTCATCGAGCCGCACCTCCTCCGCGATCTGGGCGTGTCGCATCCGGTCATCCGCTTCCAGGGCTGCCGGGCGGCGCGGCATGACGACCATATCCACCTCCAGCTCCGGTAGTCGTCAGGTACGTCTCAAGACGGCAGCCCCCACACCACACCGTTCGAGCTCCGTCACGTCGCGCCGGCGCCCCTTGCCCCGGGGACCGGGGGCATGTCAGCCGCCTGCGCTATCCGGACCACGCCCGCGGTGCCGGCCGTTCTCGATCCGGTCGAGGGTGCGGCGGGCGGGTCCCTAGGATCGCCCCGGAAACGCTCCGGCGCCGCGCCCTCCGCTCCGCACGCGATCGGTCGCAGCGGCGGCACCGTACCGGGGCCGGTGTTCCCGGAGATCGCCGGGCGCGGGCCGGATGATCGCTCCGGAACCGGGCCGAACCCTGCCCGAGCGGATGCCGAAGCTGCCGCCGCATCCCCCGCGGCGGGGCGGCGGCAGGGCGGCGGCATGTGGGAGGGCCGCCATTGGGCGCGTCGGGGCGGGGCCGGAGCTTTACGGGACGACCGGCCGGTCAAGGCGGCGGCGCCGCGTCCGTGCGGGCCCGCAGATCCCGCGGTCCGGATATGCGGCCCGGAAACGGCAAGGGCCCGCGGCGGCGGGCCCTTCCGGCAACCGGCGCCTGGGGCTCAGAACGTCATCTTCACCCCGATCCCGATCATGCGCGGCTCGACCAGGGTCGCCTCGTAGCCGCCGACAACCGCCCGGCTGGCGCGCATATAGGTGACCGCGTCCTCGTCGAAGAGGTTGTTGACATAGCCGTAGAGCTGCAGGTTGTCCCGCAGGTCATAGGCGATGCGGGTATTCGCCACCGTGTAGGACTCGACGAAGCTTGCCGACAGGTTGTCGTCATCCGAGAAATAGGACCCGCTGTAGCGCACATTGCCCGACAGCGTCAGATCGGGGCGGATCTTCCAGTCCGCGCCGAGGCTGATGGTCTGGCCGGGGGCGCGGCCGAACTCGTTGCCGCTGTAATCGGCATCCGCGCCCGAGAATTTCTCGATCTCGGTCGAGAGCAGGCCGAGGCTGCCATACAGGCGCAGCGCCGGGCTGGCCTCGTAATCGAAGCCCAGCTCCAGCCCGTAGGCATTGGCCTTCTCGGCATTCACCGTCACCGCCTCGTAATAGCCCGCCACGGCCTCCGAGGTGACATAGCGCTGCATGTCCTTGAAATCGGTGTAGAACAGGTTGGCACTCAGCCCCAGGCGGCCATCCAGCACCCGGGTGCGGGCGAAGAGCTCGTAATCGGTCGAGGTCTCGGGATCGAAGGCGACCCATTCGCCCGAGGTCAGCCCCAGCGTCACGCCGCCCGGATTGTAGCCCCTCGACACCATCGCGCCGATGGTGGTCGCCTCGTTCACGTCATAGGACAGCGACAGCTTGGGCAGCCAGTCGTCGAAGGTCTCGTCATAATCCAGATCCTCGGTCGCGAA
Organism: Rhodovulum sp. MB263; assembly: GCF_002073975.1. Lineage (NCBI taxonomy): Bacteria > Pseudomonadati > Pseudomonadota > Alphaproteobacteria > Rhodobacterales > Paracoccaceae > Rhodovulum > Rhodovulum sp. MB263. The sequence goes on along the minus strand of NZ_CP020385.1, from coordinate 211,782 downwards.
CGGGCTCGACCCCTCGCGCTGCACCCGGTCGCGCTGGTAGCGCAGCGAGCCGCTGAGCGTCCAGCGATCGGCGAAATCGTAATCGAGGCCCGCGAACAGGCCGAGGCTGTCCTTGGTGTCGTCGAAGGCGGTCATGCCGCGCAGGTTCAGCGTCTCGTCGCTGTCGGTATGCGAGAGATAGAGCCCGGCGACGCCGCTCAGCGCAGAACCGTCATTGCCGAAGGTCAGCCGGGTCTCGTTGGAATAGCTGTCCTGGTCGATCACCGCAGAGCCCGACGTCTCGGGCGAGGTGGTGCGCCGGGTATAGAGCGACGAGAATTGCGACTGGTTGGTCAGGATCGCACCATTGTCGAATTCCTGCCTCAGGTCGAGGATCGTGGTATTGGTGAACTGCTTCCAGCTGGGGTTCTGGGTGACGGTGCTGTCATAGTCGGAAAACGGCACGGTCGCCGCCTCCCAGGTCGGGCGGTTGCCGTCGGTATGCGAGAAGGTCAGCATCGCCTCGAAGCCCGGCATCGCGGCGGGCGTCCACAGGAGCTTGAACCGCGCGGTCTGCGAGAGGTGGTCCTGATCGGTCCCGCCCAGCGAGAAGGCCGGGTTGACATAGTCGATGACATTGTCCCGCGCAGTGTAATCCAGCGCGATCCGCGCGGCCAGATCCGGCGCCACCGCGCCCGAGGCCATCAGCGAGGCGCGACGCTTGCCGCCCGAGCCGTATTCCAGCCGCGCCGCCCCCTCGCGCTCGAAGGTCGGGTCCTTGGTCTTCACCACCAGCGCGCCGGCGATGCTGTTGGCGCCCTGGCTGATGGTCTGCGGACCGCGGAACAGCTCGATATGGTCGACATCCCAGATCGAGGTCGAGGAATAGACCAGCTCGTTATAGCTCAGGTAATGGCCATCGAGGTTGACCGCGACCCGGGGCACCGAGCCGCCGAAGAAGGCCGGCGCGCCCGAATTCGGCCCCTCGCCGTCCTGGCCGCGGATCGTCGGCGCGCCGCCCTGACCGCCCGAGGCGGCATAGGTCACGTTGGCCATGTCGGCGACAAGATCCCTGACGCTGTCCTTGCCCTCGGCCGCGTCGATATCGGCCTGCTCCACCGCCGTCACCGAGGCCGCCGTCTTCTGGAAGCTGCGGGTCAGGGTGTCGCCGATGATGAAGAGCGTGCCGAGGGAATAGGCGTCCTCGGACAGCTCCTGCGCCATGGTGAGGGTGGGGGTGACTGCGCAAAGCGCGGAAATGCTGGCGCCGCCGACCAGGCGGGCGACTCGTCGCTGTACCATTTCAAAGCCTTGATGTTTCGTGCTTGCGATATGGCTGGCGACGAGAGGGTGGAGATCTGCCCGCGTGGGGGCGTTGAATCATGCGTTGACCTGCGCAATTTCTAGCGCATGGCCCCCCGAACGCAATATAGTATATCGAAACAGTCAGGATTGGGTCAGTCTGCCGCAGCCTGCCCCGCCATACCTGACCGAAAAACTAATCTTTCCTGTTGAGCGGTCCCCGCGGCTCTGACATGCTCTGCCCAGGCAGCCAGGCCCGTCGGGGCCGATGCGCAGCGGCCCCCGCCCGGCCGGGACGCCCGCGGCACGCATCGCGCGACCTCCTTACCCCGTTTCCCCGGTCCCTCCATGTCCCCTGCGGGCGGAAACGCCCCGGGTCCGGAAGGCCCGATCCCGATGCGAAACCCGCATGACAAGCAGAACGCGGAGGTTGATGCGTGACCCTGCCCTTCCCCGATCCCGCCCAGACAGAGGCGCCCTCGCTGCCGCCCGACCAGCCCTTCACCTTTCGCAATGCCCATGACAAGACCGGTGGCCCGATCTGCGCGACCGGCCCCGTCCGCCCCCTCCAGCCGGGCAGCACCACGACCCTGAAAGACAGAATCACCCCATTCTTCGATGCTGGCCGGGAGGCTGACATTGACGACGCGGCGCTGATCGGCGGCGCGCTGCCCTTCGACAAGGCCGGGTCCGACTGCCTCTGGCAGGTCGCGGGCGGCCACGGGGCATGGCCGGGCGAGACCGCCCTGGCCCGGCCCCGGCCGGTTCCGGCGACGGGCGCCGCACGGCTCGAACGCCAACCCAGCCCCCAGCCCCCGGCCCGTGGCTACATGGACAGCGTCGCCCGCGCGCTCGAGATCATGCGGGCCGAACGCGGCCTGCCCGATGCCCTGACCAAGGTCGTGCTGGCCCGCAGCCTGCTGGTCGAGGACCGGATGGCCTTCGCGCTGCCCGGACTGATGGCGCGGCTGGCCGAGGATCCCGCCGTGACCGTCTTCCAGGTCGCCCTGCCGCCTGACGCTCGGACCGGCGCCCCCCGTCATCTCGTCGGGGCCACGCCCGAGCTTCTGCTGCGCAAACGCGGGGACAGCGTCGTCTCGCACCCGCTGGCGGGCTCTGCGCGCCGGTGCGACGATCCCGAAGAGGACGCACGCGCCGCCAATGCCCTGGCCCGCTCGGAAAAGGACCGCCGCGAACACGGGCTGGTGGTCGAATACATCCTCGACACGCTGGCCCCCTGGTGCAAGAGCCTGGGCACGCCCGGAGGCATGGCTCTCGCCGCCACCCGCTCGATGTGGCATATCGGAACCCGGATCGAGGGACGGCTGAAGGCACCCGGAACGCCCGCCATCCTGCTGGCCGCCGCGCTGCATCCGACACCTGCCGTCTGCGGCCTGCCCTGCGCGCGCGCCGCCCGGCTGATCCGCGAGCTCGAACCCGTAGCGCGCGATTTCTACGCCGGCGCGGTGGGCTGGTGCGACCGGCGCGGCGACGGCGACTGGTACGTGGCGATCCGCTGCGCCGAGCTTTGCGGCGCGCGCGCGCGGCTGTTCGCGGGCGCGGGGATCGTGCTGGGCTCGGACCCCCATGCCGAAGCCTCCGAGACCGGCGCCAAGTTCGGCGCCTTCCTCAGCGCGCTGGGGCTGCCCCCCGACGCGGCGCTGTCCGAGCCCTCCCTCCCCAGCCAGCCGAACGGATGATCCATGACCCTTCCAAAGATTGCCTCCTACCCATTGCCCGCGCCCGACGCCCTGCCGGCCTCCCGCGCCCCCTGGCGGCCCGAGCCCGGCCGCGCCGCCCTTCTGATCCATGACATGCAGCGTTATTTCTGTGCCCCCTTCCCGCAAGGCGCGGCGCCCCTGCCCGGCGTCATCGCCAATATCGCGGCGCTGGCGCGGGCCGCGCGGGCCGCGGGAATGCCGGTCTTCTACACCGCGCAACAGGGCGATCAGCTGCCCGCCGACCGCGGCCTGCAGGCCGATCTCTGGGGGCCCGGCATGTCGCGCCGCCCCGAGGATCAGGACATCCTGCCCGGGCTTGCCCCGGCAGAGGACGACATCGTCCTCGTCAAGCACCGCTACAGCGCCTTCCGGCGCTCGAATCTCGAGCCCCTGCTGCGGGCGCGCGGCCGCGACCAGCTGCTGATTGCGGGCATCTATGCCCATATCGGCTGCCTCGCCACCGCCGCCGAGGCGTTCCAGCGCGACATCCAGCCCTTCGCCATCGCCGATGCCCAGGCCGATTTCGACGCCGCACGCCATGACATGGCGATGCGCTGGGTCGCCGGGTGCTGCGGCGGCGTGATCGCCACCCGCGACGCGCTGGCCGCCCTGCCCGCGGAGGCCGCATGCGCCTGACCGGGTTCGAGGGGCGCACGGCCCTGGTGACGGGGGCGGCTGGCGGGATCGGCCGGGCCTGCGTCGACTTGCTGAGCCAAGCGGGGACCCGGGTCGTGGCCACCGACACCGCCGCCGCGATCGCGGCGCTGGCCCATCGCCCGCAGGCCACGGCCTGGCTGCCCTGCGATCTTCGCGACCCGCAAGCGGTCGGCGCGATGGTCGGGGCGGCCGAGACCCGCGCCGGGCCGCTGAGCCTTGGCGTTCATGCCGCCGGAGTGCTGGCGACGGGGCCGCTTCTGGAGATGTCGCCCGAGGACTGGCGGCGGGTGCAGGGCATCAATCTCGATGGCAGCTTTCATCTGCTGCAGGCGCTGGGGCGGCGGCTCGTCCGCCGGCCGGGTTCGGCGCTGGTGGTGGTCAGCTCGAATGGCGGGGGCATTCCGCGGCTCGACATGGGCGCCTATTGCGCCTCGAAGGCGGCGCTGACCATGCTGACCCGCTGCCTCGGGCTGGAACTTGCCCGCCACGGGGTGCGCTGCAACGTGATCGCGCCGGGCTCGACCCTGACGCCGATGCAGACGGGCATGTGGCAGGACGAGGACGGCGCCGGGCGGGTCATCGCGGGCGATCCGCAAAGCTATCGTGCGGGCATCCCGCTGGGCAAGCTCGCTACGCCCGAGGACATCGCACGGGCGGCGATGTTCCTCCTGTCCGAGGAGGCGGGCCATGTCACCATGGCCGATCTCTACGTCGATGGCGGCGCAACCCTGCGGGGCTAGAGCGCGACCGCCGTCATCACCCCCTGCTCATGGGCGATCAGCACCGGTTCGATCTGGCGCCCGGCCTCCCAGCCCGGCGCCAGATCGCAGGTCAGGCACAGCAGCGGCGGCCGCCGCGCGCCGCCGGGCATCATCCGCGCCGCGTCGAAATCGAACCGCCGCCCGATCCTCGGGCTCAACGCCTTGAACAGGCTTTCCTTGGCCGAAAAGATCAGCCCCACCCAGACCGGATCGGTCCCGAAGCAGGCACGCTCGCCCGGGGTGAGCGCCACCGGCGCGATCTCGGCCGCCACCTGCGTCGACAGCGGGCCCTCTATATCCACGCCCAGCCCGGCCCGATGCGCCGACGACCCAACCAGCGCCAGCGCCTGCCCGGCCGCATGGCTGATCGAGCCGGTCAGCCCCGCAGGCCAGTGCGGCGCGCCGTCCGGGCCCCGCCCGGCCAGGCAGGGCATCCCGGTCAGGGCAGCACTTGCCGCCGCCGCCGCCAGCCGCCCGGCCCGGAACTCGGCCGACCGGCGCGCCCCCGGCCCCTCGGCCCGGGCAACCGGAACCGCCACCGCCCGGCAATCGGGCAGGGCCGCACCCAGCCGGGCCAGCGCGAGGTCGACCCCCGCCCGGACGGGCAAGCCGTCAGCCATCGCGCCGGGCGTCGATCAGCGCGGCCCAGGCATCCAGCGTCGGCTCCCGCGCCAGATCCTCGAAGCCGACATGGATGCCATGAGCCTTCAGCTCGGCCGCCAGCTTCATCACGCGCAGCGAATCGAGCCCGTAATAGATCAGGCTCTCGGCCGGATCGATCGGGCCCTCGTCCTCGAGCAGGCTGTTCAGCCGCGCGCTCAGCCAGTCGCGGTCGGGGGCCGGGCTTGTGGTGGTCCGGGTCATGTCATCCTCTCCTCTCGGGCGTTTCGGGGGCGTTTCAGTGGGCGTCATCGGAGGCACCATGGGGGCTGTCATTGGGGGTGCAGCAGGGCGGCGCGCAGGGCTGTCTTGTCGGGCTTGCCCACGGGCGTCAGCGGGATCGTCTCGGCAAAGGCGAAGCGGTCGGGCAGCTTGTACTCTGCCACCCCCAGCGCGATCAGATGGCGGCGCAGCTCGACCGCACGCAGCGGCTTGCGCGCCACCAGGACCGCGCAGCCGCGCTCGCCCAGCCGGGCATCGGGCTGGGCCACCAGCGCGGCCTGCAGGATGTCGGGATGGCGCAGCAGAAGGCCCTCGACCTCTTCGGCCGCGATCTTCTCGCCGCCCCGGTTGATCTGGTCCTTCACCCGGCCGACGACGCTGAGATAGCCTTGGGCATCGCGCCGCACCAGATCGCCGCTGTGATAGAAGCCCTCGGCATCGAACACCGCGGCATTCTGCGCGGGGCTGCGGAAATAGCCCCGGAAGGTATAGGGCCCGCGCACCCAGAGCCGCCCGGTCTGGCCGGGCGCGCAGGGGCGGCCATCGGCATCCAGCACCCGGACCTCGTCATCGGGGCTGATCGGGCGGCCCTGGGTGGCAAAAACCCGCCCGGGCGGATCGTCGAGCCTGGTATAATTGACCAGCCCCTCGGCCATGCCGAAGACCTGTTGCAGCGCGCAGCCCAGCAGCTCGGGCACCTGCCGCGCCTGCGCCTCGGCAAAGCTCGCCCCGCCGACCTGCACCAGACGCAGGCTGTCGGGCACCGGCAGGCCGTCGCGCGCGGCCTCGAGCCAGAGCGCCACCGCCGAGGGGACCAGAGCGGCCATCGTCACCCGGTGACGGCGCATGAGCCCGAAGCACAGATGCGGCTCGGGGCTTTCGGCCATCACCACGGTGCCGCCGGCCCGGAACACCCCCAGCGCGCCGGGCGAACTCAGCAGGTAATTATGCGGCGCGGGCAGCGCGACCAGAAAGCGGGTTCCTTCATCGACGCCGCAGATCTCGACGCTGGCGCGGACGGAGTAGTCGTAATCGTCATGGGTGCGCGGGATCAGCTTGGGCGTGCCGGTACTGCCCCCGGACAGCTGGAAGAAGGCGACGCCCGCAGGATCGGGCGCGGGCAGCGGCGCCTCGGGCAGATCGACCTCGGGGTCCATCCAGCGCGCAAGGTCATGATCGGGTCCGGTCTCGTCCAGCCACAGGCCGAGGCGTGGTGCCAGCCCGTCCCGCCGCAGCGCATCGGAAAAGCCGTCATCCGCGAACAGAGGATGGGCGCGCGAGCCGACCAGCAGCGCCGGTTCCAGTTGCTCGACATAGGCCCGCATCTCATGGGCGCGGTGGCTGTAAAGCGCGTTCACCGGGCGGATGCCCGCCTTCAGCAGGGCAAGGAAGGTGATGTAGAACTCGGCCCGGTTCGGCAGCTGCACCACCGCGTGATCGCCCGGGCGCAGCCCGGCCGCGATCAGCCGCCTGGCCAGGACCGAGGACATCCGCTCGAACGCCCCATAGCTGAAGGATCGATTGCCGCAGAGGATGGCAGTGGCATCGGGCCGGGTGGCCGCCTGCTGGCGCACGCCTTCGCTCAGGGGCAGGCCCAGCCAATAGCCCCGTTCGCGATAGCGACGCGCCAGATCCTCGGGCCAGGGGGTGAAATCGTCCATCAAGATCCGGTCCCTGTGCAGCGGCCGAAATCGGCCGGAAATCAATACCCTGCCCGCCGCCGATTGCGCGCGCCACAGCCATGAGGGCGCCAGTTGGCTTGCGCCGATTTGCTCCGGTTGACGGGCGCTGATAGTTGAGTATTTATGTCAGGAACTGTCAACAGGGTCGTTGCCGATGTATGATCTGACGCCGATGCAAGCGGCCAGCTGGGTCAACGGACATGCCGGGGGCCAGGGGGCGCAGGGTCCCTCGGCGCATCTTTATGTCGAGCTCGACCGCACGGATGGTGCCCTCGATCCCGACCGGCTGGAGCGCGCGATTGCCGCCCTGATCGCCCGCCATGCCAATCTGCGGCTGGCCGTCGCGGCGGATGGCACGGCCCGGATACTGCCGCCGCGCCCGGGGCCGTTCCTTGACCGGCACGATCTCAGCCGGCTTGGCGCGCTCGACTGCCAGCTGGCCCTCGAACGCATCCGCGCGGACCAAAGCCATCAGCGGCTGGCGCTGGAGCGGGGCGAGGCCGTGGCGTTTTCCCTCAGCCTGCTGCCCGGAGGCGGCAGCCGGTTGCATGTCGATCTGGACATGATCGCGGCCGATCCTTCCTGCTTTCCCGACCTGATGGAGGACCTGGCCCGGCTCTACGAGGACGGCCCCGGTTCTGCCCTGCCGGAGGCAGGCGATTTCGCCGCCCATCTCGAGGCGCGGCGCAGCGACCCGGACGGCCCCGCCCGCGCGGCCGCCGCCCGCGCCTGGTGGCAGGAGCGCATCGCCGCCCTGCCCGCGGCCCCGGAGCTGCCGCGCCCGCCCGGACGGCGGGAAGACGCCCCCCGCACCGCCCGCCTGGCCGAGCGGCTGGACCCAGCCCGGACCCGGGGCCTGATGCGCCGCGCCCGCGAGATGCGGGTCACGCCCACCGCGCTGACGCTGGCGCTTTTCGCACAGGAGCTGGCCCGCGCCTGCGGCCAGCCCGCCTTGCGCCTGACCGTGCCGATGTTCCACCGCCCAGAGGGCGAGACCCCGATCATCGGCGATTTTTCCGATTTCGCGCTTCTCGGGGTCGCGGGCGCAGAGCCCGATCTGGCCGCCCTTGCCCGCCGGGTGCAGGCCGATCTGGCAGGCGCGATCGGCCACAGCGCCCATCCCGGCCCCGGCCAGATGCGCGATCTGGCCCGCCATCTGGGCCATGTCCCCGAGGCCCCCGTGGTCTTCACCGCCGGGTTCGATCACCCGCGCGGCTCGGTCCTGTCCGACCGCGCGCGGCGCTGCCTTGGCGATCTGGTCTGGTCGGTCTCGCAGGGGCCGGGCGTGGCGCTCGACGCGCAGATCGCGCGGCTGGGGGAGGGGCTGCTCGTCAACTGGGACATCCGGCTGGATCTGATCAAGCAGGACTGGATTACCCGCCTTTTCAAGATCTTCATGGATCGCCTTCATGCGCTGGCAGATGCCCCGTCCGCACCGGAAAGCTGGCCTCTCAGTCCCTTGCAGCGTGCCTATCTGGCCGGGCGCGAGGAGGTGCTGCCGCTGGGGGGCATCGCCATGCACGAGGCGCGGCTCTTTCGCGGCAGGCTGGACGAGGCGGCCCTCGGCGCGCGGCTTCAGGCGCTCTGCGACGCGCATCCGGCGCTGCGGCTGCGCATCGATGCCGATGCCGGGCGGCAATATCTGGCCCGGCACCCCAAGCTGCCGCTCGTGACCCACGACCTGCGCGCCGCGCCCGATGCCGAGGCCCGGCTGCAGGCGGTCTGGCAGGACTTCGCCCGCAGCCCCTGTCCGCTGGATGGCCCGCTGGATGGCCCGCTCTGGCAGGTCTGCGCCCTGCCCATGCCCGAGGGACAGGAGGACGCGCTGGCCGTCAAGTTCGACGGCCTCGGGCTGGACGGGCCCGCCATCGCCCAGATCTGCGCCGAGCTTTTCGCCACCGACCCGCTGTCTGCCAGCACACCCGCCGCCGCGCGCCTGCCCGTTCCGCCGCCGGTTCCGGCCGAGGAGCGGGCCGCCGATGCCGCCTACTGGGCCGAGGCCCTGGCCCGCGTCGAAAGCGCGCCGCGCCTGCCCTGGCGAAGACCGCCCGACCGGCCGGGACCGGCGCGTTACCGGCGCAGCTCTCGGATCCTTTCGCCCGAACTGATCCGTCCCCTGCGCCGCACGGCCGCCCGCGAGGGGCTGTTCCTGAACACGCTTCTCGGCTTTGCGATCCTCGAGGTGCTGGCCCGCTTCACTCCCGATCTGCAGATCTGCGCGGGCCTGCCCACCGCCCCGGCGCTCGACCGCGAGGATCTGGGCAACCGCGCCTCCTTCATCGCGCTCGACCATGACGCCGGCTCGGGCACGCCGCGCGCGAGGGCCGCCGCACTTCAGGCCCGGACCATGGCGGGGCTCGGGCATATGGGTTTTTCCGGGGTCGATCTGGCGCGCCAGCTGCTGGCCCGGACCGGCGGGCCGCTGGCCCTGCCGGTGGTGCTGACCAACGGGCTCGACTGGGAGACACCGCCCAGGGGCGCGGCCATGCGACAGGTGGACGGGCTGACCCAGACGCCCCAGGTCGCGCTCGACATCCGCCTGATGCGCGCGCCCGGCGGCGGGATCGAGATCGCCGCCGATCATGCCGAGGACGTCCTTGCCCCCGCGACCGTGACCGCCATGCTGGAGGCCGCCCTGCGCGCGCTGGAAAGCATGGCCGAGACCGGCGCGCTGAGCCTGCCCGACCCGCTGGTCGCCGTGGATCTGCCGCCCGACCGCCCCCATGTGGCCGATCCCGCCCCCCATCTGGTGAGGATCGCGGAGGCCCTGAACCACGCGCAGGGCCCCGCGCTGATCTGCGGCGAGGAAAGGCTCGACTACCCTGCGCTTCGCGACCGGGTCGCCGCCGCCCTTGCGGGGCTTGCCGCAGAGGGGATGGGCCCGGGGGACGTGCTGGCCCTCCATCTGCCGCGCGGGATCGATCACGTGGTCCTGCAACTGGCCGCGGCGATGGCCGGGATCGTCTGGGTGCCGGTCGATGCCGCCGCACCGCCTGCCCGCCGGGATTATCTGCTCGACCGCGCGGCACCCGCGCTGATCGTCTCGGAGGAGGAACTTCCGGGGCGGCGCTGCCTGCGCCCCGGCGATCTGCCCCGGCCCGGCGGCGCGCTGCCGGACGCGGCCAGCCTGCGCGCGCGCAGCCTCGATACCGGGCCGGGCTATTACCTCTTCACCTCGGGCACCACCGGCGCACCCAAATGCGTGGTGCTGTCGAACCGCGCCACCGCCAATGTGCTGGATCAGACCCTTTCCGCCTGGCAGGTGGGCCCGGAAGACGTGCTGATCTCGGTCACGCCGCTGCATCACGACATGTCGCTTTTCGATCTTTTCGGCGGGCTTGCCGCCGGGGCCTCTGTGGTGCTGCCCGCCGCCGGGCACGAGAAGGACGCGGTGGAATGGGCGCGGCTGGTCGCGCGACACCGGGTGACGCTCTGGGTATCGGTGCCGGCGATCCTGGACATGCTGCTGGCCTGCGCCCGTCCCGGACAGATCGAAAGCCTGCGCCTGATCGCCCAGGGCGGCGACTATATCAAGCCCGCCACGCTGGCGGAGCTGCGCAGGCTCTGCCCCGCCGCGCGACTGATCTCGCTGGGCGGCCCGACCGAAACCACGATCTGGAGCATCTGGCACGAGATCGGTCCCGGCTTCGAGCCCGACGACGGACCTGCGCCCGGGACCGCGCCGGTGCCCTATGGCCGTCCCCTCGACGGCGCCGGATACCGGATCTGCAACCCGCTGGGAGAGCCCTGCCCGCCCGGCGTCACCGGCCGCATACACACCCTGGGCGACTGCCTGTCGCTGGGCTATCTGGAGCCGGGCGGCTTGAGCCAGGACGGCTTCGTCACCCTGCCGGGCGCCGACGGCACGCCCCAGCGCGCCTTCCGGACCGGCGATCTGGGCCAATGGTCGCCCGACAGGCCGGGACAGATCCTATTTGCCGGACGGGTGGGCGGCTATGTCAAGGTGCGGGGTGTCCGCGTGAGCCTTGGCGAGATCGAGGCCGCGCTGGCGGATCACCCCGCCTTGTCCCGGGCCATGGTCGTCGATCTCGCCCCCGGCGACGGACGCGAAACCACGCTGGCCGCGCTTTACGCCGCGCGCGAGGGCCAGCCCCCCGGTCCCGCCGAGCTGCGCGCCTGGCTGCGCAGCCGGCTGCCGCAATCGCACCTGCCCGACCGCTTCATCGCCGTAACGGCGCTGCCGCTCTCGCCCAACGGCAAGCCCGACCGCGCCGCCGCCCGGGCGCTTGCCCTGCCTCCCCACACCGCGCCATGCTCCGACAGGCTGGGACGCGCGGTGCTCGACATCTACCTGCGGCAGACCGGCCCGGCCCCCGAGGCCACCATCGACAGCCCGCTGATCGATCTGGGCCTTCTGCCCGAGCACCTGATCGGCGTGGCCGCGGCGCTGAATGCCCGCTTCGGCACCGCGCTGCGCCCCTCCCGGCTGATCCCGGCGCGCACCGCCCGGCAGGCCGCGCAGTTGATCCCGGCCCCTCCCGAACCGGAGGGACCCCGATGACCGCGGAATTCCGGGACGCCGCCTGGCTGGAGCTGACCCTCGCCCAGCTCGATTTCTGGGAGGAGTTCCGCTTTCACCCGGACCGGCCGCTGTCCACCGTCGCCCATTGCATCGCGATCGAGGGCGCGGCGGACGAGGTCGCGCTTGTCGCCGCCCTGTCCCGGCTTGCGCGCGAGGCCGAGGTGCTGGCGCTGCGCTTTCGCGACGGGCCGGGCGGGCCGCGCCAGCGGGTCGATCCCGGGCGCATCCCGGCGGTGCGCGTGCAGGACCTGCAACGGACCCCCGCCCCCGAGGCCCGCGCCCGCCGGATGATGGCAGAGGACATCGCCCGGCCCATCGATCTGGAGCGCGACCCGCTTTGCGCGCTCTGGCTCTTGCGGGTGGGGCCGCGTCGCTGGCTGTGGTATCTGCGCGGCCATCATATCCTGCTGGACGGCTACGGCATGTCGCTGATCGAGCGGCGCGCGGCCGCGCTTTATGCCGAAGCCCTTGGCCACCGCGCCGGTCCCGGACCGTTCCTGCCCTTCGCCCGCTACCTCGAGGAGGAAACCGCCTATCGCGCGGGGCCCCGCCATAACCGCGATCAGGCCCATTGGGCCGGGGTCCTGCGCGACATCCCCGATCTCGGCGTCCTGCCCAAGGGGGGCGAGGACTACGCCCCCCCGCCGCTGGCCGCCGCCCCCGACCTGCCCGCCGGGCTGGAAGCTCAGCTGCAGCAGGCGGCCCGCACGGCGGGGATGGGCTGGCCCGACCTCCTGACCCTGCTCAGCGCCGCCTGGATCGCGCGCGACCACCCCGCCGGGGCGCCGGGCCTGCCGGTCTGGCTGCCCTATCAGAGCCGTCTGGGCAGCGTCGCCGCCGCCATCCCGGCACTTGTGGTGAACATCCTGCCCCTGATCGTCTCGCACCGGCCCGGCGAAACCCTCGGCGCCTTTCTCGACCGCTCCGGGCAGACGTTGCGCGGGTTGCGCCGCCACGGCCGCTACCGGGTCGAGCAGATGGCCGCAGATCGTGGCCTGCGCGCGGGCGAACGGTTCTTCTTCTCGCCGCTTGTCAACGTGCTGCCCTTCGATCCGCCCGAATTCCCCGGTTGCACCGCCCAAAGCGAGGTGCTGGCCGCCGGTCCCGGCGACGGCTTCAACCTGACCTGGAGCGCGCGCAGCGACGGCTCGGAACTGGCCCTGTCGATCGACGCAGATCCCGCCTCGGCCGGCGAGGTCGCCGCCGCGGCCCGCGCGCTTGTCCCCTTCCTTGCGCGCGCCTGCGCCCCGGATGCGCGGGACCGTCCGCTCGCAGAGCTGCTTGCAGAGCACTCCGCCGGGCCCGCGCCATGCCATCCCGCCCGTACCGCCCGCCCCATCGCCAGCCGACAGGAGAAGACATGAACCGCCGTTCCTTCCTGACCCTCGCCACCTGCGCCGCAGCACTTGGCAGCTCTGCCCGGGCCAGTTCCACGGGCGCCGCCCCCGGCTGGCCGCGCCGCCTGGCCAATGCCGATGGCAGCGAAACCGTCCTGCCCGCGCCGCCTGCCCGGGTGCTGTCGAGCTCGGTCACGCTCACCGGCAGCCTCCTGGCCATCGGCGCGCCGGTGATCGCCAGCGCCACCACCGTGCGCGGCGCCTTCTTCGAGCAATGGCAGGCCGAGGCCCGGGCCCGCGGCGTCGAGAAGCTCTGGCGCGCGGGCTCGATCGATCTCGAGGCCGCCTGGGCGCTGGAGCCCGACCTGATCGTGGTCTCGGCCGGCGGCGCCGATTCCGCGCTGGCGCAGCGCGCGGCCCTGGCCGAGGTGGCCCCGGTGCTGGTCCTCGATTACGGCGCGATGGCCTGGGAGGAACTGACCGCACGCCTCGCCCGTGCCACCGGCCGCGCGGCCGAGGCCGAGGCCCTGCTGGCGGGCTTTGCCGAGAGCCTCGCCACCACCCGCGCCACCCTGACCCTGCCCGGGGGCCGCGCCAATATCGTCAGCTATAACGGCCCCGGCGCGCCCAATCCCGTGGCCCGGGCCGGGGGCGCCCATGGCCGCCTGCTGACGGGGCTGGGCTTCGATCTCGAAGACCCGCCGACCAGCTGGCAAAGCGCCTCGATGCCCGCCTCGGCCGATGTGGTGCGCGCCTCCTATGAGCATCTCACCCAGCTGAGCGCCGAGACCACCTTCCTGCTGGCGGGCACCGACGCCGATGCCGCGCGCTTCATGGCCGACCCGATCCTTGCCAACCTGCCCTCGGTCGGGCGCGGTCAGGTCTACGGGCTGGGCAAGAACTCTTTCCGCATCGACTATTACAGCGCCCGCGAGATCGTCGACAGCATCGCCCGCCGCTTTGGCGGGGCCTGAGCCCATGGTCCGCGGCTCCCGGATCTGGCTGACCCTCGGCCTGCTGGCGGCGGTGACGCTGGCCAGCCTGTTTTTCGGCCCGCGCCAGATCGCGCCCGATGTCACGCTCGAGGCCCTGCTGCGCTTCGACCCGGCCGAGGGCGCGCATCTGCTGGTGCGCGACCAGCGCCTGCCGCGCGCCCTGCTGGCGCTGGTGGTGGGGGCCGCGCTCGGGGCGGCGGGGGCGATGATGCAGACGCTCACCCGCAACCCGCTGGCCGATCCGGGGCTTCTGGGGGTCTCGGCCGGGGCGACGCTGGCCATCGTCTGCCTGATCGCGCTGACCGGGCGGATCGATATCGCGGGCTCGCTCTGGGCCGGGATCTTTGGCGCCGGGCTTGGCGGCGCGGCGGTCTTCGCGCTTGGCGGCATGGCGCAGACCCGCGATCCGGTCCGGCTGGTGCTGGCGGGGGCGGCGCTCTCGATCGTGCTGCTGACCCTGACCCGGCTTGTCACCGTCAATGTCGAGGCCCATGTCTTCGACCAGTTCCGCCACTGGGCGGTCGGCTCGCTGCAGGGGCGCGACTGGCAGGTGCTGGGGCCTGCCGCGGCCCTTGTCAGCCTTGGCGCGCTGGCCGCGCTGGCGCTTGCCCGTCCGCTCGACGCGCTGGCGCTGGGGCAGGATTTCGGCCAGAGCCTCGGCGCCGATCCGCGCCGGATCTGGCTCGCTGCCGCCGGCGTCATCGTGGTGCTGGGCGGCGTGGCGACTTCGGCCGCGGGCCCCATCGCCTTTGTCGGCCTCTCGGCCCCGCATCTCGCGCGCCATATCGTCGGCCCCGCCCATCGCGGGCTTCTGCTGGCCTCGATGATCCTCGGCGGCGCGCTGGTCGGCATTGCCGATCTGGCCGGACGGGTGATCGGCGGACCGAGCCAGATCGATGTCGGCATCATGGCCGCGCTGATCGGCGGGCCGGTCTTCGTGGCGCTTGCCCGCCGGATGCGGATGAACGCGCTGTGAGCGGGGCCGCGCATATCGTCTGGCGCTGGCGCGGCCTGTCGCTCCGGAGCGGGCGGCGGGCGCTTTGGGTCAATCTCGCGCTGATGCTCCTGCTCGCGGCCGGGGCGCTGGTCTCGCTGCGACTGGGGCGGATCGCCATCGGCCCGGCCGAGATCTGGCAGGTGCTGGCGGGCGAGGCGCCGTCGCGGATGCTGGCCCATGTGGTGATGGATATCCGCCTGCCGCGCCTCCTGGTGACGCTGGGCGCGGGGGCTGCGCTGGGGGCCTCGGGCGCGATCTTCCAGACAGTGTCGCGGAACCCGCTGGGCTCGCCCGACGTGATCGGCTTCACCGCGGGCGCGGCCAGCGGCGCGCTGGTCTGGATCATCGGCTTGGGCGGCAGCGGGGCGGGCGTGGTGCCCGCGGCGCTGGCGGGCGCGATGCTGACCGGGATCTGCGTCTACCTGCTGGCGCGCAAGGACGGGCGGGTCGGCGCCTACCGGCTGGTCCTGACCGGCATCGGCGTCGGCGCCGTCCTCAGCGCCCTCAACGCGCTTCTGCTGGTGCGCGGAGACCTCGACGCCGCGATTTCCGGCAATCTCTGGCTCGCGGGCTCGGTCGAGGGCCGGAGCTGGGGCCATGTCTGGCCGCTCTGGCTGGGGCTGGGGCTTTTGATGCCGCCGCTTCTGCTGGGAATGCGGCCGCTGGGGCTGATGACCATGGGCGACGATCTCGCCGGCCCCCTGGGCGTGCCGGTCGAGCGGGTGCGGCGGTGGATGCTGGCGGGCGCGGTGACGCTGGCCGCGCTGGCCACGGCGGCGGCGGGCCCCATCGCCTTCGTGGCGCTGGCCGCGCCGCAACTGGTCCGGAGGCTCGCCCGCATGCCCGACCAGCCCCTGATCGGCGCCGCGCTGATGGGGGCTGCGCTGATGCTGGGCGCGGATCTTCTCAGCCGCCTCGCCCCCTGGGGCGCGATCCTGCCGATCGGCCAGGTCACCGGCGTCATCGGCGGGCTTTACCTGATCTGGCTGCTGACCCGCAAAAGACGGCGGGGATAAGCGATGCCCCCGCCCATCAGGAAGGACAGACCATGACCGCCCACGGCCCCGACCATGCCCTGCCCAGCCGTCCGTCCCGGCCCGCCGAGGGACGGGCCTGGCTGGCGCATCAGCAATCCGACCAGGGGCTCGCCCCCCGGATCGCCCAGGTTGCACTGCCCGATCACGCCGAGCCGGGCGCGGTGGCCGTCGCCCTGGCCGGGCGGCTGGCCGGGCGGGCCGAGCTGACGCGGCTCTACCGCTTCGACGAGGCTTGCGGGCTGCTGGTGACGCCCGGCCGGGGCCGTCCCGACCTGCGCCTCCGCTGGGCCGCAAGCGCGGACGGGATCGGCCCCGTTATCGACAGCTGCACCGCCGCGCCCTGGGATCTGTCGCACGAGCCGCCCCTGCGCGTCGTGCTGGTGCTGGCCCCCGGCGCCACGCGGCTGGCCCTGATCCGCCATCCGGTGGCCGACGATCTGCCCGACAGCGCCGCGCTTCTGGCCGAGCTGGTCCCCGGGGCGCAGCCCGCATCCGAAACCGGGACCGGGGACGCCATCGCCCGGCTCATCCTCGCCGAATTCCGCAGCGCGCTGGAGGCGCCGCAGATGACGGCCGATTGCGATTTCTTCGACATGGGCGGGCATTCGCTGACCGCCACCCGGGTCATCGGCCGGCTGGCCGCGACCCACGGGATCGAGCTGCGCCTGAACGATCTCTTCCTCCACCCGACGGCCGCGGCGCTGGCCCCGTTCGCGCGCCGAACCGGGCCCGGCCCCGAAACGGCGCCCGACCGCTGCGCCGACCCCGCCGGGCGGGCGCCGCTTTCCCTTGCCCAGGCCTCGCTGTGGAAGATCTACGCCGCGCTCGGCTTCGGTCCGATCTTCAACATCCCCTTCGTCCTGCGCTTCCTGGACCCGGTCGACGAGGCCGTCTTCGCCACCGCCTTTCGCGACGTGATGGAACGTCACCCGGCGCTGCGCAGCCGGTTCGCCGACAGCCCGGGCGGGGTCTTCCAGGAGGCCGTTCCGATGGAGACGGTCGACCGCATCGGCTGGTTCAGGCGCTCGGGCGATGTCGAGGATCCGGCCCCGGTCCTGACCAGCGAGGCCGCCCATGATTTCGACCTGGCCCGCGAGCTGCCTGTCCGGCTCCGCTTCATCCGGACCGGCGAGGGACAGCTCTTGTCCTTTCTCTTCCACCACATCGTGTTGGACGAGTGGTCGGTCAACCTGATGATGGACGAGCTCGCCCGCGCCTATGCCGCCCGCGCCGCGGGACGACCGCCGCTCTGGGCCGCGCCCGCCGCGCCCTTCCATGCCTTCGCCCGCAATCAGGCCGCCCGGGGGCCCGATCCGCGCGCCCTGGATCACTGGCTGAATGCGCTGCGCGACGCCCCGCCGCCCTGTCCGATCCGCCGTCCCGATGCCCCGCCCCTTCCCGCGCCCCAAGGCCCGGATGCCGCCAATGACGCGGGCGGCGCCTGGTGCGAGATCGCGCTGGAGCCCCATGTCTCGGACGGGCTTTATGCCCTGTCCAGGGCCTGCTCGGCCTCGCTGTTCAACACCGTCTACGCGGCGATTTCCGTGGCGCTGCAACGGCTGGCGGGGCTCGACGCGCTGACCGTCGGCACCTCGGCCTCGGGCCGGACCGATCCCGGTTATTTCGACACGATCGGCTATTTCACCACCGTCACCGCGCATTGCCTCGGCGCGCAGGGCGGGCTGACCCCACGCGCCCTGATCGGCCGCGTGCGCGACATGATCAACGGCTCGCTGCCCCATTGCGAGATCCCCATCGATCTCGTCGAGGAAGCCCTCTCCGACGGCCCCGCCGCCCCCGGCGCGCATATGTTCGAGGTCTTCATCCAGATCCATGCCCGGAACGCCCTGAACGGCGTGCTGGAGGGCCCCGACGGCCCGGTCCGCTTCCGCCAGGTGGACCCGGACAAGACCGACTCGGTGCTGGGGCTGCAATTCGAAGTGGTCGAGGACGTGATCGGCGGCGAGCGGGGCCTGCGCATGATGATGAGCTATCGCCACGCCCATTACAGCGCCGATGACGTGGCCGGGCTGGTGGCCGCCGTCACCCGAACCTGCACCGCCTTCGCCGGCGAGGGGGCCGCCGACCGGCCACTCGACGCCCTTCTGTCCTGACCCCAACCGCGCCCGCGCCAAGCCAGCCCGAGGTTCCCATGACCCGACCCGATCCCCGCCCCTTCCTTGCCGACACCCCCGCGACCGCGCCCCGGCTGACCGCCCATGCCCTCGGCCTCAGCTATGCCGGCAAGCCGGTCTGCCGGGACATCACGCTGAAGGTGCCCGAGGGCCGCGTCTCGGTCATCCTGGGGCCGAATGGCTGCGGGAAATCGACCCTCTTGCGCGGGCTCTGCAACCTGCTGCCGCCACAGAGCGGGCGGGTGCTGCTCGATGGCAGGGACATCGCCCGGATGCCCGCGCGCGCGCTGGCCTGCCGGGTGGGGCTGCTGCCGCAAAGCGCGCAGGCGCCCGCCGGCATCACCGTGGGCGATCTGGTGGCGCGCGGCCGCTATCCCCATCAGGGCCCGTTCCGGCAATGGAGCGCAAGGGACGAACGGATCGTCGCCGAGGCCATGGCCGCCACCGGCATCGCCGATCTGGCCGGGCGCGATGTCGACGCGCTCTCGGGCGGACAGCGCCAGCGGGTCTGGATCGCGCTGGTGCTGGCGCAGGAGACCCCGATCCTGCTGCTGGACGAACCCACGACTTACCTGGACATCGCCCATCAGCTCGAGATGTTGCGCCTGCTGCAGCGGCTCAACCGCGAACGCGGGCGCACCATCGTCGCGGTGCTGCACGATCTGAACCAGGCCTGCCGCTATGCCGACCACCTGATCGTGATGGCGGAGGGCGCGCTGGTGGCCGAGGGCACGCCGCGCGCGCTGATGACGCCGGCGCTCTTGCAAAAGGTCTTCGGGCTCGACGCGGTGATCCTCGACGATCCGGTCAGCCATACGCCCCTGATCGTGGCGCGTTGATCAGCCCGCCACCGACCAGCGCTTGCGCGCGCCCTGCGCGGCCCACATCCGGGCATAGCGCCCGCCCTGCCCGATCAGCGCCCCGTGGCGGCCCGCCTGCACCAGCTTGCCGTCCTCGATGACAAGGATCTGGTCGGCCCCGACGATGGTCGACAGCCGGTGCGCGATCACGATCACCGTCTTCTCGGCCACCAGCGCATCCAGCGCGGTCTGCACCGCCAGCTCGCTTTCGGTATCGAGCGCCGCCGTCGGCTCGTCCAGCACCACGATGGGCGCGTCCTTCAGAAGCGCCCGCGCGATCGAGATCCGCTGACGCTCGCCGCCCGAAAGCCGCCCGCCGATCTCGCCCAAGGGCGTCTGCCAGCCCTGCGGCAGCCTTTCGATGAACTCAAGGCATTGCGCGGCGGCGGCAGCGGCGCGGACCTCGTCC
The DNA here is from genome assembly GCF_002073975.1 of Rhodovulum sp. MB263. Classification (NCBI taxonomy): domain Bacteria; kingdom Pseudomonadati; phylum Pseudomonadota; class Alphaproteobacteria; order Rhodobacterales; family Paracoccaceae; genus Rhodovulum; species Rhodovulum sp. MB263. The sequence continues at coordinate 192,485 of NZ_CP020385.1, read as the reverse complement.
TCGCTCGCCTCGGGGCGGCCCATCCGGATATTGGCCGCGACGGTGTCGTTGAACAGGTACACATCCTGGAACACGACCGAGACCAGCCCGTCGATCCGGTCGGCCGGGATCTGCCGCAGATCCACCCCGCCGATGGTGACGCGCCCCTGATCGGGATCGAAATGGCGCAGCAGCAGCCGCGTCAGCGTGGTCTTGCCGCAGCCCGAAGGCCCGACCAGCGCGGTCAGCGAGCGTTCGGGCAGCACCGCGTCGAAATCGCGGATCGTGGGGCTTTCGGCATTGGCATAGGTGAAGCTCACGCCCTCGAACCGGATCTCGTGGCTCTCCGGCATGGCGGGCGGGTCCATCTGCGGCGCGGGCCGGATCGCCATCAGCGCCGCGATCCGTTCCAGCGCGGCCTCCATCACCTCGAGCATGGCGGTATAGAGGATGAAGGTCGACAGGGGTTCCGACAGCCGCACCACGATCACGAAGACCGCTCCAAGGGCCGCCGGATGCAGGCTGCCCGCCACCACCAGCCAGAGCCCCACGCCAAGCACCGCGACCAGCCCCAGCTCGACCACGCTGGCCACGATGATATTGGGCTTGGCGCCCTTGCGATGGCCGAAGATCTGGATCTCCTCGAGCTTGCGGAAGGTGGCCGAGAGCCGCTCGGCCTTCTCGCCCGCCCGGCCCACGGCGCGCAGGATCGGCAACCCCTGGGTATATTCCAGCACGTCGGCGCTGGCCTCCTGATGGGCCTGTCCGAGGATGCGCTTGCCCCGCCCCAGCGCCGGACGCCGCCAGCGATAAAGCGGCACGATGGCCGGGAAGACCAGCAGCAGCAAGAGCCCCAGCCGCCAGTCGAACAGCAAGATCCCCAGTGCCGCGCAGAAGGGTGTCACCACCGCGGTGAAGACGAGGTTCAGCACCGTCAGCGCGTAAAGCAGGTTCTCGTCGACATTGCCCAGCACCATCGAATTCAGCTCGCCCGCGCGCCTGTCCTGAAGCTGCTCGAGCGGAATTTCCCGCAACTTGGCGCCCAGACGGCTGCGCAGCCGCCAGGTCGCGCGCACCATGCGCCCGTCGAAATCGAAGCCCTGCGCGACCCAGCGCAGGCCCGAGGCCGCGCCCATCAGAAGCACCATCACCCCGAACCAGACCAGCGCCTCGCCCAGCCCCGGCCCGGTGGCCGCCGCCGTGAACAAGGGCGCGATGGCCGCCAGCCCGAAGCCCTGAAGCGCGGCCGCGGCGATCAGGCCTGCCAGCGCCCGGCGCAGCCCCGGCGCATCCTCGGGCCCGACGCTGTCCGCCAGCTGGCGGAAGGTGGTGAGAAAGGAGGTGGCGCCAGTCTTTCCCGTCTTGCCGGTCTTGCGGGGGATTGCCCCGGCTTTTGCTGTCGCGGTCATTGGGCTGCCTCCCCTGTCACGGTGGCCCGAGCCGCGCCCAGCGACCAGCTCTGTGCCTTTTCGTAATTCCGCCAGAGCCTTGCATAGGTTCCCCCGGCCTCCAGCAGCGCGTCATGGCTGCCCCTCTCGGCGATGCGGCCGCGCTCGAAGACAAGGATCTGGTCGGCATCGCGGATCGTCGCCAGCCGGTGCGCCACCATGATCACCGTGCGCCCGCGCATCAGCTCGGACAGCGCCGCGATCAGCTCGGCCTCGTTCTCCGGATCGGCAAAGGCCGTGGCCTCGTCCAGCACCAGCAGGGGCCGGTCCTGCAACAGCGCGCGGGCGATGGCGATGCGTTGCCGCTGGCCACCCGACAGGAACACGCCGCGCTCGCCCACCGGCGTGTCATAGCCCTGCGGCAACGCGCGGATGAACCCGTCGGCCTGGGCCGCCCGCGCCGCCGCGATCACCTGATCGTCGCTGGCATCGGGCCGCCCGATCCGGATATTGCCCGCGATGGTGTCGGCGAAAAGGAAGCTCTCCTGGAAGACGAAGGCCACCTTTTCCAGAAGATCGTCGGGGGCAAGCGCCCGGATATCGGTGCCGTCAAGGCAGATCCGCCCCGCCGTGACATCCCAGAAGCGCGGGATCAGCCGCGCCACCGTGGTCTTGCCGGCCCCTGACGGCCCGACCAGCGCGGTCACGCTGCCCTGCGCCACCGCGAAGCTGACATCCTGCAAGGCGGGCGCCAGATCCGGGCCATAGGCGAAGCTCACACCCTCGAAGCTCAGCGCCGAAGGGCCTTCGGCGGCGTCCCTGGGGCTGGCGGCGGCCAGATCGGCGCGCCGCTCCAGCTCGGGGGCCTGCATCACCTCCTGGATCCGGGCGACGCTGAGCCCGACCTTCTCGATCATGTGGCGCAGCATCATCATCGGCATCATCGCCTCGGCCATGCCGGTGCAGATGAGAAGCACCCCCAGCCAGCGCGACATCTCGAGATCGCCCATGGCGGTCAGGATCAGCCCCGCGCCCAGCACCAGCGTCAGGGTCGGCATCGGGCTGAGAACCAGCCAGGAGAACCGCGCCGGGAAGCCCGCCGCGCGATACCAGTCGAGCATCACCTTCAGATAGCCGTCGAGCGCCGCCTGATAGCGTCCGAAGCTCTGCTGCCCGCTGTCGAAATTGCGCACCACCGGCATTGCCTGGACATATTCGACCACCGCCGCGCTGACCTTCTCGCGGGCCGCGTTATAGGCCCGGACCATGTCGCGCCGCCGGCGCTGCGCCCGCGTGAGAATGCCATAGCCCAGTCCCAGCACCGCCAGCGCGACCAGCGCCAGCCGCCAGTCGAGCCAGAGCAGCAGTGCCAGCGTCACCGCAGGCGTCACATAGGCGCGGGCATAAAGCGGCGTGCTGTCGGCCACGAAGACATGCAAGGCCTTGACGTCGTCATGGATCACCTTGGCCAGCGCGCCCGCGCCCTGGGCCTCGACATAGCCCAGAGGCACCCGCGCCAGCCGCGCGGCCAGCCCGTTGCGCAACAGGCGCTCGAGCCGGAAGGCGGCGTAATGGGCCTGGTTGAAGGCCCCGAGCCGCGCCACATAGGCCCCGATGGTGCAGATCGCGACGCCCGCGAAGGTCCCCCAGGGCACGCTGCCCGGCGCCGCGACCAATTGCCCGACCGCCGTCATCAGAAGGACCATCACCGCCAGCGTGAACAGCGCCGAGCCGGCCGAGATCGCCATCGCCAGCCAGATCCGGAAGCGCACCGGTTTCAGGATAGCCCATGGGGAGACCCGCCTGCGCCTTGCGGGCGGCGCGTCCTGTGGGGAAATCTCGTGCCGGAACCTGTCCTGCCGCGCCCCGAGGGCCTGTCCATCCATCGCCATATGCCTGCCTTGCCGTCGATCTGCTTGTGCTGGCTGAAAGCCTGACGGGCGGGCTTGTGGCTGGATATCGGGGCCGACAATGGAGCCCCGGACGGGGAAATTCAAGCCTCCCGGCCCGGGCGCGTGCGGGGCCTTGCGCAGGGCCTTCCACATCGGCAGCCGGGGCAGGGTTTCCGGCAGGGGCCGTCATCGGCGCGACTGGCCTGCCACGCATTGCCGGGCTGGTGGCTCGATATCCCGGGCTTCTGTTCCGGCCCGGATTTCATGGCGCCGGCGACCACCCCGGAGCGGTCGATCCTCCGGGGCGAGACCTGATCGGCGCAGGCGTGCCCGTCCCCTTCCCGGCGCCGATAGGCAGAGCCCCCCGGGGTCGCGCCCGAAGGATCTGCCCCCGGATGGGCCGGGACCGGAAAACCTGTCCTTCCAGCTCATCCCAGTTTGAGATCTTGGAAGGTTGCTCCCTGTTCGGGACCGGACCCAATCGCCAGGCTCGAACCCGAGCCTCACAGGAAGGAACGCGCCTTCCGGATTTCACAGCTAGAGATCGATATTCATGTCCCGCGAGAAGCAGGCCAGGAACGGGCCGCCGGGACGGCCCGCGAAATAGAGCGGCAGGGCCGACAGCACCTCGCCGCCCGCATCGGTCGCGGCAACCCGGCGGTCCGAGAATTCCACGAGCCGCCGGTCCGAGCCGAAGGCCAGCGTGGCGCTCCGCGCTTCCTGGCGCGACAAGAGCGGCACCATTCCCGCGGCACGCTCCGACGCCCAGGGCGACCGGGCCAGGATCGTGTCGGCCGCCGCCCCCGCATCGGGTTTGCCCCAGATATGCGCCATCCGCGCCAGATAGGGCCCCGCGATCTCGACGAAGCCCTCGCGGTCGCGCCGCTCGACGGCCTGATGCAGCCGCGCCATCGCCTGCCACAGCGCGTCGCGGGTTTCGCCGTCATCCTCGAGCGGCTCGGTCCCGGCCCAGGCGACATCGCCCAGCGGCGCATCGTCGATCCGGAACTCGACCGGAACGATCCGCGTGAACTCCCGCGAGGGCTTGCCGTCGCCGAACCAGATCGTGAAGGGCCGCTCGGCCTCGGGTCTGGGCCGCGAGATATTGCCCAGATCGGGCTGACGGCCGCCCGCTGAACAGGGTCAGGGGCTCGGATACCAGCCGTTCCTCCTCCATGCCGTAGCGCGCGTTCAGGAGCGTGGCCTCGCCCAGGCGCCCCTGCGACAGCTGGATCTGCACCGAGACCTCGGGCGTGGGCGTATAGCTGCGCTTCTCGACATCGAGGGGTTCATAGACCACATCCAGCCGGTTCGCCCCGTCGCGCAGCAGCTCGGTCGCCGGGAAGGAAAAGACCAGATCCCCGGGGCTGGCATGCAGGATCGTCGGCGCGCCGTTCAGATAGACCTCCAGAACCGCATGATGCCCCATGCAGATCAGGGAATAGGCATTCTCCGCGGGCGCGGGGCCCGCAAGAAGCCGCGACGCGCTCCCCGGTAACGCCGCGAGGCCAATCGCAGTGGCGAGGAAATGGCGACGTCCGGCCTCTGACGGGCCGCGTCCCGGTGCGGTCGGCCCAGGCGGGGCGGCAAAGGCCGGAGCGGCAGGCTTCACTTCATGTGCCGCGAGAAACTGACGAGGAACGGGCCGCCTGGTTGACGGGCGAAATAAAGCGGAAGCGCCGCAAGGAAATCGCCCTCGGCATCCAGCGCCGTGACCCGGTGATCGGCAAAACAGGCAAGCCGCCGGTCCGATCCGAAAAGCAGCGCCGCGCCCCTGGCCTCTTCTCGCGACAGGAGCGGACGCAGGCTGGCAACCTTGTCCGACGCCCATGGCGCGGAGTCGAGGATCATTGCCGCCGCCGCGTCCGCATCGGGCTTACCAAGCATGTAGGCCAACCGCGAAAGATACGGCCGGGCGATCTCTACCAAGGCCACGCGATCCTTTCGTTCCACTGCCCGATGCAGCCGCGCCATAGCCTGCCAGAGCGCATCGCGCATCCCGGGCGTATCGGTCAGCGGCTCGGTTCCGGCCCAGGCGACATCGCCCAGCGACGGATCGTCGACCTGAAACTCGATGGCGAGGATCCGCGTGTATTCGGGACGCGTGGCGTTGCCCTTGCCGGACCGGATCACGAAGGGCTCTTCGGCCCCGGCACGGATCCGAGAAATGGTGCCCGCATCGCGGCGCACCGGAATCCCGCTGAAGATCTCCGTCTCGCGCGGCGCGAGCCGGCCCTCGTCCATATCGTAACTGGCATTGAACAGGATGGCAGGCTCCTGCCGTCCCTGCGCCAGTTCGGCCTGGATCGCGACATCCGGGTTGGGGGTGTAGTTGCGCTCCTCGGGATTGAGCGGCTCATAGGCGATGTCGATCCGGTTCGCGCCATCGCGCAGGAAATCCGGCACGAAGAACGTCCAGGCCATGTCCTTGAGCGAGGTGTGAAGCGCCGTCGGAGCGCCGTTTACGTAAAGCTCGACCGTCGCGTTCCGGGCGAAACAGGAAAGCGTGTAATTGTTTTGCGGTGCAGAAGTCATGTTGTCCTTCGCCATCAGGATTACGGGAGTGCCGGACGTTGCGGCGGCACCCAGAGCGGATGCCAGAAAGCGTCGCCGGTTCGGCCCGGTGTCATCTCCATCCATCTTCCTCTCCCTCCGGCTCCATAAGCTCCACGACGACATCTGGTTCGGCAGCATTCGTCGTCGCCGTCACACTGTCCTTGGTCGATGTCGAAGAGACGGTGCTTTGCCCGAAATGATCAAGGCTGTCCTCGGATTCTTCCGTCACCGACATTTCGAACTTGGCATAGGCCCTGAGTATGACCCCCTCGAAATAGTAGAGCCGCTCGGTCTTGCGGCCGCCATCGGCGCTGCGAATGACGCGGCCGCCGAAATGCCAGCCGGTGCTGACTTCTGCCCCGGCCGATGCCTCGGCCTTGAAAAACCACAGATCCGCGTCGAGACGGGCGGCAGCCTTGATCTTGCCGGTGATCTTGGCCTTCGCGGTGAAGGTATGCTCGATCTCTTCCAGGCGGGCCTCCCAGTCATCGGCATTGCCGATGGTGAGGCTGGCGATATCGCCCATGCCATAGATCAAATCGCCTTCGCCGGCGACCTTTATGAAGCACTCGGCGCTGGCCGAAACCGCATTGCCCGGATTGGCCAGACGCCGCCGGATCTCGGGGCCCCTGGGGAAGCGCGACAGGAACAGATCCAACAGGTCCATCTTGCCGGTCACCGACAGCCCGTAGGTCACCTCGCAGCCCGACAGCGCCAGCGCCAGATCGGGCGAGGCCTCCTTGCCCTTCAGTTCGAGATTGCCGATCTTCAGCCCCAGCCTGAGCTCGATCCCGATCGACGAGCCGAAGGCATCCGATTGCGGCGCCCGCAGCGCATCCGGCGAACCCGATTCGCCGGCCAGACCGTTCATCGCGTCCTGAATATCCTCGATGAAGGAGATCAGCGGAGTGCTTTCGCCCTGCTGCTGCCGCTCCTGCGCCCGGGTCGGGGGCGCCTGCTTCTCCTCGGCCTGACCGGTCTTCTCGAATTCCAGGGTCTGGTTGCCGACCTCGCCGGTGATCTTCCCGGTCAGCTTGGCCGACAGCGTCGGCAGGCGGCTCGTGAAGATCTTGATGCCGACGCTGCCCTCGATCTCGGCCTCGAGCTTGGCATGGGGCAGCGGGCAGACCGTCAGCCCGCCGAAGCCCGCCCCGACGCATTGATTGGCCGCGGCCACCGGGTTGCGCTGCGACCGGTAGGTCGAGCTCTGGATCGCGAGCCCCATGATATAGACCGCCGTGATCACCTCTGGCGGCAGGATCTTGCCCGACAGCGCGGGCATCTGGAACGGCGTGGTGACGATCCGCTCGTCGCTGTCGGGAATGACGGAATTGTCGTCGGCGAAGTTCGAGGGCCGCAGCGAGGGCACGCCCGCCTTGCCCTGCTTGCAGTCCTCCTTGCTGGTGATCTTCAGCCTGGCCTTGGCCGAGGGTTGGCCGCCATAAGGGTCCTTGCAGGTCAGAAACAGCGTGCGCGGTCCCTTCTCGGGCACGGGCCAGGTCACCTTGCGGCTGGCATCCGCGGCATCCTCGATCACGAATTCCCTGAGACAGCAGGGCTCGCCCGGGGCGCAGTCGCAGGCCGCGCCGCCATTGGCCAGATCGAAGGCCTCGGCCTCTTCCTGCGCGCGCAGCGCGTTGGCCTGTTCCACCGCCTGGTCGAGCTGCTCCTGCAGCATCCGGCGATGGCCGGGCGAGGTCTCGGCCGCGATCATCGGCGGGTTCATGGTCAGCGTGTTCAGCATAAAGGGCGGCTGCGGCATGTCGGAGCCCAAAGCCCAAAGCAGCGCCTCTTCGGCATTCATCGTCGTTCCCGCCATCATCCCTGTCCTGTCCTGAGTGCCGGCGCGGCCAGGCCCGCGCCCCCGCGTTCGCCAAGCGCCAGCGCCAGCCAGCGCAGCAGCCGGTCCTTGCGCTGGAACGGCAGCGCGCGGCGATCTTCGAGGATCTCTGCGGCCCGGCGGTCCCTCTCCGCGAAATCGACGCCGAAGAACAGCACCGCACGGGCCAGCGCGCCGACCTGCGCCCGCGACGGCATGTCGTGGAGTTCGCCCAGCCGCATTGCCTGGGTGGCGGCTTCGAGGCAGGCCTCTGGGCCCTTGTCCTGCCCGAGCGAGCGGTAAAGCCCGCGCGCCACCGACTGCGCGGTGCGCTGCCGCTTGAGCCGGTCGAAGCGGGCGAATTCGGCCTCGGTCACATGCAGATTGCCCGGCGCCACCGCCCGCCCGCGCGGCGCCAGCCGCAACAGCCGTCCCTGCAGCGTCGCCGGGTCGTCGAGCGGCCCGACCGTGGCGCCCGGCAGATGCGCGGCCAGCGACAGCTCGGCCGAGAGCGGCAGGAAGAAGCGCTGCACAGGCGCCGCGAAGCCCGCGAAACGCGCGGGCTCCAGCGCCTGGGCCATGTCCGACAGCACCCGCGGGTCGTGAAAGCGGAAATACAGCGGCGCCGCCTCGCGCCCGGGCAGCCAGGCCATGGTGTAACGCCGGAAATGCGCCCGCAGCGCCATCGCCCCGGCCTGGCTCTGGAAGCAGATCCCGGCATGGCTGTCGGGCGCCAGCGCCATCAGCGCGCGGCTGACCTGATCGCGGCCCGACAGCGGCACCAGCCAGGGCGCGGCGGCCTGCCGCTCGGCATCGGGCGTGGCATAAAGGCAAAGCGCGCCCTGCGAGCTGTCGCGCACAAGTTCCAGCGCATCGGGCCAGCAGACCGGGTCGATCAGCGCCCAGGCCGGGCTCGGCCCCTCGAACAGCGCAGGCCAGCCGCATTCCGCGAGATCGAGCGCCCTCAGCCCGGCCGCCTGCGGCCGCTCGCGGCTCGGGGCCGGGCTGTCGAGAAAGACCGGACGCCCGCGCCCGAGCCGGAGGCTCAGGGCCGGATCGAGCGGAAGGCTCTGCGGATCGAGCGGCTCGAAACTTGTCATCCGGTAGCCCTGCCCGAGCAGCGCCTCGGCGACATGCGCCCTGAATTCGGGATGGTCCGGCGCGCGCATCGCGACCTGTCCGCCGACCTCGGCGGCAAGCCGGTCGCGGGCGGTATAGCGGGCCAGCAGAAGCGGGGCGTACAGACGTGTCACAGCTCCGCCCCCGACCGGCAGACCGCAGCATCGGACCGCCGGTTTTCGTTTGAAACGAACAGCATGGTTCTCACTCGTTACAGTCGGGCCAGTACGGCGCAACGGCAACATAGAGGCATTCCAAGCAGCAGCAATCGCCACGGCCCGGATTCTCGGCGAGATCCTGCCGGTGCGATCCGGAAACTACCCGTCTTCCGCCGAACCCGGCGGCAGCAGTTGCAGATGCGCCAGCGCGGCCCCGGCGCCGCCGCCCCGCCCGGCGATTTCCTCCAGCAGGGCCGGCAGAAGCTGCGCGGCGGGGGTGCCGTCGGCGGCGGTCGCGGCCGCCGCCAGCGGCCGGGTCGCGGCCACCGCCAGCAAGAGCTGCGGCGCGGCGGGGGCGCCCTCGGGCAGGCTCAGGCCGAAGCGCAGGCTGCCATCCGGCCCGATCCGGTCGGTCAGGTCGTAGACCGCCCCGTCGGGCGCGACCAGCGCCACCCAGACCCGCGCCGGACCCGGCGCCGCGACCGCGGCACGCACCTCCGCGCCGCTCGCCACCTGCTCGGGCGTGGCCGACAGGACCGGCAGCGGGCCGGGCCGGGCCTGAAGGCTGCGGGCGAAATCGAGCACGGCGCATTGCGCCTCGCTCACCGGCCGCTCGAGCACCGCCGGGCGGCTGCCGAAACGGGCCTCATAGGCCGCGGCCAGCGCTGCATTGTCTTTTCCCTTGCCTTCGGCCGCCCCGCCGCGCCCGTAGCGCTCGACCACACCGGCACGCGGCCCGGTTTCGACCCGGGTCAGATAGCTGCAGGGCCCGCCGTCCCAGGCGGCCAGGAACCCGGTCCGGCCGGCCTCCTGGCGCGGCGGCAGCCGGGCCTCGATCCCGGCCTGGGGGCCCTGGCTAGGTCCGATCAGCCCGGCGCTCCAGCCATACCAGCCAGCCGCGCCCAGAAGCGCCAGGAACACCGCCCCGAGCCCGCCGATCAGCCGCAGCGCGGCCCGGTCGCGGGGCGGCTCGGGCGCCGGCTCCGGTTGCGGCTCCGCCCGGGTCGCGCGCGCGGCTCCCGGCCGGCCCAGCCCCGGCGGCAGGGTCAGCCCGCCGGGCACCGCCGCGCTGGGGCCGCCATAGCGCGGCGGCAGCAGATGCGGATGCTCGATCAGCCGCAGCACCTCGTCCATCGAGGCCGGGCGCGCGGCCGGGTCGGGCTCGAGCATGTGGGTCAAGAGCGGCCGGAGCGCGGGCGAGACGCCGGACAGGTCGGGCACCCTCTGGCGGCGCTCGGCCGCCTCCTCGATGCTGTTGCCCATCGGCAGCGCACGACCGGACAGCGCCGCCCCCAGCAACAGCGCCAGCCCGTAGATATCGGTCTCGGGGCCGACATGGCCGCCGAAATGGCCAAGCTGCTCGGGCGCGACATATTTCAGCTTGCCCGCGAAGGTGCCGGGCGCCTCGTCCTCGGACAGCCGTGCCGAGCGGGCGATGCCGAAATCGATCAGCCGGGCCTCGGCCACCGCGCCGCCGGGCAGCATCACGTTGTCTGGCGACAGGTCGCGATGGATCACGCCATAGGCATGGGCCCGGGCCAGCGCCCCGGCAAGCCGGCGGATCAGCGCCTCGGCTGCGGCCGGCGGCAACGGCCCCGAGCGCGCCATATGGTCCGAAAGCGTGATGCCCTCGATGAATTCCATCACCAGGAAATAGCGGTCGAGCGCATGGTCGTGGACGTAGTTGTAATAGCGCACGATGGCATCGTCGGCGAGCTGGCGCAGCATCCGCGCCTCGCTGCGGAACAGCGCGCCCGCGCGCGGATCGGCGGCCAGATCCGGCAGGATCGCCTTGATCGCGACCGGATCGCCGGTGCCGATCTCGACCCCGCGATAGACCGAGCCCATGCCGCCCGAGCTGAGCACCCCCACGATCCGGTAATTGTTGTTGATGACGGTTCCGGCCGAGAGCATCGGCACGCGGGGCGCGGCTTGCGCGGCGCCTGCACCTGCTTCGGACGGCGCAGGGGAGGCCGAGATGCGGGTCACATCCTCCCCGCCATGCGCGCCGCCCCCGCCCGGCGCCACGAAGGCGGTGCGCTCGTCGTCCGCGCCTGCGTCTCCGGGCGCATCCTCCCCGGCCGCCGCAGGCGGGCAAGAGACCCGCGTGAGGTCTGGCCCGGGGCCGGCATCGTCCTGCCCCTCCTTCCGCGGCGCCTCGGGGTCGCTCATAGCGGCGGTGCCGTCTTCTCGTCATCGTCATCGCCGCTGCGGCAGGCCAGCACCACGGCGGTGACATTGTCGCGCGCGCCGCGCGCCACGGTCTCGGCGATCAGCGCGTCGCAGGCGGCCTGCGGCGGCAGATCCAGCAGGATATCGGCGATCTCGGCATCGTCCAGATGCTCGGTCAACCCGTCCGAGCAAAGCAGGAACTGATCGCCCGGGGCGATCTTGCCCGAGACGATGTCGCATTCGGGTTCCGCCCCGACCCCGATCGCCCGGGTGATGACATTGCGCCGGGGCCAGGTCTTCGCCTCTTCCGGCGTGATCCGCCCCGCCTCCAGCGCCGCGCGCAGCTCGGTATGGTCGCGGCTTTGCTGCACCAGATGGCCATCGCGCAGCAGATAGCCCCGGCTGTCACCGCACCAGACCACGGCATAGCCGTCCTCATGGACCAGCAGCGCCGCCACGGTCGAGCCGATCGGCCCCGCCGCCAGCTCGGCCGAATAGGCGCGGATGCGCTCATTGGCGCGGATCAGCCGCTCCATGAAGCGGGCCTGCAGATCGACCGCCGAGACGGGCAGCCCGGCCCCGGACAGTTCGGCGACGATGGCCTGGCTGGCAAACTCGCCCGCCGCATGCCCGCCCATGCCGTCCGCCACCGCCCAGAGCCCCAGATCGGGCCGGGCGATCATGTCGTCCTCGTTGATCTCGCGGCGGCAGCCGACATCGGTCGCCATCCCGGTCTCGAGCAGGAACCAGCCGTTCCAATGCGCCTCGGGCCTCATTGCCGTTCTCCCGTGTCGCAGCCATCGGCGGCCACCCCCGCCAGCATCCAGGCCAGCGCCCGGGCCTCGGGCAGCCCGGTTCCGGCCAGCCATTGCGCGGCAGAGCGCTCATTGCCCGGGGTCCAGAACTGCGCCCGCACAAGGGCGGCCCGCTCGGCCTCGACCGGGCGCGCCGCGCGCAACAGCGCGCCGAGATCGCCATCGGGCCGATGCGCCCAGACCACGGGGCCTTCGGATGCGCGCTCGGCCGGCTCGGCCTCGATGGCAAGCTCGAGCCCGCGCAGAAGCGCGCGCGCCCCGTGCCCCGGCTCTGCCCGGTCCAGATGCTCCGACAGCGCCTCCCAGAGATCCTGCCCGCCCTCGCCGGCGGTCGGCGGCGCCACCTCGGCACCCTCGGTCAGCAGAAGCAGCGGATAGCGCCGCCCGACCCGGTCGCGCGAGGGCCGCAGCACCCCCGCCAGCGTCCGGCCCAGAACCGCACGCCCGACCCGGAAGCGCAGCTCCTGCGCCGCGTCCCAGAACGGCTCCCAGTCCCGGCCAAGCTCGTCGCGCAGCTCGGCCAGCGTGGCATCGATCCAGCCGGTCAACCCGTCGGCCACGCGGTCCGACAGCCCCGCGCGCAGGAAATCGCCATAGCCCGGATGCTTGCCCAGAAGCCCGATGCTTGCCCGTCCCGCCCCGGTCATTGCCGCGCCTCGACCGAGACCGGACAGCTGAATTGCGACAGCTCGGGCATCAGGAAGGGCACCGTCGTCGAATCGAAGGAGAAGCGATAGGTGATCGAGCGCCCGCCGACATCCTGGGTGACCTCGACCGAGGTGCCGTTCACCCGGCTCCGGCCCGTGCGCAGGAAGGTCACGATGTCCCAGCGGCCGGCATCGAAGCGGATGCCGTTGGGCCGCCCCGATTGCTGCGGGAACAGCGCCAGCGACACCCCCGATCCGGGGCCCGGCCAGCTGAGTTCGCCCGGGGTCGAGCCGGGCTGGGTCCGCAGCTCGGAGCCATTGATCCCCAGCACCGCCAAGTTGACCGAGGGCGAGGACGAGATATGGGTCACCGCCATGTCGACCCGCGGCTCGGAGGCGCCCGAGGCGAAGAAGGCCATCCGGATCGCCTCGATCCGGTCGAAGGCCTTCAGCAGATCGGGCGAGAGGCGTTCGCCGATGGCGCTGCCCGGGATCGGTTCCAGCCCGTCGGGGCCGCGCGTCACATGCGGCTGCAGATAGGTCGTGAAGAAGCGGTCGGCCCGTCCCCCCGGCGCGAAGAACTGTCCGAAAATGGCGGGAGAGACATGGCGTCCGCCCTCGGTGAAGGGGAAATAGGGCTCGATGAACTCGCGGCAGAAGGCGCCCACCTCGTCATTCATCGCCCGCTCGATCTGGCCGAGGCTGGCATCCTGCGCCTCCGAGCGGAATTCGGCCTCGACCGCGTTCAGCATCCGGCCGAGATCGGGCGGCAGGGCGCTGTTGTTCATGGTCAGCGCCGACAGCGTCTGGCGCAGCAGGGTCTCGTCGGCAGGGCTGGGGGCCAGCGCGGCATTGCGCCGGTTCTCGCGCAGCGCGGCGAGATTGGCCAGCACCGCATCGATGGGCCGGGCGCCGCGCTTGCCGGTCAGAAGCCGGTGCCAGTCGGCGAAATCATCCGAGATCCGCTGCACCTGGGCCCGCTGCGAGTCCTCGGACACCGCACCCGCCCGGGCCTGGCTCTTGCCCCGGACCTGAACCGCATCCAGAACCACGCGCTGGAACACGCCCGAGCGCGAATAGATCCGCGAGAAGACCGCGTCGCCCATGTTCCCCGCCAGATCGCCGCCCGCCGCGGCCTTGGCCGCATCCTCGGGCGACATCGCGTCGATCTGGTCGTAAAGGCGGCTCAGCCGGGTCTGGCGGCCGACTTCCTCGACCAGCCGGGCCAGCGGCGAATCGACCGGCGAGGCGGCGGCGGCGAGCGCGTCATAGCGCGGCGGATCGGCCGACATCGGCGCCATCGTCAGCCGCGACAGCAGTCCGGTCCAGGCGGCATCGAATTCCTGCCGGTAACGGCGGTGCAGGTCGCGTTCGAGGCTGCCCAACTGGCGGTCGTAATCGACCCGGTCGGCGGCCTCGCCCAGCACCCAGCGGTCATCCTTCAGCCGCGACCGGGCATTGGCAAGCTCGTCGAGGAAGAAGCCCCAATAGCCCTCGAAGGTATAGAGCCCGGGCAGCGACAGGTCCTCGAGCGGCGTTCCGTCGGTGGTTGCCAGCACCCGCCCGACCTGCCCGCCGATGGCCTCGGCCGGGGCAAAGGCCGGCAGGCCCGAGGTCAGCGCCCGGTCGCTGATCGAGGCATAGGCCTGATCGGCCAACGGCAGGGTGACGATGGCGTCGCGGGCCTTGCGTACGATCTCGGGGTCGATGCCGATGGTGATCCGGCGGTCGCCGTCCAGATCGAGCATGGCCTCGAGATGCTGGCTCAGCTCCTCGCGCAGCCGATACTCGCCCGGGGCCGAGAAGCGCGCCCGCCAGATCTCGTCGAAATAGGCCGCGACGACGGCATCGTCCTCGGCGCCGCGCGCTCCGCCCTGCCCGCCCAGAAGCAGATAGACCTTGAGCGCCCGGTAGATCGCGGCGGTATCGTCCTTTGCAATCAGCTGCGGCAGGCTGTTTTCCAGCGCCAGGATCAGCCGCGGCCGCAGCATCCGCTCGAGCCCGTCGGAATAGGCGCGGTCGGCGGCGGCGTGAAGCTCGTCATGGCGCGACAGGCCCAGCCCCTCGAACAGGCCCGGACGGCGCGGATCGACATAGCCCGCGGTCATCTGCCGAAGCCGTTGCAGCTCGGGCAGCACCACCGAGGCATCGGGATCGTCGATGACGGTGCGCGCCAGCTCGTTGCGCGCCGCGTCGCGATAGGCAGCGGCATCGGCATCGGCGGCGGCCAGAAGGCTGGCATTCTGCCAGAAGCTGTAGCCGAAGCCCGCCATGCCGCCCAGCGTGACCGCCGCGATCAGGCCCATCGCGGCACTGCGCAGGATCTGGCGGCGGCGCACCGCGCGGCGGTCGAAGCCGACCCAGTCGCGCTCCTCGAAGATCACCTTCTTGAGCAGGTCATGCAGGAAATAGCTGCGCCCCTTGCCCGACAGGAAGGCGGGCTGGAAGGCGGCCTCGTCGCCGCCCTTTGCCATCGCCCCCAGCACCTGGTCGATGGGCGTGCCCTCCTGGGTGCCCGAGGTGAAATAAAAGCCCCTCAGGATCGCGTTCGACTGGTAGCGCGTCGGCGCGAAGACCCGGCGCAGGAAGTCCGAGACGGTGTCGCGCAGCATCGCCATCTGCCCGGGCAGCCCGAAGATCGCGATCCGGGCCGCGCCGTCGGGCTCTTCGGTCATGCGGTCGCTGACCTCGTCCGAAAGCCGCGCCACCAGCGCGTCGAATTCGGCCGGCACCAGCTCGCAGGTGCGCGCGACGCGATCGCGGGTCTGGAAGGTGGTGCCCCAGACCAGCCGCCGCCGCGACTGGCTGAAAGAGCCGAAATATTCCCTGAAGCCCGAGATCAGGTCGGCCTTGGTGAACAGCACATAGACCGGCACGTCGATCTTGAGCGTCTCGTGCAGCTCGGCCAGCCGGCTGCGCACGGTCTCGGCATGGCGCGCCAGATCGGCCTCGGAGGCGGCCATCATGTCGGCCACCGAGAAGGCCAGGATCACGCCATTCACGGGCTGGTCGGGACGGCCCTTCTTGAGAAGCTGCAGGAACGAGGTCCAGCTCGCGCGGTCGGCCTCGGCATCGCTGTCCTGGGTGGTATAGCGCCCGGCGGTGTCGATCAGCACCGCCTCCTCGGCGAACCACCAGTCGCAGTTGCGGGTGCCGCCGAAGCCCTCGACGCCCGAACCGGGCCCGTCCCGGCCCGGAAAGCCGATGCCCGAATTCGCAAGCGCGGTGGTCTTGCCCGCGCCCGGCGGGCCGATGATCACATACCAGGGCAGATCGTAGAGCGCGCTCTTGCCGCCCGAGCGGCGCAGCTTGGCCAGCGCCTCCTGCATCCGCTCGGCCAGCACCCGGCCATCGCCCGCGGGCTCGGCCATCAGGCTGTCCTCCAGCGCCTCGGCGCGTCGGCGGCGGCGCAGCCAGCCGAGGCCATAGACCAGCCCCAGCGTGCCCGCGATCAGCGCGATCAGCCCGGCGCGGAACCAGACCGAGGCCAGGAGCGCCGATCCGGTCATCGGCAGCCCGAACCAGATCGCGGCGCCAAGCGCCATCAGCCCCAGAACGATCAGAAGGACGCGCATCCAGCGCGCCCGCCACATGGCGGCGAAGGCGGCGCCCACCGCCCGAAGAGCTCTTCGCATCCCGCTCAGTCCTCCCGCGGTATCATGATCTCGACGCGCCGGTTCATCGCCCGGCCGCCAGGCGTGTCGTTTCCGGCAACCGGATCGGTCGCGCCCTTGCCCTCGGCACTCAGCCGCGCCGGATCGGCGACCAGACCGCCCAGCCGTTCGGCCACCGTCTCGGCCCGGGCCAGCGACAGATCCTGGTTGCTGCGGAACCGGCCGCGGCCCGACATCGGCACGCTGTCGGTATGGCCGACCACCCGCACCGGGCCGTCCTCGCCATCGAGCATCGCCGCGATCTCGGCCAGCAGCGGCCCGGACCCGTCCTCGAGCTCGGCCGAGCCGGTGGCGAAGCGCAGCGCCTCGCGCAGCCGCACCAGCACCCAGTCATTGACCTGATCGACCTCGACCCGGCCCGCCTCGAGCGGTTCGGCCAGCGCGGTGCGGATCCGGTCCATCTGCGTCGTCTCGGGCGCCCGATAGGGCGCGATCACCGGCTCGGTCCGCTCGATCGCGATCTCGGGCTGTCCGGCATGCAGCGCCAAGATGTCGTCGCGCACCGTCGCCCCCTGCCGGGTCAGAAGCGTCGACAGCGTCGCGAACAGCGCCACCAGCATCGCGGCGGCAATGGCCGCGATCACCCAGAGCGGGGTCTGCCCGCCGCGCCTGCGCGCATCCAGCGGCACCGGCGTCCAGTGCGGCGAGACATCGTCATCGGGCCGCGGCGAGATCCGGCGCAGGGTCTCGTAGATGGCGCTGCGGATGCGCGCCAGCTCGGCCGCGCCCGAGGGCATCGCCCGGTACTGGCCCTCGAAGCCCAGCGACAGGCAGACCAGCATCAGCTCGAGCAGGTGATAGCGCTGCCCGGGCGCCTTCATCGCCTCGTCCATCTTGCGGAAGAAGCCGATCCCCGACGAGCGCTCGCCGAAGAACCGCGCCACCATCGAATATTGCAGCCACATCGCCCGGTCGGCACCGGGCAGGTTCTGCACGATGTCGTCGGCGGTGGCCGAGAGCGCATATTTGGCGTCCCGCACCTCCGAGGCGGCCAGCCCCGCGGCCAGGCAGCGCCGCTCGATATCGTCGATCTCGCGGGTGACATGGTCGATCAGTGGTTCGGCCTGCATCTCGACCAGCCCGGTCCGGAGCCGTCCCAGCAGGATCAGAAGCTGGGTCGCCTCGGCCAGAAGCGGGTTCGAGGCGGCCCCGCGGCCGGCATCGGCCGCCCGCAGCGCATCGTCGAGCGCGATCCGCGCCTGGACCGGGCGCGGCGCGGCCTCGGGGCGGCGGATCTCGGGGAAGATCCCGGCCGCCGCGCTGCGCTGGCCGGTGCCCGGCTGGTAGAAGGGATGCGGCCCCGGCCCCCCCGAGACGGGCGGCACACCGGTCCCGGGCGGCGAGCCGAAGGCGGTGCGCTCGGCCCCGGGCGGGGTCTGCGGATAGACATTCCAGCCCGAGCCCGGCGGATAGGTCAGCGGATGGGACGGCAGCGGCGGCGGCGGCAGCGGCTGCCCGAACACGGTCTTGTCGTCATCGTCGTCGCTGTCTGCCATCACGCCCCCTCAGGCACCGCCCAGAGTTCAAGCTTGAGATCGGGCCAGTTGCCCGCGAAATGCATCCCGATCGCGGGCGCGCTGGAAAACTCGCTCCAGAGTGGCGTCGAGCGGTCGAGCAGGAAATAGACATTGGTCGAGACCACCCGGATCTGCCGCGGCGGGTTGGGCAGATGCACCAGCCCGATGCCGGGAAGGTTGTTGTTGATGATGGTCTTCATCTGGGTCGAGGGCCCGACCTTGCAGAGCTGCGGGAACTGCTGCTGGACCTCGGCCAGAGGCAGGCCCGAGCTGACCTCCAGCACGAAGGTCGCCTGGGCGAAGAGGTTCCGGTCGTTGATCAGCGCGGCATAGGAATTGGCGCGCACCTCCTGCAGGGGCAGCCTGACGGCCCGGCCCACGTCGCGCGCCAGCAGCCGCTGGATATCGGCCACCACCGGCGGAAAGCTCGCCTTGGGATCGTCGTGGCGATAGGCCTCGTAGGCCGGGGCGCGGCGCTCGCCCTGATCAAAGGTCGCAAGCTCGCCCGCCAGCGAGACCAGCTTTTCATACAGCCGTTCGGGATGGACGCTGGCCATGGATTTCAGGTGCCGGAGCACCGGCAGCTCGCGGTTCAGAAGCATCAGCATCAGATAGTCGCCCGCCTGCATGCCGCCACCCGAGGACGGATCGGCCGCATAGCGCGCCAGCGTGTCGAGCTTCGATTCGATCCAGCCGATCACCCGGCCCAGATAGCCGTCATAGGCCGGATGCACCGCAAGCCGCAGCGCGGTCGGCGGCACCCGGTCGTCGAGCGTGACGATGCCGTCGCGCAGATCGAGCACCCGGCCGAGCCTGAGGCACTGATAGCCCGGGCGGGGGGTCTTGCGCAGCGCCAGCTCGAGCCGCGGATGGGCCACTTCCAGCACCTGTTCCGAGCGCGCGGCAGCGGCATTGTCGGCCACCGTCTCGCGGCCCAGCACATAGCGCGTGGCGGCATCGGCGGCCGCGGGCGCGACCTCCTGGCCGTCGACCGGCGCATCGGGCAGGGTCAGCCAGAGATCGAGCCCGGCCCCGTCCTCGGGCACATCGACCGCGACCGGCAGGGGCGAGGCCCCGGGCGCCTCGAAGGCGGTGCCGTCGGGCATCGTCCCCACCGCCGCCAACAGCCCGATCCGGCCCTGCTGCAGCATGTCGCGGTCGAAGCGCAGCTCGGCCAGGCCCCAGGGATAGGGCGACAGCGCGGCCACCTGCGCGCGGATCAGATGTTCGAGATGACGGTCGGCCTGCTGCAGGTGATGCGGCTGCAGGAACAGACCCTCTTTCCAGGCGACCTTGCTGAAACGGGACATGGCTCGAAAAGCTTCCTATCTCTTTGTCGTGTGTCTCGGGCAGGCGCCCGCGAAGGCCCGCGCCCCGGCCCGGGGCGCGGGCGCGCGTGCTAGAACTGGAACCGCATCTGCGCGGTCACGCCCCAGCCTTCCAGATCGTCGCCGAACCGGCTGTCGACCCGCACCGAGGCGTCCATCTGCCGGGCCGCCCCGGCCTGACCCTTGCCGAAGACGCGGGTATAGTTGAAGCCCGCGCTGAGCTCGCCATAGTTACCGAGCCCGTCATTCTCAGACAAGAGCGGAGCCCCGAGCGGCGCGCCGCTTGCATCGAGCTCGTAATACTTCGCAACCGAGCGGTCGGAAAAGTCGTGATAGGCGGTGGCGGTGGCGAACCCGTTCAGCACCGCCACCCCCGAGGGCAGAACCCGGCTGCGCGACAGCGTCAGCGAGGCGAAGCCGATCTCGTTGGTGATCGGGTCGAATTTCAGCACCCCGTCATCGCTGTCATCGGCCGGGTCGTTGCTGAAATAGAGATCGTCCGACCGGGTGCGGCTGATCGAGAAGCCAAGCGACGGGATCAGGCTGAAGCCGCTGTCCTCGCCCAGCGGGAAGGCATAGCCCATCGTGCCCGAAACCGTGTGCCCGGTGCTTTCATAGCTCTGGTCGTCGACCCCCAGCCGCTCGCCATAGGCGCCCGAGGCCACCCGGTTCTCCAGATCGAAATCGGTCTGGTTCACGGTGACCTGCAGATCGGCGAAGAACCGGCCCTTCGAGGCCCCGACATAGGCCCCGCCATAGAGCTGCTGGAAGTCGGTATGGTTGCGGCTGGTCTGGATGCCCTGGTTGACGGTGCCGGTATCGGGATCGAACAGATAGACCGGCTGCTTGATCGACCCGTCATTGAGCCCGAAAATGGTGCCGAAGCTGAGGTTCCAGCCATCCTCGCCGCCGTCGAAACAGCTGTAGTCGAGCCCGGCCTGCACCCCGCCATAGCTGGCATCGATCTCGGTCGAGAAACTGCCCAGAGCGGTATGCGAATTGCCGCTGGCGGTGGCCTTCCCGCCCATCGCCCGGCCCCAGCTGCCCCAGCCGCAGGGCGAGCCTTCGGTCGAGGCCAGCCCCGAGACATAGGGGCTGGTCGGCCGGTTCACCACCGAGCCGATCAGCGACTGGGTCAGGGCCAGCCCGCTGGCCAGCCCGCCGAAGGCCGGGTTCGCCCCCGAGATCAGCCCCCAGCCGTCGCCCGCGTCATTGCGGTCGAGCCGGTAGAGGATGCTGCCGCTGCCGGGCAACCCGGTGGAGCGGACCGACAGCCCGCCATCCGAGCCGTAGGACAGCAGGTCGAGCCGGTCCCGGATCTGGCCGTAATCGCCCGCGGTCAGGTCGTTGAAGGCCAGCACCACGCTGCCGCTTGCGACCCCGTCGATATAGATCGCATCGGCGCTCTGGGCGCCATCGGTCAGGTCGATATCCATCGCGATGGTGCCGTTCAGCTCGGCGTCGCCCGTCACGTCGAGACGGTCGCCGGTCGTGCCGTCGGCAAGGCTCAGCACCGCGCCATCCGACAGGGTCAGATCGCCGTCGATGGTCGCGCTGCCCGAGGCCCGCAGCTGGCCATACGAGACCAGATCGCTTGCCAGCCGGCTGCCATCGGCCAGCGTGACGCTGCCATAGCTCGTCAGCAGATCTCCGGTGACGGTGGCATTCTCGCCAAGGCTCAGCTGGGCGCCGGTCGCGCTCGCGCGGCCCGGGCTGCCCAGATCGAAGCTGCCGCCGAAATCGAGACTGCCCGCCACCAGATAGGACCCGAGCCCCGAGATGGCGCCGGTGATCGCGGCGGTATCGTCTGCCGCCACCGTGAGGGTGCCGTCATTTGCGAGCGTGCCGTCGATGGTGCCGCCAAGCGCGATCTCGCCGTCATTGTCCACCGCTCCGGCAACCGTGCCGTCGATATCGGCCTGCGCGCCTTCGGCATTGACCAGATCCGCTTCCAGACGGCCCTCCGCGCTCACGTTCAGCTGGCCGCCGTCGCGGTTCCGGAAGGTTCCGCCCTGAAGCGTGCCGGCGCCGATGGTGGCGCTGCCGTCATTCACCGCCGCGGTGCCATCGGCCAGCGTCAGCCGGCCCGATTGCAGGTCGAACCTGCCGCCATCCGCGATCCCGAGACCGCCGCCGAGCGCCAGATCGCCCGTCACCCGCGCCTCCGAGCCGCTGCCCGCGGTCAGCGCCCCGTCGATCCGGCCCGAAACCGAGGCCAGCGCCCCGCCCGTCGCCGCCACATCGCCGGAGACCGTGCCCGAGGACAGGAAGCTCCCGCCCGAGGCCGCCACCGAGCCGCCGATCGTGCCGCTGTTGTCGGTCCGGCCGCCCGTCACCGTCACATCGCCGGTGATCGTGCCGCTGTTGTCGGCCTGGCCCGCGCTGCTCAGCGAGGCCAGCCGCCCCGCCGTCTCGAGCCGCCCCGCGCTGCCGACCGTGGTCTGCCCCGCGACCGAGCCATCCGCCCCGATCCCGAGCCGGCCGCCGGTCACATCCGCGCTGCCGCCGACCGCGACATCGACATCCGCCGCGCCGCCAGAGACCGCGAGATCGCCCGAAAGCGCCCCGCCTTCCAGGCTGGCACTGCCGCCCGAGACCGTCAGGCCGGTCAGGCTGCCCGCCGTCACCGTCAGCGTCCCGTCCGACACCGTCACATCCTGCAGGCTGCCGCTGCTGCGCGCCGTCCCGCCGGTCACGCTCAGATCGCCCGAGATCGTCCCGGCATTCTCGAGCGTACCCGAGCTGCTGACATCGGCCGCGATCTCGGCGCCCGCATTGTTGGTCAGGCGGCCCGCCGAGGTCACGGTATCGGCCTCCAGCCGGCCGTCATTGGTCACGCTGCCGCTGGCCGAATTGTCGAGCGCGGCCAGCTTCAGCGTCGAGCCCACACCGATCGTCACCGTTCCGGCATTCTCGAGCGTGGTCGCGGCGCCGATCATGCTGTCGCTCGCGCCGATCCCGAGGCTGCCGGTCGCGGTATTCTCCAGCACGTTCGGGGTCGCGCCGCCCAGCGTGATCACATCATCGCCGCCATCATCGGTAACGATCCGACCGGCATTCCGGATCGGCTCGTCGCCGCTCTGATCGCTGTCCGCGGCAATCGAGCCGCTGCCGGTGAACTCGATCAGCCCGCCCTCGCGGTTCTCGATCGCGCCGGCATCGGTCACGCTGGCGCCATCGCCCACGGTGATCGTCCCGCTATTGTCGAGCGTGTTGCCGGTGCCTTCCAGCGCCGCCCCCGCGCCCAGCCTCAGCGTGCCGGCATTCCCGATCCGCCCGGCCTCGAGCCGGCCGCCCGCACCGATCTCGACCGTGCCGCTGTTCGACACCTCACCGATCCCGGTGAAGGACAGGCCCGCGCCAAGCTCCAGGCTGCCGGCATTCTCGACATCATGGCCCGCCCCGTCGAGCGAGGCCACGATCCGCGTCCGCCCGCCAGTGTCGGTCCGGAGCGTGTCGTTCAGATCGTTCTGAAGGTCGAGCTCGCCCTTGTTCACCACCGTCCCGACGAAGTCGATATCGCCCGACATCGAGGCCCCGTCGCTGATCGTGATGGTCCCGGCCGTCACCGTCAGCGCCCCGTCCTCGGCCGCGATCCGGCCATTATTGGTGAAGCCGCCGCCATCGGTCAGGGTCAGTGCGGTCTCCGACCCGCCCCGGGTCTCGATGCGGCCATCATTGGTCACATCCCCCGCAACCGTGGTCGTGCCCGACAGCCGCAAGGTCCCCTCGCCGCTGCCCGTATCGCCCTCGATGGTCAGATCGTCGCCGAACTGCCCGCCCTCCGAGACCAGGACCCCGCCGCTGCCGACGGTGCTCTTGCCCTCGACCGAGCCGCTGTTGCTCGCCGTGCCCCCGGTGACGTCGAGCGAACCGCCGATGCTGCCCGTATTGTCGAGCCGACCGCCCCCGACCGAGATATTCCCCGAAAGCCGCCCCTCATTCGAGAGCGACCCGCCCTCGACAGAAACAGCGCCGCCAATGGTCCCGCTATTGCCGACCGCGCCATCGGCAAGCTGCAACCCGCCGCTGACGCTGCCGCTGTTGTCATAGCGCCCGCCGGTGACCGAGACCCCGCCCGAGACCGTCCCGGCCGTCCCGGCGCTGCCGCCGGAGACCGCAAGCCCGCCCGAAAGCGTGCTGCCCTCTCCCGCCTCGAGCCGCCCGCCCGTGACGTCCACCGCTCCGGTGACGGTGCCGTCGATATCGGCCTGCGCGCCTTCGGCATTGACCAGATCCGCTTCCAGACGGCCCTCCGCGCTCACGTTCAGCTGGCCGCCGTCGCGGTTCCGGAAGGTTCCGCCCTGAAGCGTGCCGGCGCCGATGGTGGCGCTGCCGTCATTCACCGCCGCGGTGCCATCGGCCAGCGTCAGCCGGCCCGATTGCAGGTCGAACCTGCCGCCATCCGCGATCCCGAGACCGCCGCCGAGCGCCAGATCGCCCGTCACCCGCGCCTCCGAGCCGCTGCCCGCGGTCAGCGCCCCGTCGATCCGGCCCGAAACCGAGGCCAGCGCCCCGCCCGTCGCCGCCACATCGCCGGAGACCGTGCCCGAGGACAGGAAGCTCCCGCCCGAGGCCGCCACCGAGCCGCCGATCGTGCCGCTGTTGTCGGTCCGGCCGCCCGTCACCGTCACATCGCCGGTGATCGTGCCGCTGTTGTCGGCCTGGCCCGCGCTGCTCAGCGAGGCCAGCCGCCCCGCCGTCTCGAGCCGCCCCGCGCTGCCGACCGTGGTCTGCCCCGCGACCGAGCCATCCGCCCCGATCCCGAGCCGGCCGCCGGTCACATCCGCGCTGCCGCCGACCGCGACATCGACATCCGCCGCGCCGCCAGAGACCGCGAGATCGCCCGAAAGCGCCCCGCCTTCCAGGCTGGCACTGCCGCCCGAGACCGTCAGGCCGGTCAGGCTGCCCGCCGTCACCGTCAGCGTCCCGTCCGACACCGTCACATCCTGCAGGCTGCCGCTGCTGCGCGCCGTCCCGCCGGTCACGCTCAGATCGCCCGAGATCGTCCCGGCATTCTCGAGCGTACCCGAGCTGCTGACATCGGCCGCGATCTCGGCGCCCGCATTGTTGGTCAGGCGGCCCGCCGAGGTCACGGTATCGGCCTCGAGCCGGCCGTCATTGGTCACGCTGCCGCTGGCCGAATTGTCGAGCGCAGCCAGCTTCAGCGTCGAACCCACACCGATCGTCACCGTTCCGGCATTCTCGAGCGTGGTCGCGGCGCCGATCATGCTGTCGCTCGCGCCGATCCCGAGGCTGCCGGTCGCGGTATTCTCCAGCACGTTCGGGGTCGCGCCGCCCAGCGTGATCACATCATCGCCGCCATCATCGGTGACGATCCGACCGGCATTCCGGATCGGCTCGTCGCCGCTCTGATCGCTGTCCGCGGCAATCGAGCCGCTGCCGGTGAACTCGATCAGCCCGCCCTCGCGGTTCTCGATCGCGCCGGCATCGGTCACGCTGGCGCCATCGCCCACGGTGATCGTCCCGCTATTGTCGAGCGTGTTGCCGGTGCCTTCCAGCGCCGCCCCCGCGCCCAGCCTCAGCGTGCCGGCATTCCCGATCCGCCCGGCCTCGAGCCGGCCGCCCGCACCGATCTCGACCGTGCCGCTGTTCGACACCTCACCGATCCCGGTGAAGGACAGGCCCGCGCCAAGCTCCAGGCTGCCGGCATTCTCGACATCATGGCCCGCCCCGTCGAGCGAGGCCACGATCCGCGTCCGCCCGCCAGTGTCGGTCCGGAGCGTGTCGTTCAGATCGTTCTGAAGGTCGAGCTCGCCCTTGTTCACCACCGTCCCGACGAAGTCGATATCGCCCGACATCGAGGCCCCGTCGCTGATCGTGATGGTCCCGGCCGTCACCGTCAGCGCCCCGTCCTCGGCCGCGATCCGGCCATTATTGGTGAAGCCGCCGCCATCGGTCAGGGTCAGCGCGGTCTCCGACCCGCCCCGGGTCTCGATGCGGCCATCATTGGTCACATCCCCCGCAACCGTGGTCGTGCCCGACAGCCGCAAGGTCCCCTCGCCGCTGCCCGTATCGCCCTCGATGGTCAGATCGTCGCCGAACTGCCCGCCCTCCGAGACCAGGACCCCGCCGCTGCCGACGGTGCTCTTGCCCTCGACCGAACCGCTGTTGCTCGCCGTGCCCCCGGTGACATCGAGCGAGCCGCCGATGCTGCCCGTATTGTCGAGCCGACCGCCCCCGACCGAGACATCCCCCGAAAGCCGCCCCTCATTCGAAAGCGACCCGCCCTCGACGGAAACAGCACCGCCAATGGTCCCGCTATTGCCGAAGCTGCCTTCTTTCTGGGTCAGCGAGGCGATGGTGCCCGCATTCGAGCTGCCGGTCCCCGAATTGACCACCGCCCCGGCAGAGCCTTCCTCCAGCACGAAGCGCCCGGCCGAGGCGATCTCGATATCGCCCAGCCTCCCGCCTCCGGCCAGGGTCAGGCTGCCGCCGGTGACCGAGGTGCCGCCGGTCAGGCTATTGTCGCCGGTCAGCCGCACCGTGCCATCGGTCTCGAGCGACAGCCGCCCCGCCGCGCCATCGGCCAGAACGCCGCCGAAATCGGTGCCCTCGCCCAGCGAGAGGAGCGCATCGCCGCTATCGGTCAGGATCCTGCCCGACCCGGTCAGCGCCCGGATCCCGACATCGTAACCGGCGAGATCCAGCGCCGCCCCGGCGCCGAGCCGGGTGCCCTGCGCTGCGGCGAACATCCCCGCCGCGGCCTCCGAGCCGATCTCGAACCGGGCCAGATCGAAGCCGAGCGAGACGCCCTCTTCCAGCGTCACCGAGGCCATGTCGAGCCCGATCACGGCATCCTCGCCCTCGGCCGAGAAACTCAGATCGCCCGACAGCGCCATCGCGCCGGTCAGGCTGAGGGTCGAGCCCGCAGCCGCACTGATCGCGCTTTCGCTGCCCGCCTCGGTCGTGACACTGCCGCCGAAGCCATCGGACAGATCGGCGACCAGCGTGCCGCCCGCCAGCGTGAGCGCATTGTCGTTCAGCGCGCCCCCGGCATCGGACAGGCCCAGCCGTCCGGCCTCGATGCGGAACCCGCCCCGATAATCCGAAAGCGGCCCCGACAGCGTGAAGTCGCCGCCGCCGGTCAGTGCCAACAGGCTGTCGGAGCTTCCCTTAAGGCTGCCCCCGAAAGCCAGGGTCTCGGCCTCGGACAGGGCGATATCGAGCCTGTTTCCGCCCAGATCGGCCGTGCCCGTGCCGTCAAGCCCGCCCACGGTCTCGTCGCCCGCCAGCGTCCAGAGCCCGCCACTGCCCAGGGTCACGTTCTGTCCCGCGCTCAGCGCCGCGCCATTGGTCATGAGGCTGCCCCGGTCAACCGAGACATCGCCCGAACCGAGGTTGCCGCCCGCCGCGACCGTCAACGCTCCGCCCGAGACGCGCGTGCCGCCCGCATAGCTGTTCGCCGCGCCCAGCGTCAGATCGGTGCCGTCCCCGACCGTCAGCCCGCCCGAGCCCGAGATCGCAAGCCCGAAGCTCAAGGCCGGGCCGCCCGCCACCGTCAGGCTGCCGCCCGCAAGCTCGAGCCCGCCGCGCGCACCCTCGGCCGAAGCCAGCCCGCCCACGGTCTCGTCCTGCTCGATGCGCAGCACCGAGGCCGCGCGGCCGTCGATCCCGCCCGCAAGGGTCACGCTGCCGCCATCCGACAGCGCCGCACCGCCGGTCGCGACCACCGTTCCCGCCTCGATCACGGTGCCGCCGGTCTGGCTGTTGGTACCCGACAGCGTGATCTCGCTGTCCCCGGCCGCCCGCAGCCGCAGCGCCCCGGCGCCCGAGATATCGCCCGCCAGCCCGGTATCGACCGAGGCCTCGACCAGCAGATCGTCCTCCAGAACGAAGGCCAGCGTCTCGTCCATGAAACCGCCGCTGCCCGCGACGGTCAGGCGCGCCGCCGTCTCGGACGCATCGTCGGGCAGGGCAAAGGTCAGCGTGCCATTGGTCAGAACCGCATCGGAATTCCCGGTCAGCTCAAGCGCGCTCAGCGTGGCGCGCCCGGTCTCGAGATCGAGCGGCCCCGTCGCGGCCTCCTTCAGGACGACCCCGACCGGCACGCCGTCAAGGCCCGGCGCATCGCCCTCGATCGGGTTGTCCTCCCCATCGGCCCAGTTCTCGGGATCGGCCCAGATCCCCTCGTCGCCCTGGCCGCTCCAGTAAAGCGTGCCGGCCCCGGCCGCCGCCGCCCCCAGCGACAGCACGGCCGCCAATGCGGTGGTGCTGCGCAGGGCCTGCCTCAGAAAACGCCGAAATTGCGGCTGAAACGGCTGACTATCGCCCTCGACCCGGCTCAAGCCGGCCTTCTTTACAAATACCATAACAACCCCTTGGTGAACCGACCGAATTACAAATCCCTGGACCCTGTGGACCACCGCGACATTTTGCTCCGGTCTGGTCTTAATCGTTAAGGCGGCGGGGACAACCCATCGCCCGAATTTCATCTTTTTTATGACCTTATTTGCCTACAATATACTTTTGCGCGAGCCAACTGCGTCAAACTCAACGCAGTTAACCCCCCCTCTCCCGGCCCCTCGGCCCGGGCTTTCAGCGCAGGTCGAATCCCACCAGCGCCAGCGCCGCAGCCCCCAGCGCGGCCCGGCGCCCCGGCGGAAAGACCTGATCGGCGCGCCGCCCGATCTGGGCGCGCAGCCCCGGCACCGGCCCGTCGCTCGCCACCGCCAGCAGCAATTGCGAGGTGTCGCGCGCGGGCCCGGCCAGCGTCACCGGCACCTCGAATTTCGCCCGGTTCCCGGCAAAGGACAGGAAGCGCTGCAGGTCCTGCACAACGCCGTTATTGTCGATCAGAAGCAACAAGACATAGCGCCCGCCGACCCCGCGCAGGCTGCCGGTCAGCCGCCCGCCCGACACGATCTCGGCTCGGTCGAGCCCCAGCCCCAGCCGCGTCGCGGGATAATCGGGACTGTCGCGCAGCAGCTCCAGAACCGGGCATTGCCGCGGATCGATCAGGCGCCGCCGCTCGGCGGTTCCGGCCAGATCGCCCGTCAGAAGCCGCCCGGCATAGTCGGCCATGCCCGCCTCGGAGGCCGCGATCAGATCGACCCCGGCCCCGCCCTCGGCATCGCGCCGGGGCAAGGCCAGCAGGCAGTCCGGGGCCGGGGTCTCACGGATACGGCGAATCAGCGCCGCCGCCGCCAGATCGCGGGCGCGCGGCTCGGACGGACCGGCGGCCGGACGCTGCGCGATCCCCGTCCCGGATCCGGCGCCCGTCTCGACACCGCCACCGGCGCCATCGCCGGTCCCGACCGGGGTGAGTCGCTCGGGCGCGACCGCGACCGCCGCCGCTCCCGCGCGCGCCATCACCGGCGAGAGCCGGTGCGAGGGCACGGGTTGCGGCAGGCGGCCCGCAAGCGGGGCCTCCGCTGAGGATGCGGCAGGCGGCGGGCCTGCCTGCGAGGAAGCGGGCGGCCTGCGCGCGGCGCGGGGCTCGGGACGGTTGTCGGGTCCGGTCGCGGGGCTCGGGCCTTCCCCGCTTTCAGGGTTCTCCTCGCCCGGCCCCAGCGCCGGATCGGCGGCATTGGCGCGGCCCTCGCTCAGCCGCAACCCGGCCAGCGTGTCGCTGTCCAGCCGCTCCAGCGTCACCTGAAACCGCGGCGCGGGCCGGGCCGGCGCCACCGGCTCGCGCCCCAACCAGACCGCAAGCGCCGCCCCCAGGACGCCATGCGCGGCCAGCGCAGCAAGCCCGGCCAGAGCCCAGCCCCGCCGGGGCTCGGGTCCATAGGGCAGATAGCTCATTGCCCCGCCCTACCCGCGCGCACCGTCACCAGCACCACGTCGCGCCCCTCAAGCCCGGCCGAACCCAGCAGATGCAGCAATTGCCGCGCCGGGGCGCTGCGATCGATCAGCAGATGCACCCGCGAGGCACCCGCCAGCGCCCCGGGCAGCCCGGCCAGCGTCACCGCCTGCCCGTCCAGCGCTAGCCGGCCATCGGGCGTCAGTTCCAGCAGCGGCCGGGGCAGCCGCGCCGGGTCGAAGGCGCGGGTCTCGGCCAGCCGCACCCCGGTCGGCGCGTCGCGGTTCCAGAGCCCGCCGCTGACCAGAAAGAACAGGATCAGCAGCAGCACCAGATTGACGATGGCAATCGCCGTATCGGGCCCGCTCCGGCGTCGCCGCACCGGCAGGATCGTCCGTCCCCGCATAGGCTCAGCCCTCCCCGCCAAGGCCGAGCCGGACCTCGGTCAGCCCCGCCGCCCGCAGCCGGTCGAGCGCGGTGGTCAGATCCTGCACCCGCGCGCCCGGCCCCGCCAGCAGCACCACCGGCGGCACCGGATCGCGCGTCGCCAGCGCCCGCGCCAGCGTACCGATCTCGTCGAAACCGAAGCGCTGGCCACCCGCGGTCAGGCTGCCCGGCCCGATCTGCCAGAGCCGGGTGCCCGCGGGCAGCACCGCCCCCGCCGCCTCGGCGCCCTCTCCCCCCGGCACCCGGGTCTCGGCCAGCCGGTTGCCCGCCGCCTGCGCCAGCGGCAAGAGCGCATAGGGTGTCAGCCCCGAGGACAGCATGAAGAAGATCAGAAGCTGGAACATGGTGTCGGCCAGCGCCGTCAGCGCAAAGCGCGGGCGCCGCGCCCTGCGGGGCCCCCCAAGCAGCGGTGGCCGCGCCATCGCGGTTCAGACCCCGCCGTCAGAATCGACCCGGCCATAGATCGCGGCCGAGATCGCCGCCTCGAGCAGCGTGCGCTCGGCCTCGATCCGGCCCTCGAACCAGGTCGCCAGCGCATTGGCGATCAGCGCCAGGGCAAGCCCCGCCGCAGTCGTGGTCAGCGCCGTCCAGATCCCGCCCGCAAGACTGGCCGGATCGGCCGCATCGGCGGCCAGCGACAGCGCCGAGAAGGCGTCGATCATGCCGACCACGGTGCCCAGCAGCCCCAGCATCGGCGCCGAGCTCACGATCAGTTCCAGCGCGCGCATCCGCTCGCCCATCCGCGCCAGCTCGATCAGCGCGGTCTGGCGGCCCAGCTCCTCGGCATAGCCGGTCTCGCCCGGCCGCGCCTGCGCCGCCGACATCACCGCGCGCAGCACCCGGCCCAGCACGGCCCGCCCGGCCACGGCCCGCTCCATCGCCTCCTCGACCCGGCCCGACAACCAGCAGTCCAGCACCGTCTCGGCCAGCGCCCGGCGGCCGACGCCCATGCGGCGGAACTGCCAGGCCTTCCAGATCGAGATCGTCAGCGCCATCACCGACAGCACCCCGAGCGCGGCGAAGACCGCAAGCGTGGCAGGCGTCAGCAGACCGGACTCGGACAGGTTGGGCATGGGAGATTCTCCTCAGGGCGCGGCGGGGGGAAGGGGCGGAGGGCCGGGAATGTCAGAGACCGAACTGGATCGCGCCGCGGGCGCGGGTCTCGAGCCCCTCGAGGCAGACCGCGCTTTGGGCGCCGTCTTCCGACCGGACGCAGCCCGGCGCGGCATTGACCACGATCCGCGAAATCGCGTCGCAGGGCTGGTCGGGCATGTCGAACTGCACGACGCGGGTCTTGCCCGGAGCCATCGCCCCGAAATCGAGCACCAGAAGCTGGCTGACGATCCCTTCGGCATCGAAGATCGCGACCTCATAGGCGATCTCGGACAGGCCGGTCTCGCTGCGATTGGTGGCGACATAGGTCAGGCGGCAGGCGCCGGCGGGGGTATCGGCGGCGGCGTTCAACTCAAGCAACATCCCCGAGGCAGCCCCGGAGGCTCCCTGGGCAAGGACGGGCCCGGGCGCTGCCAGGAGCAGGGCCAGGACCAGCGTGCTCGGCAGCGGAACGAAACGCGGAATACGGATCATGAAAGCCTCTCGGATCGGGCGGGTCGCGCAACCTTTGCAAAAGAAACCGGCGCCCGAGTCAACCGCAACCGCGCCGCAGAGGGGCCGGGATCAGCGGTAGACACCGATCAGATAATGCGCGCTGTCGACCTCTTCCGGCAGGGGGTACCCGGCCGCGGCCTCGTGGCGGAACGGCGGGCGCGGCGGTGGCGCCATATCGGCCGCCGCATCCGGGCGGGCCGCCAGCCGGGGAAGATCGATCGAGACAAGCTCGGGGCCGTCGCCGCGTGGCTGCAGGGCGGATCCCGGAAACGCCGGCCTCATCGGCGCAGCCCTCTCGGGCAGGACCGCCTCGGGCCGCGCCGGTTCGGTGGCCCCGCCCCTCGGCCCTGCCCCTGCGGGAACCGCCGGGACCGTGCGCCGCAGGAACACCGGCAGCGCCGGGTCGCCCGGCTCGGCGCGGGCAAGGCGGGCGCCCTCGACCGGTGTTCCGGCAGGCAGGACGGCCGCAGGCACAACCGCAGCGGGCGCCGGAGCCGCCGTCCGGCGCTCCGAAACCAGACCATGGCCGAGAGCCAGAGCGAGGCCGCCCGCGACCGTCAGGCCGACCAGCAGCGAAGCGAGTGCAGTCATGCGTATCATGCAGCAATGGCTAGCAGATTCCTCCGCCGCGCACAGCCGCCAAGCGCCGGACCCAGGGCCGGTCGGCCGGTCTTTGCCAATCGCCGCCGCGGCGGGGGCTTGCCTTGGCCCCTGCCCCCGTGCTTTGCCCGAAGACGCCCGCGCCCCGAGGAATGCCGATGCCCCGCGCCCCGCACGCCTGTCTGGTCCCGCTTTGTGCCCTGCTCTCGACCCTGCTGGCGGCCGCCCCGGCCATGGCCGGGTTTTCGGTCTGCAACCGCAGCCTCGACGAGGTCAATCTCGCCCTCGGCCAGCCCGGCGATGACGGCTTCGGGACCTCGGGCTGGTGGCTGATCGGGCCCGGCGAATGCGCAAGCCCGCTCGACCGGCCGCTCGGCGCGCGCTTTCTCTATGTCTTCGCGCTGGACGCCTTCGGCCGGGTGCTGCTGGAGGGCGCCACTCCGATGTGCGTCGGCCCGGGCCGGTTCGAGATCCGCGGCGCGACAGATTGCCTGACCCGCGGCTATCTCGAGGCCCGCTTCCGCGAGATCGATACCCGCAATGCCGACGATTTCACGCTGACGCTGCATCCTGCCCCCGACTGAGCGGCCCCCGGTGAGCCGCCGGGCGATCGGCCCTGAGTGATCGGCCGCGCGAAGGCGGCACACGCCCCGGCTGCATCCCGGGCGGAATCGCGCTATGGACGCCACAGCAACGAAGGCAGGACGAGAGCCGGGATGAGGATCGGAGAACATGCCAGGACAGGCTGGCCCGCTGCGGCGGGGCTGGCCCTGTGGCTGTTGCCCGCGATCGCGCTGGCCAGCGAAACCCCGGGCGCGGCCGCCGCCCCGGCAGACAGCGCGCCCGTTCCGCGCCGCGTCGCCCCCGTCCGGCTGGCCCCCGCCGCGCCCGCCGCTCCGGTTCTGAGCGCGCGCCCCGAGACCCCGGCGGTCGAGATCTTCACCCCGCCGCCGCGCGAAAGCCTCGCCGCCCTGCCCCGCGCCGAGGGCCTGCCCGAACCCTCGGTCATCGTCGGGCTGATCGCGCCCGAGGCCGACGATCTGCCGGTCTGGTCGGACCTCGCCACCCGTACCCGGCTGAGGCAGGACGACCCCGAAGCCTTTGCCCGCCTGGTCGCGGCAGGCGCGCTCGATCCGCCCGAGGACGCCCTGCCCCGCGCGATCCAGACCGAGCTGGCGCGGATGAACTGCTATCGCGGCGGCATCGACGGGCTCTGGGGCGAGGGCTCGCGCGCGGCCGTCGCGCGCTATTTCGCCGAACGCGGGCTGGGCCCGGCGCCGGGCGCGCCCTCGCCCGGGCTGTTCCGCCGGATCGTCGCGGCCGAAGACGTGGCCTGTCCCGCCCCGCCCGCGCCCGCGGCCGCGCGCACGGCGACGCCGCGGCGTCAGAGCGCGCCCGAGCCATCCGACGGCCCGCCGCCGCAGA
Organism: Rhodovulum sp. MB263; assembly: GCF_002073975.1. NCBI lineage: Bacteria > Pseudomonadati > Pseudomonadota > Alphaproteobacteria > Rhodobacterales > Paracoccaceae > Rhodovulum > Rhodovulum sp. MB263. Next base: position 159,575 of record NZ_CP020385.1, on the reverse strand, counting down.
TCCGGCTGGCGCCCGCGCTGGGGGTGTTCCGGTGAACCCGCCCGGTTTCGGCGTCGATCCCGCCTTCCGGGCCGCCGCCGCCCGCGCCCGGGCCCGGCGGCGGCGGCGGCTGGTGCGGCCGGTTCTTCTGGGCCTGCTTGCGCTGGGGCTGAGCGCGGCCGGATGGCGGCTGAGCCGCGACGGTCCCGCAACGCCGCCCCCGGCCATCGCGACCGGCGACGATCTCGCCATGGTGCCCGAGGCCGAGCCGGATCCACAAACGCCTGCGCCCCCCGACCCGTCGCTGGCGCTGCGCGGGCTGCCGCGCGATCCGATGGTGCTGCGGCTCTCGGCCGGGCCTTCGGCCCCGGCCCGGACCCTGCCCGGGCCACCGGGCTTTGCGCCGGGGCGCGCGGGCCCGCCCGCCCCCGACCGGCTGACCCTGATCGAGGCCGGGCTTGGCGCGGGCAACGGACCGCGCGCGCTCGATCCGCCCTCGAGCCGCGAGGATCTGGCGCTTTACCAGGCTCGCCGCAGCCGCGCCCTGGCCCGGGCCGGAGGCCTCAGCATCCCGCCCGGCACAACGCCCGGCACTGCACCCGGCGATCTTGCCCTCGGCCTTTTGCCCGAAGCCGCCCGGCAGCCCTTCTTCGCCGACAGCCTGCTCCGGCTCGGCCCCGGCATCGATCTGGCCGCGGCGCTGAGCCGGGCCGGGCTCGGGCCCGAGGCTGGCCGCGCCGCAGCCGGGGCGCTGCCGGCGCTGTCCGGGCAGCCGCTCCTGGCCGCGCTGCGGCTCCGTCCCGGCGGCCCCCGAACCCAGGCCGGGCCCGAAACCGGAGCCGAAACCGGGGCCGAGCTGCTGCAACTGTCGCTTTACGGCGCCGAGGGCTATCTGACGACGCTGGCCCGGCTTGGTGCCGGGCGCTATGCCCGCGCCGCCGATCCCTGGGCCGAGCGCGATCTGGCCGCCGAAAGCCGGGCCGCGCCCACGGCCCCGCCCCGGCTGCTCGATGCGGTCTACAGCGCGGCACTCGGCGCCGGGCTCGGCCCCGACCTGACCGGCGAGATGATCGTGCTGCTGGCGCAGCGGATGGATCTGGGCCGCCCGGCCGCGCCCGAGGACCGGCTGCGGGTGCTTTACGCGACCCGGCCGGGGCCGGGCGGCGCGGCGCGGCTGTTCTATGTCGGGCTTGAAGGGCGCAGCAGCTGCTATGTATTGCCGATGCCAGAAGGCGGCCATGCCTGCGCCGGGGCCGGAACGCTTACCGGAGCCACGGCCGCGATCGACGGCGATGCCGCGGTCGAAACCCTCGTCGCCCGCATCGTCCATGTCGAAAGCGGCGGGCGGTCGGATGCAAAGAACCCCAGATCCAGCGCGCTCGGGCTTGGCCAGTTCATCTCCTCGACCTGGCTTCGGATGATGCGCGAGCACCATCCCGAGCTGACCGCGCGGATGGATCGTGCCGCGCTTCTGGCGCTTCGGACCGATCCGGTCCTGAGCGTCGAGATGGTCTATGCGCTGGCCCGCGAGAATGCCGCCTATCTGGCCGCCCGGGGCCATGGACTGACCCCGGGCCGGCTGTATCTGGCGCATTTCCTCGGCGCCGAGGGCGCCGACCGCGCGCTTTCCGCCGATCCCGGGGCCGGGGTGGCCGAGGTCATGGGCACGGCCGTCGTCGCCGCCAACCCGTTCCTGACCGGCAAGAGCATCGGCGAGCTGCTGGCCTGGGCCGACCGCAAGATGACCGGCACCGCCCCCGCCGTGGTCTCGCCCGAGATCCGCCGCTACCGCGAGACCGTCGACGCGATCCTCGCCACCGGCTGACACCCGGCCGAGACGCTGCCCGAAACGCGACCCGAGGCGCAGTCCGAGATGCGGGGCTCAGAGCCGCCGCATCACCTCGCGCATCACCCAGAGGCTGGCCGTGTCGCGCGCCTGCGACTGCGCCGCACGCGCCGCCGCCACCCGTCCGGTCTGCGCGGCCGCGTCGGCGGCGAACGTGCCGCCCGGGCTGACCTTCAGCGCCTCTTGGGCAAGCTTGCCGCCCATCTCGGACAGGAACGGATAGGCGCGGTTCGACATCTGCCCGCCATGGCTGTCCACCAGCCGGACCGCGCCGCGCAGGCGCTGGCCCATCCAGCGGCTGTTCTCTCGCGCCAGCGCCCCAAGGGCCTGACCGCTGACCTGGTTGATCAGGGCCGCCCGCAGCGCCTGTTCCAGCGTGGCGTCGTTGACATAGATGCCCTCGAAGGTCTCGGCGCCGGTGTCGATCCCGAGGCTCATCGCCGCGGTCATGGTCGGCGTCGCCCCCGCGGCCGTCGCCACCCCGGTGATCTGGCGGGTCCCCAGCGGCAGCAGGAACAGCCCGCCCTTGATCGCCGCCTTCGAGGCCGAGCCGGTATCCTGATAGGTCGCGGTTGCCGACAGCCCCGCCCCCGCACCCGAGGCCACGGCGATGGTGGTGCCGCCGGTCGCGACGGTGGCGATCACGCCTAGCGTCAGCACCGAGGTATCGCGCACCCCCTTGGCCACCTTGATCGCGGTTTCGGCATGGTCGATGGCAACCTGGTTGATGTCCTGGGCCGAGCGGTAGACCGACTGATTGGCGCTCATCAGCCGGTCGGTCTCGCGGCGGATCCCGATCAGATAGGACTGCGCATCATCGACCGCGCCCAGCATCAGGGTGGCGAAGCGGCGGCCCTCGATCTCCTCGATCTCGGTCTTGCGCGCCAGCATCCGGTTGACGTCGGTTTCGACATTGGCCAGCTCGCGCGCAAGATAGAGCTTCTGGATCAGGCTGTCGCGCGAGGTCACGACACGGGTCGTCTCGTTCATCGCCTTGAGTCGGGCATAATGGGCGATCAGGCGCAGGGCGGCCTGCTGGTCATAGCTCCAGCTGACGCCCGCATCGTCGACAAAACATTGGGTCACGCGTTTCCTCCTTCGAAACTGTAGGCCAGTGCGCCGTCTTGCAGCAGGATCTCGACCCGCGCGATGCCCTCGCCTGACACCATCCGCCCCAGCACCTCGCGCGAGAGGTCGGGCAGGATGGTATTGGTGATGATGTTGTCGATCATCCGACCGCCGCTGTCGGGGTCGCGGCACTGATCGACGATATGGTCCATGACGGCGTCGCCATAGACAAGCTCGGCGCCATGGGCGCCCCGCATCCGGGCCTCGACCGCCGCAAGCTTCAGCCGGACGATGGCCGCCAGCCCCTCGGCCGAGAGCGGCAGATAGGGGATCGAGACCACCCGGCCCAGCAGCGCAGGCGGGAAGATCTCGAGCTGGCGCGGCTTCAGCGCCGCCGTGACCTCGTCGAGATCGGGCCGAGTCCGGCCCTCTTCGGCCATCGCCATGATGGTGTCGGTGCCGACATTCGAGGTCAGCAGGATCAGGGTGTTGCGGAAATCGATGCGGCGGCCGTTGCCATCCTCCATCCAGCCCTTGTCGAAGACCTGGAAGAAGATCTCGTGCACATCGGGATGCGCCTTCTCGACCTCGTCGAGCAGCACCACCGAATAGGGCTTGCGGCGCACCGCCTCGGTCAGCCGCCCGCCCTCGCCATAGCCGACATAGCCGGGCGGCGCGCCCTTCAGAAGGCTGACGGTATGGGCCTCCTGGAATTCGGACATGTTGATGGTGATCATGTTCTGCGCGCCGCCATACAGCGCCTCGGCCAGCGCGATGGCGGTCTCGGTCTTGCCAACGCCCGAAGGCCCGCACAGCATGAACACCCCGATCGGTTTCTCGGGATTGGCCAGCCCCGCGCGCGAGGTCTCGATCCGCCGGGCGATGGCGGCCAGGGCATGATCCTGCCCCACCACCCGCTCGCGCAGATGATCCTTCAGGGTCAGGACCGCCTGCAGTTCGTCGCGCACCATCCGGCCGGTCGGGATGCCGGTCCAGTCCGAGATAACCTGGGCCACGGTCTGGGCACCGACATGGGGCTCGACCATCCGGGTCTCGGGATCGCCCGCCTGAAGCGTGGCCAGCCGCTCATGCATCTCGGCCCGCAAGGCGTCGAGATCGAGCGGCGCGTCGTCCTCGCCCACCTCGTCCTCACCGGCCGCGCCCTCACCCGCGCCCGCGATCCGGGCCCGCAGCCCGAGGATCTGCTCGACCAACACCTTCTGCTCGTCATGAAGCTCTTCCAGCCGGACCAGATCCGCGGCGGCTTCGGCGCGTTCGGCCTCCAGCTCGGCGATCCGCTCGCCCGCCTCCTCGCCCAGATCCAGCGCCGCGCGCTTGGCGGCGATCTCGCTGTCGAGCGCGTCGATCCGGGCCTTCAGATCCTCGATCCGCGCGGGCACCGAGGCCTGGCTGACCGCGACCCGCGCCGCCGCCGTGTCCAGCAGCGAGACCGCCTTGTCGGGCAGTTGCCGGGCCGGGATGTAGCGCTGCGACAGCTGCACCGCGGCCACCACCGCCTCATCCGAGATCCGCACGCCGTGATGGGCCTCCATCGGGCCGAGAATGCCGCGCAGCATCGCGCAGCAGGTCCCGACATCGGGCTCGTCGACCGTGACCGGCTGGAAGCGCCGGGTCAGGGCCGGGTCCTTCTCGATATGCTGGCGGTATTCCGACCAGGTGGTCGCGGCGATGGTGCGCAGCGTACCGCGCGCCAGCGCCGGTTTCAGCAGGTTGGCGGCATCGCCCGTGCCCGCCTGCCCGCCCGCGCCGATCAGGGTATGGGCCTCGTCGATGAACAGGATGATCGGCACATCCGAGGCCTGCACCTCGTCGATCACCGATTTCAGCCGCTGCTCGAACTCGCCCCGCATCGAGGCCCCGGCCTGCATCGACTGGATGTCGAGCATGTAAAGCCGCGTGCCCTTCAGCCTGGGCGGCACCTCGCCCGCGGCGAGCTTCTGGGCAAAGCCCTCGACCACGGCCGTCTTGCCGACCCCAGCCTCGCCGGTCAGGATCGGGTTGTTCTGGCGGCGCCGCAGAAGCGCGTCAATCACCTGACGGATCTCGTCGTCGCGGCCGACGACGCGGTCGAGCCGCCCGGCCTCGGCCTCGGCGGTCATGTCCTGCGCGAAGCGGCCCAGAGCCGACTGCCCACCGCCACGCCCGGCCGCCCCCTCGGCGCCCTCGCCGCGCGCGGTCAGCCCCGAGCCATCCATCGGGCGCATGCCCTCTTCCTCGGAGGCGGCCCAGAGGCTGCGCGACTCCTGCCCCAGCCGCTCGACCGGGATCTCGGCGAAAACCTTCGACAGCTGCAGCAGATGGCGCTTGAGCCCCGGATCGTTCAGAAGCGCGGTCAGCACATGGCCGGTCCGGATCTGGGCCTCGCCGAAGAACAGCGTGGCATAGGTCCAGGCATGGTTCAGCGCATCCGACAGCACCTCGGAAATGCCGGGGGTCTCGGTCACGTTCTTCTGCAAGGCGGCCATCGCCCCGTCGAGATCGCGCAGCACCCGGCCGCGGTCGAGCCCCAGCTCGTTCAGCGTGACCGAGATGTCGGCATTCTGGTTCGAGACCGAATGGAACAGCCAGTGGCAAAGATCGACATGGCGGTTCTTCTCGCCCCGGGCATGGCGCATGCCCTGCAGGAAGGCGTCGTATCCGGCACGGTTCATCTTGCCGGCATAGGTCTCGATGGTGATCTCGGTCATGTCTCGTCAGGCTCTTTCGGGTCTTCGTGTCAGGCCGCGACGGCGGCGGGGGCCGCGGCGGCAGGCCGGGCGGCGTCTTCCTCGCGGTTCAGGTCGAACCGCGCGATATGGACCATCTGTTCGGGGTTCTCGGGATCGGGCGCGAGGCAGGCCATCCAGCCCAGCCGGGCCGAGCGGCCCAGCACGGCCGGCACCACCCTGGGCTGCGGCAGCCAGAGCGCGGCCTCGATCTCGAGGCTGTCGCCCAGATACCAGCGGCAGATCTCGGCCAGCTCGCGATTGTCGGGGCCGCCGGGCAGGAAGCGGTCGAAGGCGGCCATGTCGGGCACATGCAGATGCACCCGGATCCGGTCGCTGATCGTGCGCGCCCGCGCACCCAGATGGGCGTCGCGCCCGATGCGCGCCGCCCCCAGCCCCAGCCGGGTCTCGGTCCCGGGCTCGAAGTCGAGCCAGCCCGGCACCATCTCCTCGATCCCGACCCGCGCCCGGCCCTCGAAATGCAGCCCCAGCATCTGGCGCAGGCGGACCGGGCTTTTGACCCGCCCCGCGGCCAGCGGCACCAGCCGGGCCAGCGCGGTATCGGGCAGCCTGCCCCGGTCGCGGAAGGCCGGCGTCGCGGTCCCGGCAAAGGCCAGCAGATAGCCCTGGAAACGGTCGTCGGGATGGTCGAACTGGGTGATCGGGCGGGCATCGGACCAGGCCCGGAAGAACAGCTCCTGAAACCGTTCGGTGAAGATGTCGGTGAAGGCGGTGAAGCTCTCGTCGCCCGCCTCGAACCAGCGCTGGACCTCTTCGGTCCAGGCCAGGGGCAGCGCACCGAAGGCGCCGTAAAAACCCAGGAACTGCGCCCTGTAGGACGGCCGGGCGCGCCCGTCCCGCCCCGCCCGCGACAGATCCGAGGCCGGGAAGGCCAGGAACGGATCCTGCCCCAGCCGGACCACCGCCTCGGCGGCGCGGGCATTGCGCCCGATCCGGGGCGCGTCGGGGGCGGCGCGTTCAAGTGCCCGGAGCGCCGCGAACAGCCCCACCCCCTCGGCCGCTGTCGCCTCGGCCGCGCGTCGGTCGGAAAAGCTCTCGCCCGCCGTCACAGGATCGGCCCGCTGCCCGAGCGCGGCGGCCAGGTCCGGATCGCGCCGCGCTGCACCGAGGCGACGCGGACCTGGGTGAAGCTGTTCACCGCGGCATATTCCGACAGGAAGCGGTCGAGCACCGCGCCGATCAGCATCACGCCCGTGCTCTCGTAATCGCTTTCATCGAAGCTCAGCGAAATCTCGGTGCCGCGCGCCAGGTGATAGCCGTCGGCCATGGCGACCGAGCGCGTCACCGGCCGGGTCTCGACCGAGCGCAGCCCGCGCACCCCGGCCTCGGCCGCGCTGTCCGAGAAATCGGCGAACAGCGCCAGCATCTCGCGCAGCGCCGCCGCGCTGTCGCCGTCCTGTCGCCCGCCCAACCCGAACTGGTTCAGCGACAGATACGAGATCAGCCGCCAGTAGACATCGCCCGCCCCCGCGCGCGGACCCGCGCCCGGATCGGCCCGGCCCAGCGGGTTGCGCGGCGGCGTCGGCCCGGCCCGGCAGGCCAGCGACACGGTGACATCGTCGGTCATGTGGAAATCGCCCTCGCTGCCCGCGATCGGCAGTTCGGCGGGAAGATGCCGGTTGGAACAGAGCGCGCGGACCTGCAGCCGCTGGATATCGTCGCCGCCATCGGGCTCGTAGATCGAGATGAAGGTCTCGGTGCCGCGATAGCGATTGCGCGCCGGGCCGAAGCGAAGCTCGCGCGCGGTCAGGCGCCGGGGCTTGCGCCGCGCGGTGTAGTAAAGCGTCCGGCGCGGATCCTGCCCGCCCTCGGGCAGCGCGTAAAGCGGCTGCACCCGCTCCTTGCTGCGATGGGTGGCGTAATGGGCCTGCACATCGAGAATATCGAGCAGCTCGTAATGGGTCACGGGCGTCGCATTTGGCGTGACCACATATTCATGCTGCTTGCGGTCGATCCGCACGGTCGAGGACATCTCTTCGAACAGGTTCACGGCAGGCGCGCAGTTCAGCGCGATATCGCCCTCGGACAGCCGCTCGGCCAGGCGCGGATCGGCGCGGTCGAATTCGACGATCACCTGAACCTCGGACCCGCGCAGCCGGGGCAGATGCGCGGCCAGCCCGTTGATGCGGAAGCCGAGGAACTTGCGCGGGAAGACGAAATATTCGCGCAGCAGGGCGAAGCCGTCGAACAGCCGCGTGTGATGCGGGAAAAGCCGCTCGTCGGGATCGAAGCCCACCTGTTCCAGACAATCGGGCGGCAGCCGCGCGAAGACCGGATCGCCCTGCGCATCGAGCCAGCGCAGCGAGACCCTGAGGCTGCGCGCGAAGATCTGTTCATACAGCGCCACCGCCTCGGCCATCGGCCCGGTCAGGTGCAGATCGAGCCGGTCGAGCGCCAGCTCGGCAAGCGGCGCCGTGCCGTCGGCCTGCCCCGACGGCGCGATCCGCGCCAGATCGAGCACCAGCCCGGCCCTGGTGCCCTCGGCAATCTCCTGCCCCAGCGCGCCCACCGGCCCCGCGCCCGAGAGATAGCGCAGCCCCGACAGCTTCAGCGGCCAGATCGTCAGCGGCGCCGCCAGCGAGAACCGGCAGGCGATGCGCTTGTCGGCATCGCGAAAGCGCGCATCCATATAGGCGCCGGGCGCGAAGCGCAGCCCCTTGACGATGTCGGAATTCCCGGCCGGAACCGAGGCCTCGACCAGCATCGCCGAGGGCGTGGGCGCCAGCGCATCGGGAAAGACCTGATCCAGCAGCGCCTCGGTGAAGCCGCGGAACTCGTCCTGCAGCTTGAGCTGCACCCGCGCAGCGAGGAAGGCCGAGCCCTCCAGCAGCCCCGCGACGGTGGGGTCGAGATTGTCGGCCATCAGCCCGCCCAGCCGGTCGGCAAGGCCCGGATAGTCGCGGGCGAATTCGGCGGTGCGTTCCTTCAGCAGCGCCAGTTCGCGGTTATAGGTGTCGCGCAGCGCCGGGTTCACGACCGCATCCTCAGGTCCGACATGTCCATCTTGCCCGCGCCCAGATCGACCTCGGCATCGAAGCCCACCGACAGATCGACCGGGTCGCCGGTCAGCTCGCCCTCGACAGTGACCGACAGGCGCTGGCCGCTGTCGCCATTGGCATCGACCACCCGGACCTCGAGCGTACCGGGCAGAAAGCGCGGCTCGTGGCGCAACAGCGACTCGCGGATCGATTCGACGATGGCGGGGCTGTGAAACTCGGCCGGCGAGACCGAGGACAGGTCGCGGAAACCGTAATTCAGGATCGAATTCGCCACATGCGGCGCGTCGCTCAGATCGGTCGCGGCATCGAGCCGGATGGTGTTCAGCAGCGCATCCAGATCGGCCTGCAGATGGGCGCGCAGGATGCTGGCCGAAACCCCCTCGCGGCGCGGCTTCGAGCGGGCCGAGACCTCGGTCTCGCCATTCTCGGCGGGCCGGTTCGCGCGCCGCGCGTCATGTTCCTCATGGGCCGAACGGAAGATCTGGAAGATCGAGATCTTGGCGCGGTCCCGGTCGCGCCAGGCCTCACGGGCCCCGGGCCCGGTCTCCTGCGGAGGTCCGGCCATTGCCTCTCCTGATGCTGGTTGCAAGACCCGGCCCGCGGCCGGTCAGGGAAAAAGGCGGAGGCCGGAAATCCGGCCCCTGCCCATTCTGCGTCCGACGCGTCTTCGCCTCAGGCCGCCCATTCCTTGTTCTCGGCGATCTCCCAGCCGGCGGTGCTTTCGGGACCGGCGCCGCCGGTTTCCTCCTGCATGGTGTAGGTCACCTGGAAGGCACGGAAGTTCAGCGTCAGGGTTTCCTGCACGCGGTCCAGACCGTCCTTCGAGCCGCCGGTGACATAGGAGGTGATCATCACGTCCTTGAGGTCGATCTTGAGATAGTCGACCGGGGCCGAGCCGCCCGACTTGCGCACCACCAGCTGACCGCCGGTGATATGCTCGCCCGAGCAGCAGCGCTTGATCAGGTCATGGGTCGCGGCATCGACATATTTGGTGACGGTGATGTCCTGCACGTCGACCTTGCCGCCGCCGCCGCCGTGACCGATATGGGTCGTGCCGGACTGGCTCAGACCCCAGTTCCAGGACAGCACGTCGATCCAGTCCTTGTGTTTGTCATCCAGGGATTCGCCCTTGATGTTGTTTTCCAGTTTCAGGAAGCAATCGATGGCCATTGCGCGGTACCTCACTCTAATTGCGCGTTCAGGGATGGCGGTCGGGGTCGAGGCCTTTTATTTGCCGATAGGCAGCCTCGACACGAGGCTCATGCCGATATCCATGCCTTCCAGCTGGAAATGCGGCCTGAGATAGAACTTGCCCTGGTAATATCCGGGGTTGAGTTCGTCCTCGATCACTTCGACCTTTGCCCCCGCCAGCGGTTTGCGAGCCTTCTCCATCTCGCTGGCGCTCTCGGGATTGCCCGAGACATACTTGTTGATCCAGGCCTGCAGGTCCTTTTCAAGCTGCAGGCGGTCGGGGCTCTGGCCGATCTTGTCTCGCACCATGACCTTCAGGTAATGGGCAAATCGCGACACTGCGAAAATATAGGGGATGCGCGACGACATGTTGTCCGAGGCGGTCGCCAGGTCGTCGACATATTTCTTGGGACGGTAAAGGGACTGTGCTCCAATGAATGCGGCCTTGTCGGTATGCTGGCGGTGGATCAGCCCGATCAGCCCGGCCTTGGACAGCTCGCCCTCGCGCCGGTCGGTGATCGACACCTCGGTCGGACATTTCATGTCCTTGGCGCCGTCGCCGGTATCGAACAGATGGGTCGGCAGGTTCGCCACCTCGCCACCCGAGGTCACGCCGCGGATCCGCACCGTCCAGCCATATTCCTTGAACGCCCGGTTGATGTTCGCCGCCATCGCATGGGCCGCGTTCATCCAGGCATAGTTCCTGCCGTCATGGCCGTCGGTTTCCTCGACGAAGTTGAACTCCTCGACCACCGAATTCGAGTTCGGCCCATAGGGCTCGCGGGCCAGCACGCGCGGCGCGACCAGCGCCACGAAGCGCGAATTCTCGCTGTCGCGCAGGCTGTTCCACTGCGCATATTCCGGCGTCTCGAAGATCTCGGACAGATCCGGCGGCACCGAGATCTCGTTCCAGCTGTCCAGCCCCAGAAGCTCGGGCGCGGTGCCCGAGATGAAGGGCGCCAGTGAGGCCTCGGAAATCCGGGCCACCGATTGCAGCAGGTTCACGTCGGGCGAGGAATGGTCGAAATAGTAATCGCCCACCAGCGCGCCGAAGGGCTTGCCGCCCAGCGTGCCCAGGTTCTGCTCGTAGATCATCGTGTGCAGGGGCGACTTGTCCCATTTGGCGCCGGGATAGCGCCGCATCATCGCCTGCAGCTCGGATTTCGAGATGTTCAGCACCTTGACCCGCAGCGAGGCGTCGGTCTCGGCATTGTTCAGCGTGTAGGCCAGCCCGCGCCAGGACGATTCGATCTGCTGGAACTCGGCCGCATGCAGGATCTCGTTGACCTGGGCGCTGAGCTTCTCGTCGAGCCGCGCGATCATCGCGTCGAGCGTGTCGATCACGTCCTCGGCGATCAGCTCGCTCGACCCCAGCGCCTCGCGCGCCAGCGCGGTCACCGCATTGTCGACCTCGCGCGCGGCGATGTCGCTGCGCGGCTTGATGGTCTGTTTCAGGATGTCCTGAAATTCCGAAAGCTCGTCGAGCGCGCCAGCGGCTGCGCCCGTCTGCCGTTCTGCATTCTGAGTCATCTACCCCATTCCCCCCGGCAGCTTACGCGTCATCCGACGACGCGTCGTCGCGCGCCGCACTGTCCGCCAGAGCCGCCATCAGCTCGGGATCGGCCAGCAGTCGTTTGATATGTTCCTGGGCGCGGGGCTTGGTGCCCATGTAGCGCTGCAGGTTGGCAAGCTGCTCGCGCGCCTCCAGAAGCTGGCGCAGGGCCGGCACCTGCCGCGCCACCGCCGCCGGTTCCAGATCCTCCATCTTCCCGAACTGGAGGTTCACCGCCAGCTTCTGGCCCGACTCGGGCTCCAGCCGGTTGTCGACGGTGAAGGTGACGCCCGGCGCGACCGAGGCCATGTAATCGTCCAGCGTGTCCTTGGTGACATCGGTGAAGCTGCGATCCTCGACCTCCGGTTTCTCGACCCCCGGATTGTTGCCCGACAGGTCCGACATGACGCCCATCACGAAGGGCAGCTCGACCATCTTCTCGCTATCGTAGGGGTCCTGATACTGGATCTGGACCCGCGGCGGGCGATTGCGCTTGATGAAACCGGAACCGGAGTTCGATGACATTATTTTCCTTCCTTTATCAGTCTCTTGCCGTCATTCGACCGAAGCGCGTCGCCTGTCGTTTGGACCCGTTCCGAGTCGAAGTTGTCAACGCAGAGATGTAGTCTGGCAGAAGATCGGCGGAAATTCGACCATTTGGACATACTCTATCGTCCTCCCTCCGCCGATGGCAGCAAATCCCGAAGGATGGCCGGGAAATCCTTACCCAGATAGGCTTGCGCCCGCTCCAGCAACATGGGTACAGGGCTCGATCGTTCGGTGCGTCGGAAATGGTCCTCGACCGCGCGCAGCGTGCCCTGGGCGGCTTCGGCGCTGTCGATGGACGGCGGTGGCGGGCGCAGGGTCGATTCGGCCCGGGCCGGCGCCGGATCGGCGGGACCGGCCTCCTCGGTCAGGCTGCGCAGCCGCGCGCTGTCCAGCACGAAACCGGTCTCGGGGCCGAAGCCGATCTGCGCCTCGGCCGCGCGGCCGGGCATCAGCACCTCCAGCGCCTCGATCAGCGGCCGCCCGATCAGAAGCCGCGCCTGCGTCACCAGCAGCAGCGCGGGCGACGAGGGTTCGGCGCGGCGGTAATAGGCCTCGCAGGCCTCCAGCAGCCGCCTTGCATGGTCCTGATCGCGCACCTCGGGTGCCCCGGCCGGAAGCTCCCGGGCGCGCGGCGGCACCTGTACGGGCGCGCTGTGCGCCACCGGCTCGGGCGCAGGCGCCTCGGGCATCGGCACCGGGGCGGCCAGATCGGGGCGGACCGAGACGATCGCCTCGCGCATCTCGGCCAGAACGCCCTTCAGCGGGTCCAGATGCGGGGTGAAGGGCGCCTCGGGATCGGTCGCGCAGGCGGCAACGATCCGCGTCACCGCCTCCATCGCCCGGTCGAGCGCGGTGAGGGTCCGCGTCAGCCGCGCCCCGTTGCCCGGATCGGCCAGCACCGCGGTCAGCGAATCGGTCGACAGCCCGCTTTCGCCCTGCAGCGGCGTCGCCTGCCCGGCCGCCACCCGCAGCTTGCGCAGCGTCACCTCGGCGGTTCCGGCCAGCCCGGCCCAGGTCAGCGGCTGGATCACCGTCGCCGGAGCGGCCAGCTCGGCCAGCGCCTCGCGCCGCTCGGCCGGATCGCCCTCGGCCCCGGGATGCACCTCGCGCGGATAGCGTTCCAGCAGCAGCGCCACCGTCTCGAGCGTCTCGGCCACGTCGGGAACCCGCCCCGCCAGCGCCAGCCATTGCACCCGCAGCGCCAGCAGCCGCAGATCGCGACTGCGCCCGAGCAGCGCATCGATCTGGCGCAGCTCCGCGGCCAGATCCAGCGTGCCGGGATCGAAGACCCTGTCGGGCGAGACCGAGCCATCGGGCCGGGTCACCCCCGGACGGGCATAGGCATCGGGAAGACGGCCGAGCGCCGCGAAATAATAGGCGTCGAAATCCGGATCCATCCGCGCATTGAGATCGGGCCCGCAGGGGCCGTCGTCGACCATCGGTTCCGCGAGGGAATCAAGACCCATGAGGCACCCCTTAAAATTTCCGTCGACCGCGCTTTGCGGCCCAAATCCATTGGCAAGACCGTCAGCACAGATATGTAGACGGCCTTGCGCCAGATCAACCTACGCTAATCCGGCATTGCCCCCTGCGCCCGGGCATAGGCCTCGGCAAAGGCATCGAGGAACGCGTCGAGCATGCCATTTTCGCCTTTCCCGGCAAGGGCATCCCAGCGCGCAACATAGCTGTCCCAGGCTCGCGCCTTGCGCGATCCGGCCAGCAGGTTTCCGCCGGTCGCCTCGGCCTCGACCGCCTCGGGTGCCAGGCCGTCCAGAACCGCGGCCAGCGCCGGCTGAAGCGCCGCGAAAATCCCCTGCTGATGGCGGGCAAGATCCGACAGCGCGGTCTCGAACCCCTCGGGCCCGGCCAGAAAGCCGTCGCGCGGCACCAGGAACAGCGCCTCCAGCGCCGCGTCGGTATCGGGCAGGAATTTCATCGGATTGTTGCCGCTGGCGCTGCGCATGGTGCGCTCGCCCGACCGGGTGAACTGCTTGACGCTGGCCCGGTCGCGCAGCATCCGCATCACGCCGCCGGTCGCGACCCGCGCGACCCGGCCCAGATCGCGGGCCAGTGCCTCGGCATCGGCGCCCCTGGCCAGATCCGGGTCAAGCCCCGCGCCCTCGCAGAAGGCCCGCAGGAAGGCCTCTTCGGCACCGGGCCCGGGACTGGCATGGGGCGGCTCGGGATCGCGGCCCGGCGGGTGGAAGGGCTGCGGCTCGGGCGCGACCGGCGGCGTGCCCGAGGGCGGACGCCTCGGGGCCTGCCCTCCGGCGCCTGATACCCCCCCTGCCCCGGCAGGCACGGGGGCAACAGGCGCCGGTGCGACCGGCGCGGCGGGCGCCAGCGACACGAAGCCCTGCAGGCCGTCATCGCGCCCGGACATCCCTGCCCCGCGCCCGCGCCCCTGCACCGGCAGCGCAGACGAAACCGGAGCCGCAGCCAGCGCGCCGAAATCCCAGGGGTCGTCCTCGGCCGGCAGCGCCGCCCCGGCGCCTTCGTTCGCCGCCACGCCCTCGGCCCCGGCCGCGACCGCGATCACATAGGGCCCGACCCGGAACCGGTCGCCCGGCACCAGCGGATGCGGTCCCTGCAACCGGTGGGCATGGCCGTCGAGAAAGGTGCCATTGGTCGAGAGATCGACCAGCCAATAGCGCCCCTCGCTGAATTTCAGGTCGAAATGATGGCCCGAGACATGGCGCGCCGGATCGGGCAGCACCCAGTCCATGCCGCGCCGCCGCCCCACACTGAGATCGCGCCCGTCAAGCCCGATCCAGGCCGGGCCGCCATCGCTCAGCCGGTCGGCATTCTCTATCCGCAAGATCAGCATCATCGGATCTCCAGATAACCCGCCCCCGCCGCTGTTTCCAGAGCCCCCTCCATTCGGTCGCGGCCCCGCGCCCGCCGTTCAGCAGGTCTTCAGCTCCGACCCGGTGGTGATCTGGCCGCCGTGATCGGTGCGCGAGCCGATCCGCGCCACCGCGCGCCCGTCGCAGAAGGCCACGTCCGAACCGTCGACGATGACCGCGCCGCAGCTGATCTTGTCGCCGACCAGCGCCACCGGGCGACCATCGCAGAAGGTCTTGCCCGAGGCGGTCACGATCTGGCCCCTGCCATGCTTCGGACATTCATGCAGATCGCCCAGCCGTGCCACGGGTTTCATCGTCCGGCCCTTTTCATCGCCCTGTCCTCTTCATCCCTCGGCCCTCTCAGGCATCCGCCAGCGGACAATGGCTGACAAAGGGCGTGCCCTCGCCCGCCGCCGCCTTCAGCACCTCGGGGATCGCCGGAACCGCCGCCGCCCCCGGCGAGGCCGCGCCCACATTCAGGACCGGCACCGCATTGACCGCGCCGCCCTCGAGCGTCAGCGCCGCGCCGCCCGCGACCAGCGTGATCTTGGAAGCGTCGATGACAATCTCGCCGCCGGCCTTCAGCGTCAGGTCGCCGCCGGCCCGGACCGCCAGATCGGCCGCCACATCCATGCCGCGCGCCGCCTCGGTCTTCTCGCTGACCGCGCCGGTCACGGTGACGTCCATCCGGCCCTCGACGGTCTCGGTCCGGTTCGCCGCCACCGCCAGCATCGAATCATTCCCGACCGAGACGGTATCGTCGAACTCGACCCGCCGCTGCGCCGAATTCTCGACATGCACATCCAGATCCTTCTGCGCATGCATGTAGATGAACTCTTCGCCGGCCTGATCCTCGAAGGTCAGCTCGTTGAAGCCCTCGCCCTCATGGCTCTTGGTCTTGAAGACCGAGCGCGACTTGTTCTGGGGAAGCGCGGCGGGCGGGGCATTGCGCCCGTTATAGACGCAGCCCGTGACCAGCGGCTTGTCGGGATCGCCATCGAGGAACTCGACCACGACCTCCATGCCGATCCGCGGGATCACCATGCCGCCCCAGCCCGGCCCGGCCCAGCTCTGGCTGACCCGGCAACGCATCGACAGATCCTCGTCGAGATCCCAGTGAAAGCGCACCAGGATCCGGCCATATTCGTCGCAATCGACCTCGCCTTCGCCCGCCACGGTCGCGGTCTGGGGGCCGCGCACATCGGCCCGCGGGGTCTTGCGCTCGGGCATCAGGGGCGCGTCGGCGGGCATCAGCACATATTGCCCGGTATAGGCATAGCCATCGCTGCCCTCGCCGCCCGAGCCGTAATTGTCCGAGGTATAGCTGTGGGTCGCCACCAGACAGAGATACTCCTCGCCGGTGCCGGGCACGTCATCGCCCTCCAGCGTGACCCGCATCCCCGCCGCCAGCGCCGGAATGTCGCCCACCGCCGCAAAGCGGCGGTCCTGGCCGCGCTCGGCCCCCAGCCGCAGCTCGGCCACCTGCTGGCCACGGCCCTGATCAAGGTAATCGCCCGGCCAGTCGAAGCTCTCGATCTGGCCATGCTCGAAACCCGCATCGCCCGTGCGGTCGGTCTCCATCGCCGCGACCGGGGTCTTGAAGTTGTAATCGGTCAGCCGGATCGCGCCGGTCGTGATCCGCCGCGCCGGGCGCCACTCCCAGAAATGCTCGACCTCCTCCTGATGATGCCCGTCGACCGGCCGGAACGGCCGCGCGCCGATCGAGCCATGGGCCTCGGCCATGTCGGTCAGCACCATCTCGTGGCTGCCCGGCGCATGGCGGAAATGATAGGAGATCCCGTGCCGCTCCATCATGCGGCAGGCGAAAGCCAGATCGGTTTCGCCATATTGCACGGTATATTCCAGCTCGGGATAGTCGCCCGACAGCTCGACCGAGAGCCGGCCCGCCGAGGCATAGGCCTCGAGCAGCTCCTCGAGGATCTCGACCACGGTCCTGTTATGGAAGATCCGCTGGTTGCGCCTGAGGCCGGCCAGCCAGAGCCAGGGCCTGAGCCGCAGCCGGTAGCGATGCCCGTTCTCGCCCGCCCCGAGCCAGCGCGCCTCGGTCACCAGCCCGTCGAAGGCGCGGTCCTCGCCGTCATGGGTGACAAGCGACACCGTGGCATGGGTGCCCAGCAAGCTGTCGAAATCGAGATCGGCGCGGGCAGCAAGGCAACCGACCTCGAAATCGAACAACCCGTTGACCCGCTCGCTGCCCTCGACGCGCTGAAGCACCAGCTCGTTCTCGCCCAGGGCGGTCTCGAGCCGCCCCATCCGGGCCTTCTGATCGAAAAACGCAGCCATTCCCGCTCCCACTCGTCTCAACCTGTCCGCGTGCAGAAAGCTATCGTCCCCACGTCCGGGCGCAAGGGCCGGAGGCAGAAAGCCGCCGATGCGGCCTCATCCCCTTCCCGCCTGTCCCACCGGCCCGTCCCACTGGCCCGTCCCACTGGCCCGCGTCCCACCGGCCTGCCCCGGTCCTCAGCCCTCGGGCCGTTCCAGCAGCCGCTCCAGTTCCTCCATCGCCCGCTCGACCAGCTCGCGGTCGACGCCGGTTCCGGCCAGCCGGATATACCAGCCGCGCGCATCCTCCCCGGCCTGCATCCTGAGCCCGCCCGAAATCCGCCGCACCGCCCCCTGGCGTGCCCGCTTCGGCGGCCGCCCGCCCCGGCGCGGATCGGTCGCGGTCTCGACCCGGGCCAGCGCCTCGGCGATGATCTCGGCCTCCTCGGCCGGATCGGAGGGCACCCGCTCGGCCAGCGCCTCGCGCAGCCGCGCCTCGGCCCCGTCGCGCAGGGCCGCCGCCAGCTTCAGCCCGTCCTTCTCGCGCAGAAGATCGGGAAAGCTCAGCATGTCGCCCAGCTCCTCGAAGATCAGCGCGAAGGAGCGGATCTTCGAGCGCTTGGCCTTCGAGGCCATCGGATAAAGCGCGTTGACCGCGGCCTCGGTATTGACGAAGGCGCCCTGCTGCACCGCGATCACCGCAATCCGGCCGCGCTCGAAATGGCTCAGCGTGGCGCGGATCTCGTTTTCCTCGATCATCGCGGCGAAGGTGCCGCCCATCTCCTCGGGATCGCGCAGAACCGCCTTGATGCGGTCATAGCGGCTGTCATTGGTCAGCGCCTTGAGATCGCGGAAGGCCTTGAGGCGGCGATAGCCCGACAGCAGCCCATAGCGGAAGCCGCGGCCATCTGGCGCCATCTCGAACACCTCGACCGGAAGCCGTAACCCGTTCTTTGCAATCGAGGATTTCAGCTCTTCCAGCTCTTCGGCATCCAGCACGACCCGGTCGCGGACCAGGGCATCGGCATCGATCTCGTCCAGCGGCAGCTCGAGCATGACCAGCCCCCGGCCCTCGGCCTCGCGCAGCCGCCGGGCATCTGTCCGGTCGCGCGCGGTATCGGCGCGTTCCTCGGCCGGACGGGGCTCATGGGCGCCCGCGCTCTCGGCCGCGACCTGGGCGATGGGGGCCATCGACCGGGCCGAGCCCCCTGCCCCGGTTTCGCGGCGAAACTCCTCCTCGATCCGGCTCAGTTCCTCGGCCGAGGGCGCTTGCAGCTTGCGGCGTTTGGCCATGTCACTTCTCCTCCGTCGCGGCATCCGCCATCCGGGCATCGCGCCACCAGGTGCCCAGGATCACTTCCTTGACCTCGGCCCAGGTGCGGTCGAAGGTCTCGCGCCCCCGGACATAGGTGTCGCGGTTGAAGTCGCGGTAATCGGTCTCGTAGATCCCCGAGACCTGCTCGCCCGCCTGACCCACCATCGCCGTCAACTCCTGGCGGTAGGTGGTCATGAAGTCGCCGAAATAGGCCTGGATGACATTGGCCAGATCGGTCTGCTGAGCGGCATCGAAGCGGGTCACCAGCGCCCGGACCGCGTCCCATTCGAAGCGGATCTCGGGCAGCCCGTCGGCCCGCCGCGCCCGGTTTTCGCCTTCCTCGATCGAGGCGAAGGTCGAATAGATCATGTCGAAGAACCGCCCCGTCGAATCGAATTCGAGGAAGGAGGCGCCAAGCGGCACCAGCAGGATATCGGCCGCCGACAGCGCGTTGATGGTCAGGTAGCCAAGCGCGGGCGGGGTGTCGAGCAGGACGATGTCATACTCGTCCAGCATGCCGCCCTCCTGCAGCGCGTTCAGAAGCGAATCCCAGAGCGGCCAGGACCGCATCTGCATCCGCCAGACCGGCACCTGGAACTCGGCCCAGTACAGGTTCAGCTGCGCCCCGATCAGGTCGATATTGGGCCAGTGGGTCGGCTGGACCAGGTTTCGCGGCGAAACCTCCAGCGCCGCGGTCAGGGTTTCGTCAAAGCCGAAGGGCGCCTCTCCGGCCGCCTCGCGGACCCGGTTTTCCGCCTGCAGATGCTTGGCATAGTCGCGGGCGAGCATCGGGAAGACGGTCTGCCATTCATCCTCGACCTGCCCGCCCATGATCGAGGTCATCGAGCCCTGGCTGTCGAGATCGATCACCAGCACCCGGTAGCCGTCGAGCGCGGCCGACATCGCCAGATGGGCACAGGTCGAGGTCTTGCCGACGCCGCCCTTGAAATTCGCGACCGCCACGACCTTGGCGGGCAGGCCCTCGGGCCGCCAGGCCTGGTATTCGCGGTCCTTGGCGCCTTCCTCGGCGAAATGCGCCCGCAGCCTGAGCACCTCGTCCAGCGTGTACCATTTGGCGCCGCCTTCGCCTTCGCCCTGGGGCAGGTCGGGATTCTGGCGCAGTACCCGGCGCAGATGGGCCGGGTTGACCGGGATCAGGTAACGGCAGACCTCCCAGGTCGAGAATTTCCTCAGCCGCTTCTTGCCGTCCGGCGCATAGCCGCGCCGGGCAAGGTCGTCGCGACCGCGGGCAGCGAAGGCGGCCGCCTTGGCAAAGCGCGGCGTGTCGATCGGCGCCGAAAGCTTGGCCGCAGCCGCAGCCGGGTCGATGTTGAAATAGGGGGGAAGGTCTGGCTTGCTGGGAGCGCCGGTTTTCTTTGCCATGGTGCCTCTGCATGTTCGCTGTTTTTCGCGATACGCGGCAAACTATGGCACATCCTTGCCCCGTTGGGAATCGGTTGGGCCATTCCTCTTCTGAAAAAGAGGGAAAACCGCAACATCAGCAGGATCGTTTTACGAGTCTTTTCAGGTTTTCTGAATCTTTGTCTCGGATAATTTCCATGAAATCCAATACCTAAGTGGTAGATAGGTGCCCGGATGCAGGCGGATGGGAGGCCGGATGCAGGGCGACAGGCACCTGTTTGCGGGATATCGGGCGCCGATTCGCGGGGAAGGGCCCGCCGCATGACTCGGGGGCCCCTTGTTTGGCCATGTTAGGCTCTGTTTTCCACTGTCGGGCCCCGTCCGGGCGACGGAGCCCGGCGCGGCTTTCCCGCAAACGGGTACCTTCCGACCTCGGCGATGAGCCCAAGGTACCCGTTTGCAGGAAAGGGGTACAGGTGCCAGAGGTGGGCTTGCCTGCGGACACCTTTTGACCGATCATGGCCGCAACCGGGACAGGTCGACGCGAGTCGCGCGATCCCGGAGACAGTGACGAGGCATCCGACGGGGCAGGCGCGCCCCGCGAGCGAGGGCGGGATGGACGACATTCCACGCGACCGGCTGACCGGTCCGCTGCGGCGGGGGGCGGTCAAGAAGCATGTGGCCGCGATCCATGTCTCGGGCAAGCTGACGCTGTTGCAGCGCAAGCTGTCGAATGTGCTGCTTCTGAATGCCTATGACACGCTGATCTCGCAAAGTCGCCACCAGATCGACGCGCGCACGCTGTGCCTGATGATCGGCTACAATTCGAACGACATGGAGACGCTCAAGCAGTCTCTGCGGGGCCTGGCCGAGACCGTGGCCGAATGGGACATGCTTGATGCCGAGGGGCGGCAGGAATGGGGGGTCTCGGCGCTTCTGTCCTATGCCAAGCTCAAGGGCGGGATCTGCGAATATGCCTATTCGCCGGCGCTGGCCGAAAAACTGCACGACCCCAAGGTCTTCGCGCTGATCAACCTGAACATCCAGCGGCGCTTCACCTCGGGCCATGCCCTGGCGCTTTACGAGAATTGCTACCGCTTCATCCGTACCGGCAGCACCGGCTGGTGGTCGCTCGACCTGTTCCGCCGCCTGATGGGGGTGGCCGACAGCCCCTATTACGAGGTGTTCAAGCATCTCAATGCCAAGGTCATCAAGCCGGCCGTGGCCGAGGTGAACAAGACCTCGAACATCGTCGTCACGCCCGAGCTGCGCAAGATGGGCCGGAGCGTGACCGATATCCGCTTCCGCATCGCCGAGAACCCGCAGCTGGCCATTCTCGATCTCGACGATGGCGAGGGGCTGCGGAATTCCGAGGTCTATGCCCGGCTGCGGGCGCTGGGGGTCAGCGACCGGCTGGCGCGGCAATGGATCGCCGAGCACGGGCAGGATTATGTGCGGCGCAAGCTCGACTACGTGGCGGGGCAGGGGGGGGTGAAGAACGCGGTGGGCTATCTCACGGTGGCGCTGCGCGAGGATTACGACGAGCGCGCGCCCGAGCCGGAGGTTTCGCCGCGAAACCCCGGGCCGCCGCGATCCTTCCGGGCCCGGCGGCTCGAGCGGATCCGCGATCTGGCGGCGGCGCGCAAGCCGACCCAGCGCGATGCCGACAAGCGGCTGTTCATGGCCCGGCTCGATGCTGCTGCGCGCGATGATTTCGAGCGTCACGGCTGGATGTCGGCGCTGAATGCCGAGGCCATCGCCGCCTTCTGGGAAGAGCTGCATCCGGGCGCCTTCGACGGGCTCGACTGACGAGATCGACTGCGCCCAGGGCTCAGAACGGGTTCTCGATCGGAACGCCGGTCGGTTCGAAATCCGGGACATTGCCGGTGACCACCGTCGCGCCGTGGTGAAGCGCAGTCGCCGCGATCATCAGGTCGGCGCCGGGATGGCCGATCTCGGCCGAAAGCCGGCCCCAGATCCGCGCCTCGGCCGCGCCGAAGGGCAAGAGCCGGTCGGCGAAGACCAGCATGGTACGGTCGAGCCAGACCCGCAGGTCGCGGGCGAAACCGGGATCGCGGGTCTCTTGCTGGCGGATGCCGCGTTCGATCTCGCCCAGGGTGATGACGCTGAGATAAAGCTCGGGCTCGGGCCGCGCGGCCAGCCAGGCGCGGACCTGCGGCGCGCGCTCGGGACGGCGCACCGCGGAAATCACGTTGGTGTCGATCAGATACATCAGAAGCGGACGTCGCGCGGGCGGACCTCGGCGCGCTCGATCTCGCGGGCCTCGATCCCGGGGGCAGGGAAGGCCAGCAGATGCTCGGCAAAGCTTTCGCGGGCGGCGGCGGCGCCTTTCAGCAGGCGCCGGTAATCATCGGCCGACAGCACCACGACCGCGGGCTTGCCGCGGCGGGTGACCTCCTGGGGGACCCCGGCCAGCGCTGCCTCGACCACCGCGCTGAACCGGTTCTTGGCATCCTGCAATGTCCACATCGGACGGGCCTCCGCATTATCTGGCTAGATAGATGGCTAGACGGGGGCGGTCTGTCAAGGGGAGGGCCCGACATGACGGGCCCTCCGGGGCGGGACGATGGGGGCGATCAGCGCCAGCCGAGCTGGGGCGCGACATGGGTCAGGATCGCCTCGATCACATGGGCATTGTAATCGACGCCAAGCTGGTTCGGCACGGTCAGCAGAAGCGTGTCGGCCTCGGCGATGGCCTCGTCCTTCTCCAGCTCGGCCGCCAGCCGGTCGGGCTCGCCGGCATAGCTGCGCCCGAAGATCGCCCGCGTCGTCTCGTCGAGCTGGCCGACCGAGTCGCGACTTTGCACGCCCCGGCCGAAATAGGCCCGGTCGCGGTCATCGACGAGGGCGAAGATCGAGCGGCTGACCGAGACCCTGGGCTTGCGGCTGTGCCCGGCCCTGGCCCAGGCCTCGCGATAGGCGCGGATCTGCCTGGCCTGCTGCACATGGAAGGGTTCGCCGGTCTCGTCATCCTTCAGGGTCGAGCTTTGCAGGTTCATGCCCATCTCGGCCGCCCAGATCGCGGTCGCGTTCGAGCCCGAGCCCCACCAGATCCGGTCGCGCAGCCCCTCGGAATGGGGCTCGATGCGCAGCAGACCGGGCGGGTTCGGGAACATCGGATGCGGATTGGGCTGGGCGAAGCCCTCGCCCTTCAACAGATCGAAGAAGATCCGCCCGTGTTCGCGGCCCATATCGGCATCGGTCCCGCCCTCGGCGGGCGCATAGCCGAAATGGCGCCAGCCCTCGATCACCTGTTCGGGCGAGCCGCGGCTGATGCCGAGCTGGAGTCGCCCGCCCGAGATCAGGTCGGCGGCGCCGGCATCCTCGACCATGTAGAACGGATTTTCATAGCGCATGTCGATCACGCCGGTGCCGATCTCGATGCTTCGGGTCCGGGCCGCGACGGCGGCCAGCAGCGGGAAGGGCGAGGCGAGCTGGCGGGCGAAATGGTGGACGCGGAAATAGGCCCCGTCGGCGCCGAGATCCTCGGCGGCCTCGGCCAGCTCGATCGACTGGATCAGCGCGTCGGCAGCCGAACGGGTGCCCGAGCTTGGCGCGGGCGACCAGTGGCCGAAGGACAAAAAGCCGATCTTCTTCATGGCGATACTCCTGTGCTGCGATGGCGTCGGAACGCCTCTCTTGCCGCCGATCTAGGGTCGGGTGGCGGCCGGGGGCAGTCCCCATCGCCGAACAGGGGCCGTGCGTCTCTGCAGCGGGCCTAGCTGTCGAGGGTCAGCACATAGCCCAGCCCGTGCACGGTGGTGATGCGCACCTCGCTGCCCTTGAGCCGGCGCCGCAGCCGCGAGATCAGCACGTCGATGGTGCGGTCGCCATAGACCCATTCGCGGCCGCAGGTCGCCATGCTGATCTGCATCCGGTCGCGCGGCTTGCCGATATTGCGGATCAGGCAGATCAGCAGCCGCGACTCGGCGGGCGAGAGCACCTCGATCCGGTCGGCGACCCAGAGCCGGCGCGACACCGCATCGAGCCGGAGCGCGTCGCCCAGCCGGAAGGTGGTCTGGTCCTCGGGGGTGCGGCGGGCGCTGAGCCGGGCCTGGATGCGGGCGCGCAGCACCGCGGGCTCGACCGGTTTGCAGACATAGTCGCTGGCGCCCATGCCAAGCCCCAGCACCTGATCTGTGGGCGCATCGAGGCTGGAGAAGACGATGAAGGGGATCTTGCGGTCCTGCTGCAGGAGAGGCGCCAGCAAAAGCCCGTCGGTATCGGGCAGGCGGCGGTCGAGGATCACCAGGTCGAAGCCGTTCCGGGCGATGGCATCGCGCGCGGTCTCGCCGTCGCCCGCGTTGTGGAAGCGGTGCCCGAGCTGGGTGACGATGTCCTCGACCATCACCTGTACCAGCACATCGTCATCGACGAGAAGGATGTCGGCGGTCGCGCTCATGCTTTTGGGGTCTCATCGGAAGGGCCGCCCAGATCCGGACGGCTCGGTTCCGGGGCGTTCAGATCGTCCGGGGCGGCGGCCAGCACCCGGGCGCGGGAGAGGGCGCGCATCCGGGTGCTGGCGGCGGGTGAATCGAAGGCCAGCTCGACTGCGCGGAGCGCGGCGTTCAGTTCGGTCCGGCCGAAGATCGCGGCGCCATTGGCCAGCTTGTGAGCCAGAGCGGCCAGCGCGGTGTCGGGCTGGCTGTCATCGCTGGTCGCGAGCTGGGTCCGGAACGTCTGCCAGCCCGTCGAGAAGACCTCGGCCATGCGTCGCTGCGCCTCGGGCGAGAGCCCGTCGAGCAGGGCGCTTGCGCGGGTCGGGCGGGTGCCGCTGCGGATCGCGCGCCCCAGCGCCCCGGCATCGAGCGGCTTTTCCAGAAGCGCGGTGAACAGCGCGGCCTGACCGTCGGCCTGGCGCACCAGATCGACATTGGCGCTGAGCAGGAAGACCGGACGCTCGCCCAGCGTGCCGCTCTGCCGCAGCGAGCGGGCGAAATCGACGCCATTGCCGTCGGGCAGGCGGTAATCGACGATGAAGAGGTCGTAATCCTCGGGATGCGCCTGGCAGAGCGCGCCCGCCTGCCGCAGCGAGCGGGCATGGTCGACGGACAGCCCCATGCGTTCGAGCATGGCCAGGGTGACGAGGACGCCGACCGGGTCGTCGTCGATCAGAAGGCAGCTCTTGCTGGACAGCGTGCCGGCGGGGCGGGCGGGCAGCTTGGCCGGGGCAGGGGCCTCTGCCGCGACCAGCGGCAGCCGCACCTCGATCCTGGCGCCGCCGCCGGGCCCCGCGGCCGAGCCGCCCGAGATGGTGCCGCCATGGGCCAGCGTCATCCGCTGGGCGATGGCCAGCCCCAGCCCCGAGCCCGACTGTCCGGTCGGGCGCGGCCGGAGCGCGGTGGGTGCGGCGATCAGCATCTCGCGGATCGGGGCGGGCAGGCCGGGGCCGTGATCGGTGACGGCGAAGACCAGCTCGTCGCCCGAGGGCCCCTCTTCGCGGCTCAGCTCCAGCGCGACGCCGCGCCCGTCATCGTGGCGGATCGCGTTCTGGATCAGGTTGCCGAGGATCTGCTGCACCATCGACCAGTCGAGCGCGACCTCGTCGGGCAGATCGGCCGACAGCGACAGCATCAGCGGCACGCCCTGCTGGCGGGCGAGGATATCGCGGCTGCGCACGAGGTTTTCCAGCATCTCGGCCAGCGCCACCGGCGCCGGGCGCGGCTTCGGCGCCTGCTGTTCGAAGCGCGAGAAGCTGAGCACGTTCTCGAGCGTGGCGCTGAGCCCGCGGGCCGAGATGTCGAGCAGCTCGGTCAGCCGGGTGCGTTCCTCGACATCCTGCGGCGGCACGTCCCGCAACAGCTCGGCCGCGCCCAGCACGCTGTGAAGGGGGGTGCGGATCTCGTGGCTCATGGCGGCCAGAAACAGCGACATGGTGCGCTCGGCCTCGCGCGCCAGCTCGATCGCGCGCTGATGGTCGGTGACGTCGTTCATCAGCACGATGCGCCAGCGGTCGAGCTTGTAGACGGTGTCCTCGACGGTCTCGAGCCGGATGTCGAAGCAGCGGCTGCCCGACTGGGTCTGCAGCCAGATCGCGCTCCACCGGCTGCCTTCGGTGGCGAGGATCTCGTCGACGATGGGCTGCAGCTCGTCGCGGCGCGATTGCAGCGCCAGCCGGTAGACCAGCGCCCCGGCCTCGTCGAGCCCGAGGAAGGTCTGCATGGCGGCGCGGTTGGCGCTGATCAGCCGGCCGTCCTCATCGGCGATGAAGACCGGGCCGCGCAGGCTTTCGAGCACGCCGAAAAGCTGGTCGCGCTCGCGCGTGAGGCGCCGCAGCCGGTCGGCCATCGCGGCCTCTTCGGTGCCGGTCTCGGACCAGGGCGCCAGCATCGCCAGTTCGACCTCGTCGAAGAAGAGATCGAGCCGGGCAAGCAGTGCCTCGGGCGCGGGCAGGGCAGGGGCGTCGTCCCGATGGGCGGACAATTCGCGGAAAAACCCGAGATAGGCGCGACGGTAATATTTCAGCAGCCCATGGTTCAGCCAGAGCGGCACCCCCGAGCGGCGGTGCCGCCAGGCGACCTCGCGCAGCCCGGCGAAACGGGGATCGCTGCCATAGTCGTTATGCCCGTTGGCGCCGCCATCCTGCGTGGGCACGGAAAGGCTGGCGACGAGGCAGGCATTGATGATCTCGACCGATTCGACCCAGGCCGCCCGCATCGAACTTGTCTGATCCGTGAAGCCGTTGGCCGCACCAAGCCGCAGAATCTCGTCGACCAGCTCGTCGCTGGCACCGGACAGAACATCACTGAGGCGGTCGGCAGGCCAGGATGACGGGCCTGCCGAGGGAGGGGCAGTCGGGGGCATGGCCGCACTCGATCACAACTGCGACAATTTGGCAATCGCTCTCGCGCGGCCGGGTCGGGAACGCGACGCTTTGCGCCGGTTCCGTTTACGACGCGTTTACAATTCCTTACAAAACCGAAGCCTCTGTGCCCCTTCGAACGGCTATGCTCCGTTCGACAATTCCCCACGTCCGAGAGGATCGGAGGCACGTATCATGACAGTCAAAGCAAGTACGCTGGTGAAGCTGGCGGGTAGCCTGTTGGTTTTGGGAGGGGCGGGATTTCTGGTCGTGACCTCGCCCTGGACCTGGTCGGCACTGAACGGCAGCCGCGAGCTGCCCGCGCTGGAAGGCGCCGATCTCGAGAATGGCCGCACGGTCTTCCTGGCGTCGGATTGCGCCACCTGCCACGCCACCCCGGGCTCGGAAGATGAGACCCATCTGGGCGGGGGCCGGTCGCTCGACACCGCCTTCGGCATCTTCCACATGCCCAATATCTCGCCCGATCCCGAAACCGGCATCGGCAGCTGGACCCTGGCCCAGTTCGACCGCGCGCTGCGCGAGGGCGTCGGTCCCGACGGGCTGATGCCCGATGGCCAGAACCTGTACCCGGCCTTCCCCTATACCTCGTATCAGCGGCTGACCGGCGAGGATTCGCGCGACCTTTACGCCTATATCATGTCGCTGCCGGCGGTCCGCTCCGAGGTCCCCGATCACGAGCTGAACTTCCCCTACAACCTGCGTCGCGGCGTCGGGGTCTGGCGCCTGGCCTTCCTCGACGGCGAGGCCCTGACCCCCGGCGAGGTGCCGGACGGCGTCGACCCCGATGTATATCACCGGGGCGAATACCTGGTCGAGGGCGCGGGCCACTGCGCCGAATGCCACTCGCCGCGCGGCCCGATGGGCGAGGTGATCACCGACAAGCGCTTTGGCGGCGGCCCGAACCCCGAGGGCACGGGCTGGTTCCCGAACATCTCGCCCGACGAGACCGGGATCGGCTACTGGTCGGTGGCACGGATCGCCAATTACCTGCATACCGGCAAGAACCCGATCGGCCGGATGGCCGATGGCGACATGGCCGAGGTCGTGGCCAATACCTCGCAACTGCCGTTCTCGGACGTGCAGGCCATGGCGGTCTATCTGAAATCGGTGCCTCCGGTCGAGAACCGGGCGCCGGGCCAGCCCGCGCCGAACTATGCCGATCACGTGGTGATGCTGGATCAGGCCGTCGGCAAGGCGCCGCAACTGCCGGTCTCGCCCGCCTCGGCCATCGCGGAAGGCGACAGCGCCACCGTGGTCGAGACCAAGAATGTCTGGATCGGCGCCGACATGGTGGCCACCGAGAACCAGCCCGACGGCAAGATCCTGGGCGGGGCTGTCGCCGAGATCACGGCACGCGACGGCGACAAGGTGCAGCTGACGCTGCGCGGCTGGCAGATGGAAGACGCGCCGACGGTGCTCTACCAGGAGAAGGGCCAGCGGGTGATGATGGCGATCTTCGACGATGCCGCCGCCGCCACCGTGACGCGCGGCGAGGCCGAGGTCGCGGCCGATACCGGCCAGAGCTGGGTGCCGGCCGAGGTCACGCTCTGGAGCGATGCCGCGGGCATGAATACCGACCGCGCCGCGGTCTGGGCCTATGGGCAGGATACCTTCCAGACGGCCTGTGCCGCCTGCCACGTGCTGCCGCAGAAGACCCATTTCACGGCCAACCAGTGGATCGGGACGCTGAAGGCGATGCGCCGCTTCACCTCGTTCAGCGATGACCAGTACCGGCTGATCCTGGCCTATCTGCAGAACCATTCGAAGGATCTCGACGTCAGCAAGGGGTCGGTGCAATGACCGCGGCCCTTGTCGACATGGGCGAGGAGGAGGCCGCCGACCTGGCCTTCATCGCCGAGTTCCTCGCCTCGCTTCTGCTGACCCCGCCCGACCGCGACAGCCTGCAGTCGCTGCGCTCGATGCAGGGGCAGGTCTCGCTGGGCCGCATCGGCGGCTATCTCGGAGAGGAGACGGCGGTCGACGCGATCCGCCAGATCCTCACCGCCGGACCTGTCGAAGAGGTCGCGGTCTCGCTCGAACGCCGCCACACGGCGCTGTTCGAGGGCATCTTCCGGCAGCGCAGCCTGCCGCCCTATGCCAGCCCCTGGGACGGGACCGGACGGCTTTGCGGCCCCGCCGTGGGGCGGATGCAGCAGATCCTGCGCGATCTCGACGTGCATCTCGAAGGCAGCTCGGAGATGGCCGACCATCTCGGCGTCGAGCTGGCGGCCCTGGCCGAGGCGCTGCGGCGCGGCCGCCCCGATATCGCGGCGCGCCTGCTGGACGAGCTTGACTGGTGCGAGCGCTTCGCCGCCGCGCTGATCAAGGCCGACGATGCCGGTTTCTACGGCGCGCTGGCCCGGCTGGTGCTGGCATTCAAGACCCTGATGACGGCCGAGGAGGCCGCCGCCCAACCCCTGCACGACCCCGCCGCCACGGCGCGGATCTGAAAGGACAGGCCATGACTTCGATTTCCAATTCTTCCCTGCCCCTTTCGAAGCGCAGCTTCCTGAAAGGATCTCTTGCCACCGGACTCGGCTTTGCCGGGCTTCCGCTCTTCGCGCGCGGCGCCGCCGCCCAGACCGCCAGCCAGGGCATCGTCTCGGGCTGTCACTGGGGCGTCTTCTACGGCATGGTCGAGGACGGCCGCGCCGTCGAGTTCAAGCCCTGGGAGGGGGACCCCGCGCCCTCGCCGCAGCTGCCGGGCGTGCTCGATTCGCTCTATTCCGAATCGCGCATCCGCTATCCGATGGTGCGCCGCGCCTGGCTCGAACAGGGCCCCGGCGCCGATCCCGACGGCCGCGGCTCGGGCGATTTCGTCCGCGTCAGCTGGGAAAAGGCCATCGAGCTGGTCGCGGGCGAGATCACCCGCGTGCGCGAGACCTACGGCCATCCGGCGGTCTTTGCCGGTTCCTATGGCTGGAAGAGCCCGGGCAAGCTGCATAACTGTCAGACCCTGCTGCGCCGGATGCTGAACCTGACCGGCAGCTACACCAACTCGGTCGGCGACTATTCGACCGGGGCGGCGCAGGTGATCCTGCCCTATGTCTCGGGCTCGATCGAGGTCTACGAGCAATGCACGACCTGGGACAACCTCGCCAAGAACTGCGAGCTGATGGTGTTCTGGGGCGCCAACCCGCTGAACAACTCGGAAATCTGCTGGCAGGTCGCCGATCACGGCTCGTTCCGGGGCGTCGACCAGATCAAGGAGGCGGGCGTCGAGTCGATCTGCATCGACCCGGTCCGCACCGAGACCGCGCAGCATCTGGACAGCGAATGGATCGCGCCGCGGCCGCAGACCGATGTGGCGATGATGCTGGGCATCATGCATACGCTGCATGCCGAGGGGCTGCATGACCAGGCCTTCCTCGACCGCTATACCGTCGGCTTCGACAAGTTCCTGCCCTATCTGCTGGGCGAGACCGACGGCACGCCGAAATCGGCCGAATGGGCGTCGGAGATCTGCGGCGTTCCGGCCGAGAAGCTGCGCGAACTGGCCCGCCGCTTCGCCGCCAAGCGCACGATGCTGGCGCTCGGCTATTCGACCCAGCGCCAGCACCATGGCGAACAGGTCCACTGGGCACTGATCACGCTGGCCTCGATGCTGGGTCAGATCGGGCTGCCGGGCGGCGGTTACGGGCTGAGCTATCACTACGCCTCGGGCGGCGCGCCGACCCATACCACGCCGATCCTGAAGGCCATCGACGATGCCTCGGGGATCAAGGTCGATGGTGCGGCCTGGCTGGCGGCCAGCGGCGCGGTCTCGATCCCGGTCTCGCGGCTGGTCGAGACCCTGCTGAACCCGGGCAAGGTGATGCAGTTCAACGGCCACGAGATCGAGCTGCCCGAGATCAAGCTGGCCTATTGGGCGGGCGGCAACCCGTTCTCGCACCACCAGGACCGCAACGAGATGCTGCGCGCCTGGCGCCGGCTCGACACCTTCATCGTGCATGACATCCAGTGGACCGCCTCGGCGCGCCATGCCGATATCGTGCTGCCGGCGACCACCTCCTATGAACGCAACGACATCGAGCAGGTCGGCGACTATGCGCTGAGCCATATCGTTCCGATGAAGAAGATCGTCGAACCGGTCTTCGAGGCGCGGAGCGATTATGACATCTTCGCCGATATCGCCGACAAGCTGGGCCGGGGCTACGAGTTCACCCAGGGGCTCAGCGAGATGGACTGGATCCGGGGCTTCTACGAGGCCGCCAAGATCGAGGCCCGCGCCAAGGGCATGGAAATGCCCGTCTTCGACGCGTTCTGGGACAGCAACAAGCCGCTGGCCTTCCCGCTGGAGGACGCCCAAAAGGACTGGGTACGCCATGCCGATTTCCGGGCCGATCCGCTTCTGAACGCGCTTGGCACGGCTTCGGGCAAGTTCGAGCTCTATTCGACCGCCATCGAGAAATACGGCTATGACGACTGTCCGCCGCATGCCACCTGGATGGAACCGATCGAGCGGCTTGGCGGACCGACCACGGTCTTCCCGCTGGCAGTGGCCTCGAACCACCCCGACCTGCGGCTGCATTCGCAGCTTTGCGGCACCGCGATCCGCGAGACCTATGCGGTTCAGGGGCGCGAGCCGTGCTGGATGAACCCGGCCGATGCCGAGGCGCGCGGGCTGAGCGATGGCGAGGTGGTGCGGGTCTTCAACCAGCGCGGCCAGATCCTCGCCGGGCTCGTCATCACCGACGTGATCCGTCCCGGCGTGATCCGGGTCAGCGAGGGCGGCTGGTTCGATCCTGTCGAGCCGCGCAAGATCGGCAGCCTCTGCGCCTATGGCGACATCAACAACCTGACCACGGGTGTCGCCACCTCGAGACTGGCCCAGGGCAATTGCGGCCAGACCGCGATGGCCGAGGTCGAACGCTTTGAAGGCCCGTTGCCGCCGGTGACGGTCTTCAGCCAACCCGCCTGACCCGGACCCTGATCCGGATCCGGGCGGACCGGACAGGCCCGTCACTCCCACTCCCCCGACGGGCCTGTCCTTCCTCATGAGAAGGCTTCGGCGATGCGTTTTGGTTATATCGTTTCCGAGGAACGCGGTGCGGCCAGCATGGTTCTGGCCGAGGCCGCGACGCAGCTTTCGGCGCGAGGGCTCCGGCTGGCGGGGGCGGTGCAGCACACCGCTTCCGCGCCCGGGCCCCATCCCTGCGACGGCGACCTGAAGGTACTGCCCGACGGTCCGGTCTTGCGGCTGTCGCAGCCGCTGGGGCGGGGCTCGCGCGGGTGCCGGATGGATGCGGGCGCGGTCGAGACCGCGGCGGCCGAGGCCGCGCGCCATCTCGACGGGGCGGCGCTTCTGATCGTCAACAAATTCGGCAAGCTCGAGGCGGCGGGGCATGGCTTCGTGCCGCTGATCGCCGAGGCGCTGGGGCGCGGCCTGCCGGTGCTGGTCGGCGTGAACGGGCTGAACCTGCGCGCCTTCGAGAGTTTCGCCGAAGGTCTGGCCGAGCCGGTCGCCGCCGAGAGCGGCGCGGTGCTGGCTTGGCTCGGCTACCCGCCCGTCCTCGCGGCGGCTGCGGTTTCGGCCCGCGCTTCGGCCTGAGCCCTTCGCGGCATCTGCTGGATCGGGTCGGGGATGAATGTCCCCGCTCCGATAGCATACGTAGCGGTGGCGGGTCTGTCCCACAGGCCCTCTTTCCGTTGCGGCGACTGAACCCCGCCGTCAAAGCCTCGGGATAAAAACCCCGGGGTCCGGCCTCGCAAATTCGCTGGGGTGCAAGCCCGTCGCGCCAGTCAGACGCCCGATTCCGGGGGTATCAGCGGGCCTGTCCGGCGGCTCCCGGCGCAGAGGGCGCGGTGTCCGTTTGTCGGGAAGATCTTCCCCAGCAGGGTTTTGCAGTCCTTCAAACCTCCGGCCTCCCGCAGGACGCCCCGCAGCACGCCATGGGGGTATCATCGGCGCGCGTCCTGCGACGGCCGATTGTCTGGCATCGGGCCCCGCGACCCGGGCGGTTCCAGGGGGTCGCACGCTTGATCCGGGGAAAGGGACAGGGTCCATGACGGCCGATCAGGCAGGCGGAACACCCGCCTGCGATGCGGTCTTCCCGGCGGCCGGCGCACTGGCTGCGACCGTCCCTCCTCGGGCGCAGGGCCTGCCTCCCGGGGCCGTCCGTTCCGGCCCGGGGGCCTTTTCCCATGGTCTGTCTTCCAGCCTCCAAGCGCCTTCCCGCCGTGGAATGAGCAAGATTATGCCCGTTCTAAATCCGCTGGGGGAGACGGGTTAAATTCCGTGCCGGGGACGCTAGCTTCGCCCCCGGAACGGAGGATGAATGACCTGTAAGACAGCCGGTTACGGCCTGATCCTTGCGCTGGCGGCGACTTCTGCCGGGGCCGAGACCCTGACCTTCTCGCCCGCCGCCGGCAGCGCGCGCAGCTATCGTGTCGAGCTCTCGGTCCGGTCGGTCGAGCCGGACAGCCGGACCGTTCCGCTGGACGACCAGAGGGTGTCCTTCCTGGCCCGGATCCGCGCGGCCGAGCGCGATGGCGACAGTGTCGGCCTGACATTGAAGCCGCTCTGGCTGAAGACGCAGCTGGGCGACGAGACCATGACCACCGCGGGTCCGATCCCCGACCGCGTGCGGGCAGGCTTCGAGGCCGGGTTCGGCGCAAGGCTGGATCTTGCCACCGGCGCGCTCGGCGAGGTCGTGCCGCTGGGCGACATCGAGGCGGGCGGCCCGACGCTTGGCGGTCTGCGCGAGCAGTTCGCCGCCGCCTTTCCGCCTGTCCCGATCGAGCTTGCCGAGGGCTGGAGCACCACGGTGCCCCGCTATGGCGGGGTGCAGGATGTGACGATTACCGTCGATCACGTGACCGCAGACCGCGTCTTCCTGCGCTACGAGGGCGAGGATTACATCGCGCGGCTGGCCGGGCTGGTGGTGGTCGACCGCGACGAGGGCTGGGTCGAGCGGGCGGCGATCACCACCGACCGCCGTCTGGTGCCGGGCACGGATGAGGACGGCTCGCTGCGCGAGACCGTGGCGATCGCGCCGCAGGGTTATCCGGTTACGGTGCAGGCCGATACCAGCCTGCGCCCGGCTGAATGGCGCGACATGCCCGAGCGTATCGCGCCGCCCGCGCCGCTGGCCAGCGAGGCCGAGGTGTTTCCCGGGGGGCCGGGGCGTCTGGTCGAGGGGCCCGGCGGGCTGATGCTGGAATTCGATCACCGCGCGGCCCAGTGGCGCAATATCGGGCGGTTCGAGCTTTCCGGTCTGCGGCTCTTTGCCGGAGACCGGGCGCTGGACGTGCCCCTGACGGCGGAACCGCCGCTGACGCTGCCGAACTGGCGCGCCCCCGAGGGCTTGTCGCAGGTCTCCCGCAGCCTGCTTGATGCAACGACCCTGCAGGATGTCAGCCAGGATCTGGAGGCAGCGACCGAACTTCGGGCCGATCTCGACTGGTACCCGGTCGCGCCCTTCGTGATGAGGCTGGTTCCCGACGGGACCGGCCATGCCGAGGCCAGCCGGGACGGGGCGCGCGCGGTGCTGGCTCCGGCGCCGGAGGGCTATGTGCTGACGCTTTCGGGCCAGCAGACCGACCTCTTTTCCTGGGCGCTGCCCGAGGGAACCGGGGCGCAGGGCATGATCTTTGCGGCCGATCGCGGCCCCGACTGGCTGACCCCGGGCGAAAGTCTGGCCCGGCGCATCGCCTCGCCGGATTACAGCGCGATCCGGGTGCTTTTGCGCATGGATGCGCCGCCCGAGGAAATGGTGGTGCGCGTCGAGCGCTATGCCGACACGCCCGCCGCCCGCCGCGAGATGCGCTTCCTGACCGAGGAGGGGCGGCGCCTCGATCCCGATACCGCGCCCGAGCGGCGCCCGCTGTTCCGGGGCGCCCCGCCGCCCGCGCCCGACGAGGTCATGCCCGAGGGGCTCGACACCGGCGCGCTGCGCCTGCCGCTGGCCCCGGCCCAGGCCGCGGAGTGCACGGCCAGCCTCGCCCCGCCCGCGACCGAGGGCGACGCGGCGCTGGTCTTCGTCCGGCGGGCCGCAGAAGAGGCCAGCCTGCTGGAACTGCAGACCGGGGATGGCCAGCGTCGGCATTTCTATGGCCTCGGACCTCGCCAGGTGACGCTGTCCTGCGACGCTACCCTTGCCTGGACCGAGGCCGGGCAGCAGTTGTCGCCCGACCGGCCCTGGCAGATCGATCCGGCGGCGCTCGGCATCGCCGAGGACATGACCCTGGCCGAGGTGATGGAAGGCCTGCGCTTCGTCGATGCAGAGGGCGTGCCGCTGGCGCTGAGCGCGCCCGGGGACGGCGCGCTGTCGCCTCAGGACAGCATCGCTCAGGCGCTGTTTCCAGATGGCACGCTGCGGGTCGCCGGAACCCCCGCGAAGATCCTGCGCGCGGTGCGAAAGCCCGAACCGGTGACGCGCAGCTTCCGGGTCAGCTTCCCCGATCTGCCCGTGCCGGAGAGGGCGGCGCCATGATCCGCGGAACCGCCACGGCACTTGCCCTCTTGCTGGCCGCGCCGGCGCTCGCCGCGCCGGAAACCGCTGCGCCGAAAACCGGCGCGCAGCCATCCGGTCCGGGGGGCGCCGCGGACGGGCAGGGGGTGGATATCAGGACCGAGCTCTGGCCCTCGGGCAAGATCCGGAGCGAACGCCATTTCGTCGACGGGCGGGAAGTGGGCCTGTCGCGGCGCTGGTCCCGCGAGGGCGCCCTGATCCGCGAGACCCGGTTCTCGGATGACGGCAAGGTTCTGCATGACCGCCACTGGAAGGACGGCACGCTGGTCCATGAGCGCATGCCGGTGACCGTCGAGGGCCATGGCGCGGGCGAGAAGATCGTCGAGCGCTATGGCAGGATCACCGAAACCGATATCCGGGCCGAGGGCTACCGGCTGACCACCCGCCATCGCGGCGACGAACTGATCGACCGGTCCGAGGTGATCGACGGCCGGATCCAGGGCCGCTACCTGCATACCGGGCGGATCGACAACGATGTCACCCGTGCCACCTATGTCGACAATCAACCCCATGGCCTGTTCACCCGGACCTGGCAGGGCGAGACGCTGGAGCGGGGCCTGTACGATCACGGCACCCGCATCGGCGAATGGCTGCGGGTCGAGCGCTACGGCACCACCATCCATGAGGTCTACGACCCGGAGGGGCGGCTTGACGGCCCGCGCCGCGAGATCGGCGCGAACGGCCAGCTGCGGCGGCTGGAAACCTATGTCCAGGGCACGCTTGACGGCCCCTGGGAAGAGCGCGACCGCGAGGGCAGGCTGCTGTCGGGCGGGGCCTGGTCCGAAGGCCAGAAGACCGGGCCCTGGCGCGAAGCTGTGCCCTATGGTGAGGAGTACTGGCAGGGCAGCTATGTCGCGGGCGCGCGGAACGGTCCGTGGGAGCGGCGCGACGCGCAGGGCTATCGCCTCGAGCGCGTGCGTTATCAGAACGGCGCCCGGGACGGGCTGCGCTATCTCTTCCGCCCGGATGGCGCGGTCGGCGAGGTGCAGTCCTGGAAGGCGGGCGAAAGGCACGGGCCCACCACCTATTACGAGGACGGCCGGCCGGTCGGGCGCGATTTCTGGCGCGACGGCCGGTCGGTGGCTGGCGGCCGCGCGATGGAGGCGGAATGAGCCCCCTGCGCGCGACCCTGACCTGCCTGCGCAAATCCGTCCGCTTCGGCGGTCGCGCTGCGCGGGCCGAATACTGGTGGTTCGGTCCGGCCTGCCTGCTGGCGCTATGGGGCGCCGCCGCGCTCGACCCGGTCCTGTTCCCGGCGGATCCTGACCGGGGGCTGCCCGATCGCCGGCCGCTGTCGGTCTTTGTCTCTTTCGTCCTGACGCTGCCCGCGCTGGCGGTCGGTTGGCGGCGCCTGCATGATGTCGGGCGCGCGGGCTGGTGGCTGCTGCTGCCCGGTGCCGCGACACTGGCCTGTCTCGTGCCGGCCGTCGCGCTCCGGGGGGTGACGCCTCAGCCGGTGGCCGGGCTTCCGATGGCCGGGCTTCCGGGGGCCGGAACCGACCGGGGCGGGCCCGATCTCATCCTGAACGGCGTGGCTCTGGTCGCGCTGCTGTCCTGCCTCTGGCTGATCGTGCAGCTGGCCCGGCCGGGAGAGCCCCATGAAAACCGCTTCGGCCCCGTGCCCGAAGCCTGACCGATGTTTCATCCAAAGAGGAGAAGAAGATGATGAAAAACCTGGTCCTGCCGTTCTTTGCCGCCACCGTGCTGGCAACCGCCGCCCATGCCGACGAGCGCGAGGCGGCCGCGGTTTCGGCCTTCGAATCCTACTGCCTCGCCTCGGGCGGCGATCTTGGCAAGGCTGTCGAGGCGCTGGACGCGTCCGACAGTTTCGAAGATGGCCGCAAGAGCGGTGCGGGCAGTTTCGTGCATGCCAGCTATGTCGGGCCCGACGGGATCAATGCCTCGGTGATGATCGGGGCCAGCATGTCCGATGACAAATGCTCGATCATCCTGAAGAATGTCGCCGACCCCCTGGCGCTGGCCGACAAACTTTCGCTGGACATGGCCAAGGCCGCCGAGGCCGAGCCGGTGAAATGGGAGGCGTTCGGCGATTACGGCAAGGGCGCCTTCGGCTATCAGCGCGATGACGGCGATGTGCTGGTGGCGCCGATGACCACCGGGATCTCGGACGATATCGTGCATATCAATTTCTACCCCACCTGAGGCCCACAGCAGCCAAGCTCGCTGTCGGGGGGGTGTGACCGGCGCCGGTGCGCCGGTCATGGCCTCAGGGCTTCGGCTCGTCGGGGTCTGAGGCCCGGGCATAGGGGGCGAAGGGCGCGCGGGCCGGATCGGCGGCCAGTGGACGGCCCAGCATCGGGAAGGCGCGCTGCGGGCAGCCGTCGCGCGGACAGATCTTGCAGCCCGCGCCGATCGGGGTCGCCGCGGCAGGATCGGTCAGATCCAGCCCCTTCGAATAGACCAGCCGTCCGGCATGGGCGATATCGCAGCCAAGCGCCACGGCGAAGGCCTTGCCGGGCGCGCCATGGCGGCCGCGGCGGCTCTGCACCATGCGGGTGAGCCAGAAATATCGTCGCCCCTCGGGCATCTCGGCGATCTGGGTCAGGATCTCTCCGGGCCGGTCGAAGGCCGAATGCACCCGCCACAAAGGGCAGCTTCCGCCGACCTTCGAGAAATGGAAATCGGTCGCCGACTGGCGTTTCGAGATATTGCCCGCCCTGTCCACCCGCAGGAAGAAGAACGGCACCCCCCGCATGCCGGGGCGCTGCAGCGTCGAGAGCCGGTGACAGGTGGCCTCGAAGCCCATGCCGAAGCGGTGGCCGAGCCAGCCGATATCGTAGCCCGACTCTTCGGCCGCGCGCCAGAAGGCGCCATAGGGCATCACCGCCGCCCCGGCGAAATAATTGGCCAGCCCGATCCGGGCCAGCCGCCGTGCCTCTTCGCCCGAAAGCGCACCCTCGCCGACCAGCCGGTCGATCTCGTCCGCGGCCTCGATCAGGCCGATTTGGGTCGCCGCCTGGAACGCCATCTGACCGGGGCTCAGATCCCGCGACAGGCTCAGCTCGCGCCGTTCGGGGTCGAAATGGCGCAGATCGCCGCCATCGCCGTCGCTTCGGCGCAAGACGATGCCGTGGCGGGTCTTCAGATGGGCGGCAAGCCCCGGCAGCGGATCGCCCGGGACAAGCTCCGGAACGAGGCCCGCATGGCCCCCGGCCAGCGCCTCTGACAGCGCTTCCGCCCGGGCGTCGAGCGCGTCGAAGAAATTGCGGTTGTCATAGAAGAAATCCCGCACCTCCTCGAACGGCGCGGGCACCGGCATGGCATCGGGCGCGCCCTGCGCCAGCGCCAGCGCGGCGGCACGGTCCTCGGCCTCGCGCAGCCGCCGGTGCAACGCGACGACGCGGCGGGCCAGGGCGGGCGCGTTGTCGACCAGATCGCGGATCTCGGAGCTGCCGACTGCCGGCTCGCCGCCCTGCACCGCTTCGCGCAGCTCGGCCAGCAGACGGGCATCGCCCTCTTCGGAAAAGACCTGGATGTCGAGCCCGAAGGCCGCGTTGATCTTCAAAAGGACCTGCACCGTCAGCGGGCGCTGGTTGCGCTCGATCTGGTTGAGATAGCTGGGCGAGAGGCCGAGCCGCCCGGCCAGGGCCGCCTGGGTCAGCCCCCGGCTCTCGCGGAGCTGGCGCAACCTGCCGCCGAGAAACGCCTTCTTCACGCCGGTCGCGCCCCGCGCTTCGCAAGCTTCGCAAATCGCGCCGGGAAATTCGCATGTCTTCGCATTCGCGGCCCTTTCCGAGGGTTCTACCCCTGAATTAGGCCCGCGAAAGCGTCGGCGCAATGCAAGGATTGCAAATCTCCTTATGGCCAGAGCCGGATGACCGGGATGCCGCAGGTGAAGGCGGAGAGGGGCGGTCGCGACTGCGTCGCGGATTTGGATGCCCGAGTGTCAGGCCAGGCTGGCCCAGAGCATCCAGATCACCGACAGGCCGAGGATCAGTGCCATGACGCGGTTGAAGGCGCGCATCTGCCTGTGTCCGATCCGGGCGCCGCCCCAGGCCCAGGCCGCCAGAGACAGCCAGCAGATCGCGCCGAACAGGAGGGCGAAGACCGCCAGCCCCGTTGCGCGATCCTCGAGCGGCAGCACGAATGTCGACAGCGACGAGACCGATGCCAGCCAGGCCTTCGGGTTCAGCCCCTGCACCACGGTTCCCGACCAGAAGCCCGGCGCCTGTCGGATCTCGTCGCCCTGGATCCTGCCCTCGTCGCGCAGCAGGGACCAGGCCATCCACAGGAGATAGACCGAACCGATGACCGTCATCGGCCGGGCGATGGCCAGGATCCAGCCGGTGCCGGCCAGAATCCCGGTGCCGAAGACCAGGAACAGCGCCAGAAAGCTAGCCGTCGCGCCACTGACGAAGCGCAGTGCCCGCCCCGAGCCATAACGGGCGCCGGTCATCGCCCCGATGATGTTGACCGGCCCCGGCGTGGCCGAGGCGGCCAGCGCAAAGCCCGCCATGGCGAGCAGCGTCTCGAGCGGCGGCATCAGCGCAGGAGCGGCAGGCGGCCGCAGATCCGGTCCACCGCCTTGCGCGGCCCGGCAATCAGGATCGCCTGCGGGGCGTGGTCCGGCAGGGGGGCTGCGGCGATCCGGGCGGAATAATCGGCATAATCCCGGGCCTCGAAGGCCGCGCGCATGTAGGCAAGGCGCAAGGGCAGCCCGGACGCGGCCTCGAACAGCGCGGGCAGATCGGCTGCCGGGGCGCCGAGCACGGGCAGCGCGACCGTGGTGATCCCGGCAAGTGCGATGCCGTCCTGCGTGGGCGTATCGGCCCCGATCAGATCGGGGCGCAGCCGCCCCAGGCTCATGCCCAGAACGGCGGCGAAATTGGCCTTCAGTCCGGTGGGCAGGGTTTCATCGAGAATGATGACCGGTTTCAATGACATGGCAAGTTCCTTTCGGAGCCTGCCCTGCCATGCGGGACGCGCCTGCGTCTTGGACGAAATTGACCTGTCAGTGCCGGATCAGGGCGCCGGGCGTCACCCCGTAATGACGGCGGAACTGGCGGATCAGATGAGCCTGATCGCAGAACCCGGCCCCGGCGGCGGCTTCGGCGGCGGACACCCCGTCGAGCAGCAGGCGCCGGGCGTGATCCACTCGGATGCGGAGCACATGGCCATGCGGGGTCAGGCCGGTGGCGCGGCGGGTGCTGCGGATCAGGTAGGAGGGATTCAGCCCGACCGCCCGGGCCAGATCGCTGAGGCCGAGATCGTCGCCCGCGGCGACGGCGGCCTCGATCCGGTCCAGCATGGCACGGATGGCGGCGGGCTCCCGGCCGGGCCTGCGCAGCTCGGCGCGGCCGTAATGGGCAAAGGCCTGCGCCAGAACCTCATGCACGGCCTCCTCGGTCGCGAGCCTGCTGTCGGCTGCCGGGGCATCGTTCAGCCCCTGCGCCAGCCGGGCCAGCGCCCGGGTCAGGGCGAAATCGCGATCCCTGGGGGCGATCTCGGCAAAGCCGCGAAGGCTGCGCAGACCCAGCACCGAGCGCACCGCCGCCTCCGGCGCATAGAGCATGTTGTAGCGCACAAGTCCCACCGCCGCGTGGCCGGTATGGGCCTCTTCGGGGTTCATCAGCGAGAGCGACCCGGCGGGCAGCACCATGTTCTCGCCCCGGCAGAGATAGCCGCCCGCACCCTCGGAAATCGCGCCGATGGCAAAGCCCTCATGCGCGTGGCGGGAAAAGGTCTGGGTGCTGAAGGCGGCTTCGAAAAGCTCGATGCCGCCGAGCCAGCTGAGATGGTGATATCGGTTGCGCTGCATCCCGCCCGCATATCATTCCTGTGCCTGTCCCGTGAAGGGCGGCTCTGGCCCCGGAGGCGGACCTCGCGGCCGCGCCGCCCGGACCGGCGGGCCTAGAGCAGAAGCGACATCGGCTCTTCGAGCCCCTTCCGGATCTCGGCCAGAAGCTGGGCCCCGAGCGCGCCGTCGACCGAGCGGTGATCGACCGAGAGCGTGAGGCTCATCACCGGGGCCAGCACGATCTGATCGCCCCGCCCGACCGGGCGCCGTTCG
This sequence comes from Rhodovulum sp. MB263, assembly GCF_002073975.1. Classification (NCBI taxonomy): domain Bacteria; kingdom Pseudomonadati; phylum Pseudomonadota; class Alphaproteobacteria; order Rhodobacterales; family Paracoccaceae; genus Rhodovulum; species Rhodovulum sp. MB263. The sequence continues at coordinate 118,489 of NZ_CP020385.1, read as the reverse complement.
GCCGCGCCCGCCGCGAGGATGCAGCTTTGCGGCGGGTTGACGATGGCCGAGAAGCTGCGCACCCCGTACATGCCGAGGTTCGAGACCGAGAAGCCGCCGCCCTGATAGTCCTCGGGCTTCAGCGTGCCGGCGCGGGCGTGGGCGGCCAGCGCCTTCATCTCGGCCGAGAGCGTGCCGAGGCTCATCCGGTCGGCGCCGCGCAGGATCGGCGTCATCAGCCCGCCATCGGTGGCGACCGCGACCGCGATGTCGATATCCGAGAGCTGCCAGATCTCGTCGCCGCGCCAGATCACATTGGCCTCGGGCAGGCGGGCGAGCGCACGGGCCGCGGCCTTGACGATGAAGTCATTGACCGAGATCCGCGCGGCGCCCTCGCGGCCTTCGTTGACCTGCGCGCGCAGCGCCATCAGCGCCTCGAGATCGACCTCGGCCTCGAGGTAGAAATGCGGGATCGTCTGCTTTGCCTCGGACAGGCGGCGGGCGATGGTGCGGCGCATCTGCGAGACGGGCCGTGCCTCATAGGGGCCGAGACCGGGCGGGATCGGGGATGGCGTCGCGGCCGGTTCCGGTGCAGTTTCGGCCATGGTTTCGGCTGGCGCGCTGGCAATCAGCCGCTCGATATCGACCCGGACGATGCGGCCCTTCGGCCCCGAGCCCGACAGCCCGTCGAGCGTCAGCCCGGCCTGCGTCGCCAGCCGCCGGGCCAGCGGCGAGGCGCGGGGGCGGTCGGGCTCCGCCGCCGGACCCATGGCGGGGGCCGTCGCGGCGGGGGCCGAAGCAGGAGCGGGGGCAGGGGCGGAAGCAGGGGCCTCGGGGTCTGGTGCCGGCAGGGTTTCGCCCTCGGCCAGCAGCACCGCGATCACCTGGCCGACATCGGCCCGGGCGCCCGCCGCGACGGCGAGCCGGCCGACGCGCCCCGGGGCCTCGGCCTCGAGCTCCATCGTGGCCTTGTCGGTCTCGACCTCGGCCAGCGGCTGGCCCTTCTCGACCCGGTCGCCGGGGCCGACCAGCCATGCCGCGATGACGGCATCTTCCATCCCGGCCGAAAGCGCGGGCAGCGTAAGCTCGGTGGCCATGTCTGTCTCCTTGTCTGTAGGGGCGGGGTCTGTGCGCTCAGGCCTCGGTCATTCGGCGGCGAGCGGCAGGCCCTGGGCGGCCATCGCCGCCCGGATCGCTTCGGCGATATCGGCGGGACGGGCACAGGCCGCGGCCTCGAGCACCTTCGAGATCGAGGGCGAGGCCTCGCCGCCCGTCACCCGCTGCACCGGCTGGTCGAGCCAGTCGAAGACCCGGCGCTGCAGTTCGTCGGCCAGCATGCCGCCATAGGAGGTGCCGCGCGCGCCCTGCTCGACGATCAGCACGTTGTTGGTTTTGCGGATCGAGGCCTCGATGGTCTCCCAGTCGAGGCTGGCGCGGTCGAGGCTGCGCAGATCGATGATCTCGGCATCGACGCCCAGATCCTCGACCACCTGGCGGGTCTTCTCGACCATGGCCAGATAGGTCAGGATCGTCAGCCGCGCGCCCGGGCGCACCACCTTGGCCTTGCCGAGCGGGATGCAGTAATCGAGATCGTCGACGGGGCCCGCGCCTTTCGAGGCGTAGAGATCGACATGTTCGATCACCAAGACCGGGTCGTCGCAGCGCAGCGCCGAATTCATCAGCCCGACATAGTCGAAGGGCGTCGAGGGCGCGACGATGCGCCAGCCCGGGGCGGTGGCGAAGATGCCCGCCGGGTCCATCGAATGCTGCGAGCCGTAGCCCGTGCCCATCGCGACCTTGGTGCGCAGCACCAGCGGCATCGGGCTGTCGCCGCCGAACATGTGCCGGGCCTTGCCGATCTGGTTGAAGACCTGATCGGCCGCGACCCACATGAAATCGGGATACATGAATTCGATCACCGGGCGCACGCGGCCATCGGCGGCCATGCCGGCGGCCAGCCCGGTAAAGGCGTTCTCGGCGATGGGAGTGCCGAGGCAGCGGTCGGGGAAGTCCTGCGACAGCCCCCGCGTCGCGCCGTTGGTGCCGCCCTTCAGCCGGTGCACATCCTCGCCCAGCACGACGATGCGCTCGTCGGTGTCCATCCGCCGGTGCATGACATTGGCCACCGCGTCGATGAACTTGGCATTGGCATCGAGCGCGCCCGAGAAGCTGTCTTCTTCCTCGTAGCGGGCGCCGTCCATCTCGCTCAGATCGCCGCGCAGCCCGGCATCGCGGAAGCTTTCCTCGGGCCAGAGCGCCGGAATGACCCGGGTCTTGCCGTCGACGGTCTCGGTCAGCTCGCCCGCGATCTCTTCCATCATCGTCTCGCATCGGGCACGCAGCCCCGCCACCGCGTCCTCGCCGATGATCTGACGGGTCTGCAACAGCCCGGCCAGCCCCTCGATCGGGTCGCGGGCGCGCCATTCGGCCTCTTCGGCCTTGTCGCGATAGCCGAAGGCCGAGCCGGGCAGGGGGCCGTTCTGGTGGAAATAGCGGTAGAGATCGGCCTCGATCACCACCGGGCCCTCGCCCGCGCGCATGATCCGGTTGGCCTCATGCGAGGCGATCAGGACCGACAGCGCATCCATCCCGTCGACCTTGAAGGCGGGGATGCCGAAGGCGAGGCCCCGCGCCGAGAGCCGCGGCTCGGCGGTGGCCTCGCTGACATGGGTCGAGACGGCATAGCGGTTGTTTTCGATGAAGAAACAGATCGGCAGTTTCCAGGCGGCGGCCAGGTTCATGGTCTCGAGAACCGAGCCGATATTGACCGCGCCATCGCCGAAATAGGTGTAGACGACATCGCCGGTCCCGGCCTGCTGATGCGCCCAGGCCGCGCCCGCGGCCATCGGCACGCCGCCGCCCACGATGGCATTGGTGCCAAGGTTCCCGGCCTCGGCCCAGCGAAGATGCATCGACCCGCCGCGGCCCCGGCAGAAGCCCTGCGCAAGGCCCATGATCTCGGCGAGCGTCTTCTTCGACAGATCGCGGATCTCGCCGTCGAACTCGGCCTCGGGGTCGATCCCCGCCTCGGCGACATAGGCCAGTGCCTTGGCCAGGAACTGGTGATGCGCCCGATGCGAGCCGTTGACCTGATCGGTCGGCCGCATCGCCAGCGCCGAGCCGACGGCGCCGCCTTCCTGCCCGATGGCGGAATGGGCGGGGCCATGGACGAGGCCGCGTCCGGCGAGGTCCAGCACCTTCTCCTCGAAGGCGCGGATCAGGCAGAGCTGCGACAGCATGGTGCGCCCGGTCTCGGGGTCGAGCGCATTGCGGTCGGCATCGGTCGCGCGGATCTCGCGCCAGGGGGCCAGCGGGGTGAGGTCGGTGAAATCGGGCATGAGGGGGCTCCGGGAAATTGGGGTCAGGCGGCGAGGAAGCCGCCATCGACGGGCAGCACGGTGCCGGTGATGAAGCTCGCGCGGTCCGAGGCGAGGAAGAGGATGGGGGCGACCAGCTCGGCCTGCGTCCCGATCCGGCCCAGCATGGCCCGGTTCAGGAACCAGTCGGCACCGCCGGGGCGGGCGAGCTGGGCATTGGCCATCTCGCTGTCCATGATGCCGGGGGCGACGGCGTTGACGCGGACCCCGTGCGGGGCCAGATCGCGCGCCATGGCCTGGGTCAGCGAGCGGATCGCGCCCTTCGAGGTCACGTAACCGGCGGTCGAGCCGCCGGCGACGAAGCCCGCGACGGAAGACAGCTGCACCACATTGCCGCGCCGGGCGATCAGGGCCGGGGTCAGGGCGCGGGCCACGTTGAAGGCACCGCCCAGATTGACCGCGATCACCCGGTCCCAGACCTCGGCCTGGGCGGGGTCGTCGAAGGCGGCGCGGCCCGCGACGCCCGCATTGCTGACCAGAACGTCAAGCCCGTCAAGCGTTGCGGCCAGCGCCTCGACGGCCGCGCGGTCGGTGACATCGAGCGGGATCGCGCGGGCCTTCAGCCCGCGGGCGGTCAGGGCATCCGCGGTTGCGGCAAGCGTTGCCGGGTCGATATCGGCCAGAAGCGTTTCGGCCCCGGCCTCGGCGAAGCCCTCGGCAATGGCGGCGCCAAGGCCCCGGCCCGCGCCTGTGACAAGCACCCGTTTTCCTTGGAAATCGGTCATGGGTCTCTCCTCAGGCCATGTGCAGGCCGCCATTGACCTGCAGCGTCTCGCCGGTGATGAACCCGGCCGCATCGGAACAGAGAAAGGCGATGGCGGCGGCCACTTCCCCGGGCTGGCCGAGCCGCTTCAGGGGCGTGTTGGCCAGCGTCGCCTCTGCCCGGGTCTTCATGTAATCGCCGATCATCGGGGTCTCGATGATGCCGGGCGCGATGCCGTTCACGCGGGTCTTCGGCCCCAGCTCATGGGCGAGGCTGCGGGTCAGCGACACCATCGCGCCCTTCGAGGCGGCGTAATGCGCATTGGTCAGCGCGCCGCGATAGGCTGCCATCGACGAGAGCGTGACGATCGAGGAGCCCTCGGTCAGATGCGGCACCGCGCGGCGCAGAAGGTAGAACACCCCGTCGAGATTGATCGAGAGCGTCCGGCGCCAGGCGGCATCGGTCATGTCGGCGAAGGGTTCGGCCAGGTAGATGCCGGCCGATGGCACGATATGGTCGATGCCGCCGAATTCGGCCACGGCCTCGTCGATCAGCGCCTGGGCCGCGTCGGGATCGGCGGCGTCGATCTGCTGGCAGATCCTTGCGCCCGTCCCGGGCAGGGTCGCGGCGAAGGCCTCCAGGGGCGCGAGGTCGCGGTCGGCCAGCAGAAGATGTGCGCCGCCCGCGGCGAAGATCCGGGCGACCTCGCGGCCGATGCCGCCATTGGCGCCGGTCAGGATCAGCGACCGTCCGGTGAAATCGAATGAGGTGGTTGCGCGCGCCCGGGGCGTGCTCTGGCGGTCGGGCATCGCCGATCCTCCCTGATGGCTGCCTTTGGTCGGGACAGTTGCATAAATTGGTCGGACCAGTCAACATGGCTCCTGCGTCCTTTTGCGGGAAGGGAGGCCGGGCAGGGTGACTTCATCCCACAGGGCAAGGATGTTAGGCTTGCCCGCCCCGGTCTGACCGGTTGGACGGGACATGGCGGAGAAGGGGACAAGCATGGGCAGGGACCTGCCGGACGACATCGCGGCCCGGCTGGGGCAGCGGATCGCGGGCGGCGAATTCGGCGCGGGCGCGCGGCTGCCCAGCGAACGCGCGCTGGCGGCCGAATATGCGGTCTCGCGCGCGGTGGTGCGCGAGGCGCTGTCGCATCTGAAATCCGACGGGCTGGTCGAGGCCCGGGCCGGCTCGGGCGTCTTCGTCACCGAGAATCGCGAGGCGCGGGCCTTCCGGATGACCGGGGTCGATCTCGATGGCACCGAGGCGCTGGCCCAGGTGATGGAGCTTCTGGAGGCGGTCGAGGTGGCGGCGACGCGCTCGGCCGCGCTGCACCGGGACGCGGCGGATCTGAAGGCGATCCGGCGGGCGCTGATCGGGATGGAATATGCCATCGCCAGCGACGAGCTGGGCGACGAGGAGGATTTTGCCTTCCATCAGGCCATCGTCGAGGCCACCCATAACCCGCATTTCGTCTCGCTCTGCCAGCATCTCGAATTCGGCGCGCGTGACGTGATCCGCCGGGCGCGGGCCAATACCCGCGCCAACCTGTCGGATCTTCTGGACGCGGTGCAGGCCGAGCATCAGGCGATCTACCGCGCCATTGCCGAGGGCGATCCGGAGGCCGCCGCCGCCGCCGCCGCGCGCCATCTGAGAAACGCGGCAGAGCGGACCCAGCTTTACCGGCGGCGGGAGGGCGAGGCATGAGCGGGGTGCACACGGGCGGTTGCCTCTGCGGCCGGGTGCGGTTCCGCGTCACCGGGACCTTCGGGCATTTCTTCCTGTGCCATTGCGCGCGCTGCCGCCATGACAGCGGATCGGCCTTCGCGGCGACGTTGTTTGCCGGGCAGGCGCGGCTCGACTGGCTGGCCGGGCGCGACCAGGTGCGGACCTTCCGGCTGGAGGGCACCCGCCATGCGCGGGCCTTTTGCGGGACATGCGGCTCGGCGCTGCCGGTCGAGACCGGGGACGGGGGGCTGGCGGTGCCGGCAGGCTGCCTTGACGGCGATCCGGGGATCGCGCCCGAGGCGCATATCTGCTGGGCCGACCGGGCGCCCTGGGAGGATGCCCTGGATCGGGCCCCCCGGCTTGCGGGTCTGCCGGGCGAGAGCTGAGGCGGGGCAAAGGCGGGGGCGCCGCCCTCCCTGTCGGAAGGACGGCGCCGGGGGACGGGCCGGGGCGCGGAAAGCCCGGTCGGGCCGGGAGGGAGCGCCCGCGCCGCTTTGGCCCGTATTCCGTTGAGCCGTATCTCGGCCGCGCTCAGATCGCGGCGGTGACGGTCATGGTCGAGAGATAGGCCTCGATCCCCTCGATCCCGCCTTCCGAGCCGTAGCCCGAATCGAGCACGCCGCCGAACGGGGTCTCGGGCAGGGCGAGGGCGAAATGGTTGATGCCCAGCATCCCCGATTTCAGCCGGTCCTGAACCTCTTGCGAGACCTCCATCGAGCGGGTGAAGAGATAGGCCCCGAGCCCCACCGGCAGGCGGTTGGCCTCGGCCAGCGATGCCTCGAGGCCCTCGCTGCGCATCACCAGCGCGATCGGGCCGAAGGGTTCCTCGTTCATCGCCAGCATCTCGGGGGTCATGCCCGAGACCACGGTGGGGGCGAAGAAATTGCCGATATTGCCGACCCGCGCGCCGCCGGTCTCGAGTTTCGCGCCCCGGCCTTCGGCATCGGCGACCATCTCGGCCACCTGGTTCAGCTGCGCCTTCTGGGTCAGCGGCCCCATCTGGGTGCCTGCCTCGAGCCCGTCGCCCAGTTTCAGCGCGGCCGCGCCCTCGGCCATGCGGGCGACGAAGTCGTCATGCAGCGCGTCGTCGACGATGAAGCGGGTGGGCGAGACGCAGACCTGGCCCGCGTTGCGGTATTTCCACTGCACCGCCATCGGCACCAGCCGGTCGAGATCGGCATCGGCGGCGACGATGACGGGGCCATGGCCGCCGAGTTCCATCGTCACCTTCTTGAGGTGCTGGCCGGCCTGGGCCGCGACGATCCGGCCGACCCGGGTCGAGCCGGTCAGCGAGACCTTGCGGATCTCGGGGGCCGAGATCAGCGCATCCGAGATCTCCGAGGTCTTGCCCCAGACCACCGAGATCGCGGCCGGGGGCAGGCCCGCATCGAGCAGCGCCCGGCCGATCATCCAGGCGGTGCCGGGCGTTTCCGAGGCCGGCTTGATCACCACCGAACAGCCCGCACCAAGCGCCGGGGCGACCTTCTGCATGGTGTTCCAGGCCGGGAAGTTCCAGGGCGTGAAGCAGGCCACGGGGCCTGCGGGTTTCTTCAGCACGCTGATATGGATCGAGGGCGCGCGCGAGGCCACGATCCGGCCATAGACGCGGCGGCCTTCCTCGGCGAACCAGTCCAGAAGATCGGCCGAGCCCATCCATTCGCCCCGGGCCTCGGCCAGCGGCTTGCCCTGTTCGAGCGTCATCACGCGGGCGGCCTGATCGGCGCGCTCGCGCATCAGATCGGCGGCGCGGCGCATCACCTTCGAGCGCTCATAGGGTGACAGGGCCGACCAGTCGGCAAAGCCCTTCAGCGACAGGCGGGCGGCCTCTTCGGCCTCGGCGCGGCCCGCACGCGGGATCGTCGCCAGCTCCTGCTCGTTGGCGGGGTTCGACACGGTCATCGTGCCTTCGCTGGCGGTGGCGCGGGCCTCGCCGCCGATGATGAGTGTCATGTCGGGATACATCTTCGTCTCCATCCGGTTTCGGGGGGCTCAGCCCGCCGAGAGTATTCCTTGCGCCGCCTTCCGCGCAATCATCATCACCGCCGCCTGGGTATTGCCCGAAACCATCTCGGGCATGACCGACGCGTCGATCACGCGCAGCCCGTCAATGCCACGGACCTTCAGTTCGGGATCGACCACGGCGGCGAGGTCGGTGCCCATGCGGCAGGTGCCCGCCGCATGGTAGATCGTCTGCCCGTTGGCGCGGGCGAATTGCAGCCAGTCCTCGTCGCTCCGGCAGTCGGGCCCGGGGCTGAGTTCGGCCACCCGGTAGGCATCCATCGGCGCCTGCCCGACGATCTCGCGGCCGAGCTTCATGCCGTCGACCATGGCGCGGCGATCCTCTTCGGCATCGAGGAAATTGGGCCGGATCTCGGGCTGCTGCGCGATATCGGGCGAGGTGGCATGGATCGAGCCCCGCGATTGCGGGCGCAGCTGGGTCACGCCCAGCGTCATGCCGGGGAAGCGGTCGAGCTTGCGCTCGGCGGCATTGGCGTAGCTGGCATGCATGAAGAAATACTGCACGTCGGGCCGGTCGAGACCCTCGCGCGAGCGCAGGAAGCCATGTGCCAGCCCGGTGCCGTAGGTCAGCACACCCCGGCGGGAAAGCGCGTATTTCGCGACCTCGCCCAGCAGTTTCGGAAAGCGCGTCAGCTCGTTCAGGGTGACGGGTTGCGAGACCCGCCAGTTCATCCGGGTGCAGAAATGGTCGAGATAGTTCTCGCCGACGCCGGGCAGATCGTGGACGACCTCTATGCCAAGCCCGCGCAGCCGGTCGGCATCGCCGATGCCCGACAGTTCCAGCAGTTGCGGGCTCTGGACCGCGCCGGCGGCCAGGATCACCTCGCCGGCCTGGACGCTGAGCGCGCCGCCGGGCCGGGAAAGGGTGACGCCGGTCGCGCGCCGGCCCTCCAGCAGCAGGCGGGTGGCGCGGGCATGGGTCAGCACGGTCAGGTTGGAGCGGCGGCGGGCCTTTGCCAGCCAGGCGCGGGCCGCCGAATGACGCTCGCCGCGCTCCTGGTTGACCTGATACCAGCCGACGCCCTCTTGCCCCGCGCCGTTATAGTCGGGGTTGAACCGCTGGCCCTGGGCGCGGGCCGCCTCGATGAAGGCCTGGCCCACGGGGGTCTTCTCGACCACCTCGGCGATGGGCATCGGGCCGTCCTGCCCGCGCATGCCGTCGGGATCGGGCCCCGCCCAGCGTTCGAGCGCGCGGAAATGCGGCAGCACATCTTCCCAGCCCCAGCCGGTGCAGCCGCGCGCCTCCCACAGGTCATAATCGCCGGGCTGGCCGCGGACATAGATCATGCCGTTGATCAGGGTCGAGCCGCCCAGTCCCTTGCCGCGCGGAATGGCGATCCGGCGGTTCAGCGTGGCGGGCTCGGCCTCGGACCAGAAGCCCCAGTTATAGGCGGGGTTGGTCAGAAGCTTGTAGAACCCGGCAGGAATGGTGATCCAGGGCGAACGGGCCTCGCCGCCCGCCTCGCACAGAAGGACCGAGGCGCGGCCCGAGCGGCTGAGCGCCTCGGCGAGGATGCACCCCGCCGTGCCGCCGCCGATGATGACGTAATCGAAGCGGCTGCCATCGGGCAGGTCTTGCGGCATCTGGCGCGTCCTCAGTCCTGGGGGGTGGCAGCGGGCAGGGCGCCCAGATGTTCGGCCATCAGCCGGATCTGCTGGCGCAGCATCGGCAGACCGGGATGGACCCGCGCGCCCGCCGCGCGGGCGGTGGCCAGGAGCCGGGTCTCGACCGGGTCCATGATCGCGTCGGCCACGACCTGACCGGCATGGAAGGCGGTATCGTCCAGCGGCAGCGGATCTTCCGGTTTCAGCCCCAGCGAGGTGGCGTTGACGATCAGATCGCGGCTCGCGGTCTCGGGCGCCCCGGCGGCGACGGGCACGCCCGGATAGGCCAGGGCCACCCGGGCGGCGAGATCCTCGGCCTTGTCCTGCGAGCGGTTGACGATGGTCAGGCGCGAGACCCCGGCCTCGGCCAGGGCAAAGGCGATGGCGGCACCCGCGCCGCCCGCGCCCAGAAGGCAGGCATTCATGCCGCGCGGCTCGATCCCTTCCGAGCGCAGCCCCTCGACGAAGCCGAGCCCGTCGAGAATGGCGCCGGTCAGCGTGCCGTCGGCCTCGCGCCGGACCACATTGACCGCGCCGATCTGGCCCGCGTCGCCCAGCAGCCGGTCGCAGAGCGCGACGATCTTCGTCTTGTGCGGCACGGTGACGACGAAGCCGCCAAGGCTTTCGATGCCCTTCAGGCCCGCGACCGCCGTGGCGAGGTTCTCGGGATGGACCTGCATCGGCACCATCACCCCGTCGATTCCCTCGGCCGCGCAGAGCGCGTTGATTTCCTGGGGCGTTTTCACATGGCCGATGGGATCGGCGAGAATGGACCAGACCCTGGTCTTGCCGGTGATCATCCTGTTCCTCATGTCATCAGGAGCCCGCCGGCGACGTCGATCGTCTGGCCGGTGACAAAGCTCGATTCCGCATCCGTGAGCCAGAGCGCGGCCTCGGCCACCTCGGCGGGCTCGCCCAGACGCCCCAGAGGCGTCATCTCGACCTGGGCCGCGTTCACCTCGGGGGCGACGCCCAGCACCATCGGCGTCTCGATCCGGCCCGGCGCCAGCGCGTTGACGCGGATGCCATGGGGTCCGAGCTCGCCCGCAAGATGGCGGGTGAAGCCGAGGATCGCGGATTTGGTGGCGGCGTAATGGCAGGCGACCACGGGCATGAAGGTCTTGCCCGCGACCGAGGACATGTTGACGATCCAGCCCCGCCTGGCCGCGATCATGCCCGGCGCCAGCGCGCGGACGGTGTTGAAGCTGCCGGTGAGGTTCACGTCGAGCACGCGGCGGAACTCGGCCGGGTCCATTTGCCAGACCTTGTGTGCGACGCCGTCATGCTTGGGCGAGATGCCCGCATTGTTGATGACGGTGTCGAAATTGCCCCCGGCGGCCTCGAGCGCGGCGGCCAGCGCGGTATAATCCGAGACATCGCAGGTCACGGGCAGGACCGATCCGGCGGTGCCGGAGGCCGAGATGGCGGCGGTCGCTTGGGCCACGGCCTCGGGGTCGAGATCGCAAAGCGCGACAGTCGCGCCGCGCGCGGCGAAGGCTTCGGCAATGGCCAGCCCGATGCCCCGGGCGCCGCCGGTGACCAGCACGCGGCGGCTTTGATGCGACAGGCGGGTGCGGAATTCGGGACGGACGGTTTCGCTGCGGGTCATGCTCATATCCCCAGATAGGCCTGCCGGACATAGTCGTCCTGAAGCAGGTCTTCGGCGCTTTCGGAAATGACGACGCGCCCGTTTTCAAGCACATAGCCCCGCTGCGCGACCTTGAGCGTCGAATAGACATTCTGCTCGACGATCAGCACGGTGGTGCCCTTGGCCGCGATCTGCCGCACCACCTCGAAGACCTGCGAGACGATGATCGGCGCAAGCCCCAGCGAGGGCTCGTCGAACATCAGAAGCCGCGGATTGGCCATCATGCCCCGGGCGATGGCGACCATCTGCTGCTCGCCCCCCGACAGCGACGAGGCGGTCTGGTTCAGCCGCTCGCGGACGCGGGGGAAGATGTCCATAACCTCTTCCAGGCGCTCGTCCTGGAAATCGCGGGCGGCGCGGCGATAGGCGCCCATCAGAAGGTTCTCGCGCACGGTCATGTCGGGGAAGAGCTGGCGCCCCTCGGGGATCAGGGTGATGCCCCGGTCGACGACCTGATCGCCCCTGAGGCGGGTGATGTCCTCGCCGCAGAAGGTGATCCTGCCCGATGTCGGCTTGATCAGCCCGGCGATGGTCTTGAGCGTCGTCGTCTTGCCGGCGCCATTGGCGCCGACGATGGTGACGATCTCGCCTTCCTTCACGTCGAGGCTGACATCCTGCAGGATCGAGGTCGGGCCGTAGCCGGCATGGATGTTTTCAACGGTGAGCATTGGCGAACTCCTTGCCCAGATAGGCCTCGATCACATGCGGGTCGCGGACCACCTCATGGGGGTCGCCCTCGGCGATGACCTCGCCCGCGGCCAGGACCAGCACGCGGTCGGACAGCGACATCACCGCCTGCATCACATGCTCGATGGCGATGATCGACACGCCGCTGTCGCGGATTGACAGCATCAGGTCGATGGCGCGGCGCACATCGGTCTGGTTGATGCCCGCCATCACCTCGTCGAGCAGCAGGATGCGCGGCTCCATCGCCATGACCCGGGCAACTTCCAGCCGCTTGAGCCCGCCGATGGTCAGCCCGCGCGCCTCGTCCTGCAGAAGCGGGCCGAGACCCATCCGCCAGGCGGTCTGGCGCGCGGCCTCGCGGGCGTCATGTTCGTCATGGTGGTGGTAGAAGGCGCCGACCATGATGTTCTCCTCGACCGTCATCGCCGCGAAGGGCTGGACGATCTGGAAGGTCCGGCCGACGCCGAGGGCCGCGAAATCGGCCGGGTTGACGGGGGTGTGATAGCCGCCATCGGGGCCGCGCACGGTGACCGAGCCCTCATTCGGGGTCAAAAAGCCCGAGAGCATGTTGAACAGCGTGGTCTTGCCCGCGCCATTCGGCCCGATCAGCCCCAGCACCTCGCCCTCGCGCAGGGTGAAGTTGACGTTCTTCGTGACATGCAGCCCGCCGAAGCGCTTGTTGAGGTTCTGAACCCGCATCACGTCGCGGCCGATGCCCTCACGGTCGGGCGAGGGGGGCGTCGTGGCCTGTGCGGGGGCCTTGATGCTGTCGGTCTGGGTGGTGGGCTCGTCCTCGTCCAGCTCGTGATGCGGCGCGCGGCGGAACTTCTGCAACAGGCCGATGATGCCGTTCGGCATGAACAGCACCGCCAGGAGCAGCACGACGCCATAGACGAAGCCATGCAGCCCCAGCGCCGAGGCGCCGAACGAGGCCCGCGCCCATTCGGTCAGCGGCACCAGCAGGACGGCGCCCAGAAGCGGGCCCGAGACGGTGCCGAGCCCGCCGATCAGCGCGAACATCGCGATCTGGATCGAGAAGGTCAGCGAGAACATCGCCGAGGGCTCGATGAAGGTCAGGTACATCGCGTGGAAGGTGCCCAGCATCGCGCAGAGTGCCGAGGAGATGGCGACCGCGACCAGCCGCACCTGCACGGTCTTCACGCCCGCGGCCTTGGCGGCGGATTCGCGTTCGCGGGTGGCGATCAGGTAGAAGCCGAGCCGCGAACGGCGCACCGCCCAGACCACGACCAGCACCGCGCAGAGCATGCCGAAGATGATCAGCAGGGACGGCCAGCGTTCGCGGAAGACCATCCAGGTCCAGCCCAGTTTCAGCGGGATCATCTTGCCGGTGGCGCCGCCGGTGAACTCCGAGAAATGCAGCGTCAGGACCCGGAACACCTCGAGAAAGGCGATCGAGGCCAGCGAGAAGAAGGGCCCCTTGAGACGGAAGCAGGGATAGGAGATTGCCATGCCGACGATCGCCGCGATGCCCGCGCCCGCGAACATGCCGATCCAGGGCGTGATGCCGAGATTGACGAGGATCACTGCGGTGTAGGCGCCGATGCCGTAGAAGGTGGCATGCCCCAGCGAGAGCTGTCCGGCAAAGCCGCCGACCAGGTTCCAGGCCGAGGACAGCGCCGCCATCAGGCAGATGGTGACGAAGATATGGGTGACGAAGGCATTGCCGATCCCCAGCGGGATCAGCAGCAGCGAGGCCAGCACCAGGGCCACGCCGATGGCGGGCCAGGGCAGCGACGGGGCGGACACGGAGGAGGTGCCGGAGGTCGTTTCGTTGCTCATGGGAGGGGCCTCAGGACAGGTGCGACAGGTTTTGCCGGGCGCCGAACAGGCCCGAGGGCCTCAGGATCAGGATCAGCAGGAACAGCCCGAAGACGACGGCCTCGCGCAGGTCCGAGCCGATGTAATAGCCCGACAGCGCATCGACCTCGCCGATGATCAGCGCGCCGAGGAAGGCGCCGGGGATCGAGCCGAGCCCGCCCAGCACCACCACGACGAAGGCGGTCAGCACGAAATAGGTGCCGATATTGGACGAGGTCGGGTAAAGCGGCGCGATCAGCACGGCGGCAAGGCCGACGCAGGCGGCGCCGAGCCCGAAGGTCAGCACGTAGATATGGTTGACATTGATGCCCATCAGCTCGGCCGCGCCGCGGTTCTGGGCAACGGCGCGGATCGCCCGGCCGGTCTGGCTGTATTTCAGGAACAGCTCGAGCCCGACCACCAGCACGATGGCCGCGCCGAAGATCATCAGCTGGCCGCTGAGAAGCCTCAGATCGCCGAATTCCAGCGGCGCGCGCAGGCCATGCGGCGGGGTATTGGCGATGTCGGCGCCGAAGATCAGCAGCGCGAGGTTGATCAGCGCGGTCGACAGGCCGACGGTGGCGAAGATCTGGATGTGGTCGTCGCGGGCCGACATCAGCGGCTGGATCAGCAGCCTCTGGGTCAGCGCGCCCATCACGAACAGCACCGGCACGACGACGATCACCGCCGCATAGGGGTGCAGCCCCATCTGGGTGGTGATCAGCCAGGTGATGAACATGCCCCCCATCAGGAATTCGCCATGGGCGAAGTTCACCACCTTGATGATGCCGAAGATCAGCGTCAGCCCGATGCTGACGATGGCGAAGAGGCCGCCCAGCATCAGGCCGTTCAGAAGGATTTGCAGAAATGTCGTCATGTCGGCTCCGCCACGTTCGGAGGGCGGGCGACACCCGCCCCCGCCGGTTTCGGGGGGTGTTTGCTGCCGCCGGGGACGGGGCAGGTCCTGGAAAAGGGCCTGGAACAGGGCCGGAGGCGGGGACCGGAGCGGTTGCCCGGACGGTCCCCGATCCGATCCGTCGGGCCGGTCAGTCGGGCAGGCGGATCTCGGCGACGGCCGCATCGGACGGATAGACCGTCAGAAGCTTGCCGTCCTGCCATTGCATGCCCATCATCCGCGCGCGCTCGTTCTGGTTGGTGTCGTCGAACTTGACGCCATAGCCCGCCGCGGTGCTGCCATCGGGAATGTCCATCGCCTTGACCGAGGCGACGATCTGGTCGGGCTCGAAGCCCTCGCCCTCGCCGATGGCCTGAAGCACCGCGAGCGCGCCGACATAGTTGGTCAGCGAATGGCCCGAGCGCGGCTCCTGCCCGTATTTGGCGCGATAGGCCTCGAGGAAGGTCTCGATGCCCGGGGTGAAGTCGGGATTGATCGCGTATTGGGTGAAATCGACGTCATAGATGCCGTCGATCACATCGGCGCCGACCGCATCGGCCGTGGGCTGCATCGAGTAGCCGCCGCCGCCGCCGATGATCGCCATCGGCTTGTAGCCGGCCTCGTTGGCCTGCTGCAGGAACAGCACCGTGTCGTTCTGATACGAGGTCTGCAGCACCACGTCGACGCCCTTGCCCTTCAGGTCGAGCACCAGCGAGGACATGTCGACGATATTGGCCGGGTAGCCCGATTTCAGCACCACGTTCAGCCCGCGCTCCTTGGCATGGGCGACCTCGTGACCGGCGACCGAGGTGCCGTAGGAGCTGTCCTCGTAGATGATGCCGATCTTGAGATCCTCGGGCGCCTTGCCGGCGGCCGGGGCGATCTGATCGACCAGCATGTCGATGACGGCGATGCCCATATGCTCGGCGGTTGGGTTGGTGCGGAACAGGTAGGTCATGCCGCGGCCGGTGACCTCGTCGGCGACGGCGCCGAGCTCGAAATAGGGGATGCCGGCCAGTTCGGTCACCTGCGAGGCCGCGATCACCCGCGACGAGGAATAGGTGCCGAAGACCGCCTTGACGCCCTCGAGCGAGATCAGCCGGCGGGCTTCGCCGATGGCCTGGTTGTTGTCGACGGCATCGCCGCGCTCGAGCACGATCTGTTCGCCGTGAAGGCCGCCCGCGG
This sequence comes from Rhodovulum sp. MB263, assembly GCF_002073975.1. Taxonomy (NCBI): domain Bacteria; kingdom Pseudomonadati; phylum Pseudomonadota; class Alphaproteobacteria; order Rhodobacterales; family Paracoccaceae; genus Rhodovulum; species Rhodovulum sp. MB263. The sequence goes on along the minus strand of NZ_CP020385.1, from coordinate 102,845 downwards.
CATTGATCTGGTCGACCGCAAGGTCGAGCCCGCGCGCGCTTTCCTCGCCCAGCAGCGCCAGCGGGCCGCTGAAGGGATAGAGCGAGCCGATCTTGACATCGGCCAGCGCGCTGCCGCCGAGCGTCAGGCCAAGCGCGGTGCCCAGCAGGATGGATCTGGTGGTCATGGTGGTTCCTCCCGTTTCGGATTACGTGTTATGGGCAGGCGGCACGACCGGACGGCCCTGGGGCGCGCGGCCGGTCGGCCGAATTCTGTGGGGGGCGTTTCCGGCCCGGGCCCGTCGTTCAGGCCGGTCGCTCAGGGGCGTCGTTCAGGCCGCATCGGTCAGCAGGATGATCTTGCCGGTATGGGCCGAAGCCTCGAGCCGGGCATGGGCGTCCTGCACCCTTTTCAGCGGAAATGTGGAATCGATCACCGGTCCGGCGCCCTTCTGAAGGATCAGCGGCAGCACCTTCGCCTCGATCTCGCGGGCCAGCTCGGCCTTCATCGCCAGGGGCCGCGCCCGAAGCGTCGAGCCGCAGAGCGTCAGGCGCTTGAACAGCACCGGGCCCATGTCCATCTCGGCGCGCGAGCCCTGCTGGAAGGCGATCTGGGCGATCCGCCCGTCTTCGGCCACCAGGTCGAGATTGCGCTGCATGTAGGGGCCGCCGACCATGTCGAGGATCACCTCGGGGCCCTTGCCGCCGGTCAGATCGCGTACCGCCTGAACGAAATCGGTATCGCGGTAATTGACCGAGGCCGCGGCGCCCAGCTTCTCGGAGGCGCGGCATTTCTCGTCGCTGCCGCAGGTGGTGATGACGCGCGCGCCGATCGCCCGGGCCAGGAGCGTCGCGGTGACGCCGATGCCCGAGGTGCCGCCATGGATCAGCGCGGTTTCCCCGGGCTGCAGCCCGGCGCGGATGAAGAGGTTCGACCAGACGGTGAAATAGGTCTCGGGGATGCCTGCGGCCTCGGTCATCGACAGACCCTCGGGCACCGGCAGCGCCACATCGGCCTGCACGATGGCCTCTTCGGCATAGGCGCCGCCCGCGACCAGAGCCATCACCCGGTCGCCGGGGGCAAAGCGGGTCACGCCCGCGCCGATCTCGAGAACCTCGCCCGAAAGCTCCAGCCCCAGCACGTCGGAGGCGCCGGGCGGCGGCGGGTAATTGCCCTCGCGCTGCATCGCATCGGGGCGGTTCACGCCCGCAGCATGGACGCGGACCCGCATCTCGCACGGCCCGGGGGCGGACAGGGTCCGGGTTTCGAGCGTCAACGCCTCGGGGCCACCCGGAACGGGTGCCGTCACGGACAGAACGCCGGTCATCGGGCGGTTCCCACCGGGCATTGCGCCCGCGCCTTTGCGACCTGACGCGACTGTGACAATTTGAACATGCAACCTCCCGTTTGCCGTTGGCGGCTCCCCTTCCGCCCTGCGACGTTATGTGTAATTTGTTATAACAACATGTCAACACGATTTCGGGGAGGAGCGAAGGTGATGACGTCATGAACGGGGCCGATCCGGCGGCCTGGATCAGGCCGGTCGAAAAGCAAAGCCTGAGCGAACAGGCCTATAGGGGATTGCGCGAGGCACTGATGCGGGGCGAGTTGCAGCCCGGCACGGTGCTGACGCTGCGGCCGCTGTCGCAGCGATTCGGGATCAGCGCGACGCCGATGCGCGAGGCGCTGATGCGGCTGGTGGCCGAGAATGCATTGCGGCTCGATTCGCGGGGGCGGACCTGCGTGCCGTATCTGACCCGCGGCATCCTGATGGAGATCCGCGGCATCCGCGAGCATCTGGAGGGCAATGCCGCGGCCGAGGCCGCGCGGGTCGCCGTGCCCAAGGATATCGACGCGCTGGAGGACATGCATCGCCGGATGATCGCGGCGCAGGATGCGGGCGATTTCGCCGAGGCGATCGGCGAGAATACCCGCTTTCATTTGATGCTGTGCGAGATGGCCGGGCAGCCGGTGGCGCTCGATCTGGTGTCCAATCTCTGGATGCGCTGCGGGCCGATCCTGTCGCATCTCTACGATGGCGGCATCCCCCCCAACTGGGAGCCGCACCCCCATCGCCGGATCGTCGCCGCGATCCGCGCGGGCGATGCCGAGGCCGCCCGCGACGCCTTGATCTACGACATTCGCGGCAATGGCGAGGGGCTTCTGGCCCATGTCGCCGAGGGCCTGCCCGATTAGGGCAGGCTGCGGGCAGGCTCAGGCGGCGGCCAGATCGGCGATGAGCCCCAGCGGGTGACGGGCCGGGACCCTGGCCAGCCGCTCGGTCTGGCAGCGACAGGAAAAGCCGGTGGCGAGGACCGGCGCTTCGTCCCCGATCTTCGGCGCCCAGGACATGTCGAACAGGCGTCTCGAGACGGTCTGGTGGCGGGTCTTGTGCCCGAAGAGCCCCGCCATGCCGCAACAGCCGGTGGCGGGGGTGTCGATTTCCACGCCCAAGGCCGCGAAGACCCGGCGCCAGTCGGCGGCGGCCTCGGGCGCGCCGGTCGTCTCGGTGCAATGCGAAAAGAGCTTGGGCGCGGGGCCTGTCGCGGCGAGATCGGGAAAGCGCCGGCCCGCCGCGATCTCGCGAGAGAGGAATTCCTGCGGCAGCAGCACGGGCGGCAGCGCGATGCCCGCCTGCGGATAATCCTGCCGAAGCTGCATCACCACTGCGGGGTCGAGCCCGATCAGCGGTGCGCCTGTCGCGGCGGCGGCCTCCAGATGCCGCCTGAGGCGGGTGGCCATCGCGGCGAAGCGCGGATCGCCGAGGCTTTGTGCGGTCTTGCCCGCGGGACGCATCGCAAGCATGCGCGGCCGGTAGCCAAGCGCCTTCAGCCCGGCCAGCGCATCGGTCCGCGCCGCGCCGTCGAACAGCGCCGAGAACCAGTCCTCGATGACGATCACCGTGCCCTCGGGCAGCGGCCGGGCCAGATCGGCGGCGCCGATCCGGTCGGCGCGGGGCAGGGCGGGGGCCAGTGCCTTGGGCAGATCGACCGTGCCGGTCAGCGCCCCCCCGATCCGGGCCAGCAGCGGCCAGACCGGGCGCAACATCGGCGCAAGGACCTGAAGCGTCACGCTTTCCCGCTCGGCCAGCAGCATCAGCCGGTCGGCCAGCGGGCGCGCTTTCCGGGCATAGAGATCGGCATAGAAGGCAGCGCGCATGGCGGGGATGTCGACCTGCACCGGGCAGCTCGACGCGCAGGCCTTGCAGCCGAGGCAGGCGTCGAGCGTCGCTGTCAGATCGGCCTCGAGCGCGGCATCCACGCGGCCCTCGAGCCGCGCCTGCCGCCAGGCGCGCAGCGCATCGGCCCGGCCCTTTGGGCTCTGGCGCAGATCGGCGGTGGCCTTGAAGGAGGGGCACATCGGCGTCGCCGCGGCATAGGACAGGCATTGCGCATTGCCGTTGCAGCGGAAGGCGCGGGTCAGCGCATCGCCCTCGGGCGCGTTGAAGGGGCGGAACGGGATTTCGTCGATGGCGGGCACGGGTGCGTCAAGGCCCACCAGCTTGCCCGGATTGCAGCGCCCGGCCGGGTCGAAGGCGGCCTTGACGCCCTGCAGTGCGGCATAGGCCTCGGGTCCGATCCAGTCGCGCAGATAGGCCCCGCGCACGCCCTTGCCATGTTCGCCCCAGAAGATGCCGCCATGTTTGCGGGTCAGTTCGAAGACCGCATCCGAGACGGCGACCAGCCTCTCGCGGTCGGTGTCGATGTCCAGTGCGGGCCGGACATGCAGACAGCCCACATCGACATGGCCATAGATCCCGAAATCGAGCCCCTGGGCGTCCAGTACCGCCAGAAAGTCATCGAGGAAGGCGGGCAGGTTTTCGGGCGGCACCACGCAATCCTCGACAAAGGCCACGGGGCGCGCGCGCCCGTCGACCTTGCCCAGAAGCCCGACACCGGCCGAGCGCACGGCCCAAAGCTCGCGGATCTCGGCGGCATCGCGCGCCATGTGGATCGCCCGGGCGCCGGGCAGGGCATGGATCGCGGTTTCGCAGGCGTTCAGGCGGGATTGCAGACCGTCCGGGTCATCGCCGTTGAACTCGATGAAGACATAGGCCAGCGGCTGGCCACGGCTTGCGCGCAGCGCGGGCGGCAGCCGGGTCAGGATGCCTGCATCATCGGCCAGCTTCTGCACGCGCTCGTCCATCACCTCGATGGCGGTGGGCTCGAACTCGGCCAGCGGCAGGGCCGAGGCCAGCGCCTCGCGGAAGCTGGCAAATCCCGCGACCAGCAGACGCTTTTCGCGCGCGAGCGGGCGCAGGGCCACGCGGATCCTGCTCACCAGCCCCAGCGTGCCCTCGGCGCCCAGAAACAGCCGCCACCACTCGAAGCCGCCAGCCTCGGGGCAGGCGCGTTCCAGATCGTAGCCGGTGAAGCGGCGGTTCAGCCGGGGCGTCGCCGCGATGAAGGCCGCGCGCCCCGACCGGGCGGCGGCCTCGGCCGCGTCCAGCATCGGGCGGGTCCAGTCGGGGGCGGGGGCGAGGTTGGACAGCAGGCCCTCGGGCCGGGCGATCTCGAGCCCGATGATATTGTCCGAGGTCTTGCCATAGACCCGGCTGCCCTTGCCCGAGGCATCGGTCGAGACCATGCCGCCGATGGTGCAGCGGGTCGAGGTCGAGGTCTCGGGCGCGAAGAACACCCCGTGCGGGCGCAGCCGCTCGTTCAGATCGTCGAGCACCATCCCGGGTTCGACATCGGCCCAGCCTTCGGCGGCATCGAAATCCAGCAGCCGGTGCATGTGGCGGCGGGTGTCGACGATGACCCCGCGGCTGAGGCTCTGGCCATTGGTGCCGGTGCCGCCGCCCCGCGCGGTGACGGGCATGGCGGCAAAGCGCGGTTCGGCCATGACCCGTTCCAGCGTGACCATGTCGGCGGCGTCCATCGGCGCCACGACCAGATCGGGCATCACCTGATAGACCGAATTGTCGGTCGACATCGCGCTGCAAAGCGCCCGGTCGCTTTCGATCTCGCCCCGGAACCCGGCGGCGCGCAGCGCGGTCGTGAGGGCAGGCGGGCTTTGATCGGTCATGGCGGCCTTTCGCGGTGTCTTCGGGTCGGGGATCTTGAACCACAGATCCGGGCTTCGTAGAAATAGAAAGACATGAAGCTAGGTTCGGAAAATCTGAATATCACGCTCCGCCATCTGCGGGCGCTGCATGCGATCCGGGCGCAGGGCAGTTTCGCGCGGGCGGCGGAGGCGCTGGGGGTGGTGCCCTCGGCCCTGACCGAGACCGTGCGCCAGGCCGAGGAGGAGGTCGGGGCACCGCTCTTCGACCGCCGGATGCGGCCGCCGCAGCCGACGCCGCTGGGGCTGGCCTTTCTCGAGGAAACCGCGCCGGTGCTGGCCGATCTCGACCGGGCGCTGGGGCGGATGCGGGCGCAGGCGGGGCTGAGCGAGGGCCGGCTGGCGGTCGGGGCCGCGCCCTCGGCCATCGGCGATCTGGTCGGGCCGGCGCTGGCGCGGTTCCGCGCGGCGCATCCGGGGATCTCCTGCCTGCTGCATGACGATGTGGCCGAGCGGCTGGCGGGGCTCGTCTCGGACGGTACGCTCGATCTGGCAGTGGCGGGACGGGCGCGGCAAAGCCCCGATCTGACCCAGACCGAGCTGCGGCGCGATCCGTTCGGGCTGGCCTGCGGGGGGGGGCACCGGCTGGCCGGGCGCGATGCGGTGGCCCTGTCCGAGATCGACCCGGCCGAGGTCATCACGCTCTCGGCCGAGACCGGCACGCGACAATTGCTGGCAGGCGCCGCGGCCCTGCCCGAGGCCCTGAAAGAGACCCGGCTGCAGGCCCATTCGACCATCGCGCAGCTGTGCATGATCCGGGCCGGGCTGGGGGTCGCGTTGATGCCGAAAGCGGCGGTGGGGCTGTTCGGCGATCCGGCGATCCGCTTCGTTCCGGTGACGGGTCTTGGGCTCTGGCGGAAGCTCTACCTGCTGGAACCGGCACGGCGGGCGCGCTCGCATGTGGCGGCGGCGTTCCTGGCCGAGCTTGGAAAGAGCCCGGGCGCCACCTGATTGGGCAGCGCCCGGGGGGAGCGGCCCCGGGACCGAGGAAGAACCGGGGCCTTTCGGGTCAGGCCTGGCGCGCGCGCCGGGCCCGAATGTGTTTCCAGACCGGCGGCAGCACCGTGGTCAGGACCAGAAGCGCGATCAGCACCATGCAGATCGGCCGGGTGAACAGGATATGTTCGTTGCGCACGTCCAGCAGCAGAGACAGGCGCAGGTTGCTTTCGATCAGCGGCCCGAGGATCACCCCCAGCGCCACCGGCGCCAGCGGCAGGCCGGTCTTGCTCATGACATAGCCCAGCAGGCCGAAGCCGAACATCAGCCAGACATCGAACAGCGAGTTCTGCACGCAATAGGCGCCGACGATGCTGAGGCAGATGATCAGCGGGATCAGCAGCGGGCGCGGGATCCGCAGCACCTGGGCGAAGAGATTGGTCGCGAAGGAGCCGCCAAGCGGGATCAGGATCAGCGATGTCAGGAACATCTGGATCATGAAGCCGTAGATGATGTCGGCGCTGTTGCGGAACAGGTCGGGGCCGGGTTGCAGACCGTGCACAAGCAGCCCGCCCATGATCACCGCCGCGACCGAGCTGCCGGGAATGCCCAGCGTCACCGTCGGGATCAGCGCCGCCGCATTGTCGGCATTGTTGCCGAATTCCGAGGCGGCGATGCCTTCGGGATTGCCCTTGCCGAAGCTCTCGGGGTCCTTCGACATCCGCTTGGCGCGCTCATAGGCCAGGAAGGACACGAAGCTGCCGCTGGCGCCGGGCAGAAGCCCGACGAAGATGCCGTAGAAATAGGCCCAGCTCCAGATCCTGAAGTAACGCGGGATCTCGCGCATCGTCTTCAGGAAGGGCTGGAAGTCCAGCCTGATCCGGGCGCCCACGGCCCTGGCGGTATCCTCGGCCATCTCGAGACAGGGCGGGATGGCGTAAAGCCCGACCATCAGCACGACGATGTCGATGCCCGATTCCAGCTCGAGCTGGCCGAAGGTGAAGCGGTCGGTCGACATCACCGGGTCGAGACCGACCATGCCGATGAAAAGCCCGATCAGCGCCGAGAGCATGCCCTTGGGCAGATCCTCGCCCAGAAAGACCGCGACCGCGGCCATGCCGAAGATGCCGACCCAGAACACCTCGGGCGGGCCGAAGGCCAGGGTCACCAGCGACAGGGGCGGCGCCAGTACCATCATCGCGATGGCGCTCATCATGCCGCCGAAGGCCGAGGACAGAAGCGCGATCTGCAGCGCATAGCCGGCGCGGCCCTGCTGGGCCAGCGGGTAGCCGTCGAAGGTGGTCACGATGGCCGCGGGGGTGCCGGGAATGCGCAACAGGATCGCGGGGATCGCCCCGCCATACATCGCGCCGTTATAGATGCCCGCCATCATGCCGAGCGCGACCAGCGGGTCCATGGTGAAGGTCAGCGGCAGCAGGACCGCGATGCTCATGGTCGCGGTCAGCCCGGGCAGCGAGCCGACGACGATGCCGACCAGCACGCCGCCGACCATCGCCAGCAGGTTGGGGAAGGTCAGAACCGCCGGCAGCGCATCGAGAAGCGGAGAAAACAGGTCCATCTCAGCTGCCTCCGAGCCGGGTCCAGATCTCGGCCGGCAGCGGGCGCGAGAGGATCTGGATGAAGACGATATAGACCATCGCGAGGAAGCCCGCGGTGGTGGCCAGGATCGGCAGCGCCCGCCGATAGCCGAGCGTGACCGACAGCAGCGGCACGGTCAGCGCCGATGTGGTCAGAAAGCCCAGATATTTCAGCCCGATCAGCGCCAGGGCCATGACGCCCGCGACCAGGAAGAAGCGGCCGGGGCTGGCGAAGAAATCGGGATTGTCGCCGGTCCGGGTCTGTTTCAGATAGCCGCGTACGGCGATGAGCAGGCCCAGCAGAACGGCGGGGCCCAGCACCAGAAGGGGAAAGACGCGGGCATCGGCCCCGAACCCCAGCGCCCTGTGAATGCCGAGCGCGGCGAGAATCGCCACGCTCGTTCCCAGAACGACATCATTGTGGATGGATTTCATGATGTCCTTTCGACGGGGTTACTCAAGCCAGGGGCTCTCGGCCCAGATCTTGCGCATGGCCTGGTCGAAGGCGTCGAGCTGGGCGGCGAAATCTGTGCTGTCGGCAAAATCGAGCACCACGCCCTGATTGATCGCATCCTTGCGGAAATCGGGGTCGTTCACCGCCTGGGCGATGGCCGCCGACAGTTTCCCGACCGCCTCGGCGGGCATGCCCTTCGGCCCGGCAAAACCGCGCTGCGACGAGGCAACGATGTCGAAGCCCTGTTCCTTCAGGGTCGGGACCTCGGGGGCAAGCTCGGACCGCCTGGCGGCCATGATGCCCAGAATGTCGATCGAGTCCTGATAGTTGACCGCCTCGCCAAGATTGAAGCTGCCGACCGCGACATGACCGCCCATGGTGGCGTTGCGCGCGGCGACGCCGGGGAAGGGCACGAAGGTGAACTCGGCCCCGGTCAGCTTTTCAAGCTGCAGCCCGGCCAGGTGATCGTCGCCGCCGAAATTGCCGGTGGCCATGGTCACGACCTTCGGGTTTTCCCTGGCATAGTCGACCAGCCCGGCAATGTCCGTGAACTGGCTGCCCTTCTTGACGTTCAGCGCCGCAGGATCGGTGACCATGTTGGCGATGATGGTGAATTCCTGCCAGGTGAAATCGGCCTTGCCCTCGATCGGCTTGGTCACGATCGACGGCGTGGTGATGACGCCGATGGTGTAGCCGTCGGGCTTGGCATCATGCACCGCCTGCCAGCCGATGATGCCCGAGGCGCCGGTGCGGTTCTCGACCACGACCTTGGCGCCGTCGCCGAGATATTTCTCGATATAGGGCGCGACGGTGCGCACCATGATGTCGCTGCCGCCGCCGGCGCCATAGGGCACGACGATGGTGACGGGCTTCTCGGGATACTCGGCCAGAGCCGCGGTCCCGGCCAGCAGCGCGATGGCGGCCAGCGAGGCGGTGATGCGTTTCATCGGGTCTCTCCTTGTTGGGTCTTATCGGACGGCAGGGTTAAGGCGCCGTCACGCCACGTTCCATTTTTCCAGCGCCGGCATCAGCCAGCCGGGTTTCGGCGCGCCCGCGGCGATGGCCTCGATCCGCGCAGCCTCCTTGGCCAGCTTGTCACGGCAGAGCGGCAGCAGAGCGGCGGCATCGGCGGCGGGCACCACCATCACCCCGTCATCGTCGCCGATGATGATGTCGCCGTGATGGACGACGACATTGCCGACCGCCACCGGAATGTTGACATGGCCCGGCCCGAGCTTGCGCGAGCCGCGGGCGCAGGTGCCGCGGGCAAAGAGCTGGAACCCGCTTTCGGCGATCCAGGCGCTGTCGCGGCACATGCCGTCCAGCACCAGCCCGCCGAGGCCGCGCGCCATGGCGGCACGGGTCATCAGCTCGCCCCAGACGCCCGAATGGCGGTCGTTCGAGGTCGAGGCGACGATGATGTCGCCCGGTTCGGCCGCATGCAGCGCCGCATGCAGCATCAGGTTGTCATCGGGCGGCATCGCCACAGTGACGGCGCGGCCGCAGAGATGCATGCCCCTGGCGATCGGCTTGATCCCCGCATCCATGATGTTGCGGCGACCATAGCAGTCATTGGCGACCGGCGCCGGGATATCGCTGAACCCGGCGGCGAATTCGGCACTCAGCGGATGGTTCACGGGGGCGACCGAACAGTCGAAGCTCATGCGGAGGGTCCTTCCTTGGCGGGCGTAAGTCTGGCCACGGCGGCGCGCAGCTTGAGGCAGGCCTCCTCCAGCACCTCGATGCCGCAGGCAAACGAGATCCGGAAGAAGGGCGACAGTCCGAAGGCGGCGCCCGGCACGCAGACCACCTCGGCCTCCTCGACGAAATAGCGGGTCAGGTCGGCATCGCTGGCGATGGTGCCGCCATCCGGCCTTGTGGCGCCGATCAGGGGCGCGCAGTTGACGAAGAGATAGAAGGCGCCGTCGGGCGCGTGGCAGGACAGCCCCTCGGTCTCGTTGATCAGCCGGACGCCAAGCGCGCGGCGGGCGCGGAAGGCCTCGAGATTGGGGCCCATGAAGGCGCGGGTATCGGTCAGCGCGGCCAGCGCGCCGAATTGCGCGGGATGCATCACGCCTCCGGTGGTCTGGCCCTGATAGGTGCGCATGGCGTCGATCAGCGCCTGCGGCCCGGCCGCGAAGCCGACGCGCCAGCCGGTCATGCACCAGGCCTTCGAGACGCCATTGGCGGTCAGGGTCCGGGCCTTCATCGCCTCCGAGACCTGGGCGATGGTGAAATAGGGCGCGGGGCCGTAGCGCAGATGCTCGTAGATGTCGTCGCTGAGGACCATCACCTGCGGATGACGCTCCAGCACCTCTGCCAGGGCGCGGATCTCGGCCTCGGTCAGGATCGTGCCGGTCGGGTTGCAGGGGTTGTTGAGGATCAGCCAGCGGGTGTTCTCGGTGATCGCGGCCTCGAGAGCCTCGGGCCGCAGGCGGAAATTGTCGTCCCACCGGGTTTCGAGCCACACTGGCACGCCGCCATTCAGCCGCGTCATCTCGGAATAGCTGACCCAGCCCGGCGCCGGGATCAGCACCTCCTGGCCGGGCTCGAGGCTGGCCGCCAGCGCGTTGAAGACGATCTGCTTGACGCCATTGGCGACGATCACCTGACTGGCGCGGTAATCCAGGTCGTTGTCCAGGTGGAATTTCTGGCAGATCGCCTCGCGCAGCGCCGGAATGCCCTGGACCGGCGGATAGCCGGTGCGGTTCTCGGCCAGCGCGGCGACGCAGGCGGCCTTGATATGGTCGGGGGTCGGGAAATCGGGCTCGCCGGTCGCCAGCGAGATCACCCGGCGGCCCTGGCCGCGCAGATCCCGCGCCAGCTGCGCCGCCTCGAGCGAGGCCGAGGGCTTGGTGTCGCGCATCCGGCGGCTGACCGGATCGATGACGGGTATGACGGTCTCTGGGTCGGCTCTGTTCATCTCTGCTCATGCCATAACCGCGCACCCCGTGCAGCGGGGGTCGAGTCGGGCACGTCCTCGAAGGTTCGGAATATGTCGGGCGCGGTCGTCCGTTCATGGCGGTCCGCCGCGCTGTCTGCACGCTACCTAGTCAAAATAGGTTTACGCAAGCGAGTAATTTTTACCTTTCTGTCAAGAAAAACTTGCGATAGACCAAGCGGCGGCGGCCCGTCGGGCGCCGGCCTGCCAACTGCCTGAAACCTTGCGTAAACCTAATGAAAGCCACTGCGGAGCCCTGCCATGTCGATCCGCCGCCTGAAGACCCTTGTCGCCATCTCGCGCCATGGCAGCCTGTCGGCCGCTGCAGCCAGCGAGCATCTGACCCGTTCGGCAGTCTCCTTGCAGATGAAGCAGTTCGAGGAGGATCTGGGCGTCGAGATCTTCGACCGGCGGCGCCGGGTTCCCGAGCTGAATGCCCGCGGGCGGCTGCTGGTGCCCAAGGCCATCGAGGTGCTCGCCGCCTATGACGAACTGCGCCGCACGGCGCGGGGCGAGGCCACGATAACCGGCACGCTCAATATCGGCGCGATGTTCACCGCCATGACCGGGGCGGTGCCCCATGCGATGAAGCGGATGCGCGCGCTTTATCCCGACCTGCATATCCAGGCCGCCCCCGCCCATTCGGCCAATCTGGTGGCGCCGGTCGATCGCGGCGCCCTGGACGCGGCCTTCATCGGGCGGCCGCCGGTGCTGGGCTCGCGGCTGGTCTTTCACACCGTCACCGAAGAGCCGTTCCACCTTCTGACCGCCGGGGATTGCCCGCTCGACGATCCGCGCGAGATCCTCGAGGCCTATCCCTTCATCCGGATCAGCCGTTCGCTCTGGTCGGGGCAGCTGATCGACGACTGGCTGGTGCGCGAGGACATCACCGTCCACGAGGCGATGGAGCTTGACGGTATCCAGATGATCTCGACGATGGTCTATCACGGGCTGGGGGTGGCGGTGGTGCCCCGGCGCTGCGTGCCGGCGCCGAACCCGGTTGCGGTGCGCGAGATCGCGATCCCCGGCCTGGCCGGGCGGCCGGTCGGCATCCTCGCGCGCGATGACAGCCCCAAGGCCAGCCTGATCGATGCCTTCTGCACCCAGATGCGCCTGGTCGTGGCCGAGATCGGTCGCCGCGACGCGCCGGACGATGCGGATCAGGGGGCGTAAAGCTCGGCGAAGGCATTGCGCACGTTCTCGGTGACGGCTTCGAGCCGCCGCTCGATATGGCCGCGCATCTCGTGCTGGGCCGCCTCGGGGTCGCCCGCGCGCACCGCGTCGAGAATGCGCCGGTGCGGGGCGGTGGTGACGACCTCGGGCCCGTCGCGCTGGCTGAGCGTGCGCAGATCGATCAGCCGCACGAAATGGATGCGTCCGTTGACGTTTTCCAGAAGGCGGCTCAGCTCGGCATTGCCCGAGAGTGCTGTCAGTCGCATATGGAACGCTTCGTCGAGCCGGACCAGTTCCACCGGCGAGGTGCCGGGCTGGTAATCGGGGCAGGAGGCCTCGAGAAAGACCTCGAGCGCGTCGAGTTCCTGCGGGTCGGCGCGGCGCGCGGCAAGCTTGGCGGCCTCGCATTCGATCGCGGCGCGGGCCTCGTAAAGGTCCATGATCTCGCCCGGCGTCAGCGAGCGGCAGAAAAAGCCCTGACCGGGGCGGAACACCAGAAACCCCTCGGCCGCGAGCCGGTTCAGCGCTTCGCGCAGCGGCGTGCGGCTGGTCTCAAGCTGGCGCGCCAGCACCCCTTCGTTGAGGCGCGAATCCGGCTTGAAGGCATAGGTTGCGGCCATCTCCTTGAGCATCCGATAGGCTCTTTCAACCGTACCCGCCGTTTTTTTAGCCATTTCAATGGTTCCGTCCGAAAGGAGAAGAGGCGCGGATCCACAATAAGGGCGCCGGACAGAAAAACAATTGATTTGCGTTCCGGCCTGTGTATCACCCTGTATACAGCAAAGCATACCAAAACCGGACCCCGGCGAAGACGGTGACGGGCCAGGGCATGAGCCATGTACGGGTCAGGCAGGGGCCGGAGCGGACGGGACGGCATGAACGGGCAGGAGACGCAGGTGACGCAGGTGATGAACGGGGCGCAGGTCATCCTGAAGATGCTGGAGCTGCATGGCGTGTCCCATGTCTTCGGCCTGCCGGGCGAGACCACCATCGGCTGGTACAAGGAATGGCGCGCCCATTCGAACATCGAATTCGTGCTGACCCGCGACGAGCGCACCGCGTCCTATGCCGCCGAGGCCTATGCCAAGGTCACCGGCCGCCCGGCTGTGCTGGAGGCCCCGAGCCCGGGCGTCACCCATTGCACCCCGGGGATTGCCGAGGCCTTCCTCAGTTCGGTGCCGGTGATCTTCTTCAGCTCGGACATTCCGGTGAACCAGGACAAGAAGCACGGGCTGACCGGGATCGACCAGACCGCGCTTTATGCCAGCATCTGCAAGGAATCCTTCTACCTGACCTCGGTGAAGGACATTCCGATCCTGATGCGCCGGGCGTTCCGGGTGGCGACCTCGGGCCGGCCCGCGCCGGTCCATATCCGGGTGCCAATCAACATCTTCCACGAGACTGCCGAGATCGCCGATCTCTATGCCCAGCCGGAATACAGCGAATACCCGGCCCACCGCCCGGTGGCCGATCACGGCAGGATCCGCGCGGCCATCGACACGCTGCTGGCGGCCGAAAAGCCGCTGATCGTCTGCGGTCAGGGCGCGCTGATCTCGAAGGCGGGCGCCGAGGTGCAGGCGCTGGCCGAACTGTTGCAGGTCCCGGTCGCGACGACGACGCCCGGCAAGGGGCTGATGGCCGAGACCCATCCGCTGGCGCTTCGGGTGATCGGCGCGCGGGGCGGCATGGGCTATGCCAATGACTATGCCAAATCGGCCGACACCGTCTTCTTCGTCGGCACCAATACCGATTCCAGCTCGACCGATCACTGGACGCTGTATGGCGACCCGGCTTCCAAGACCTTCCTGCATCTCGACATCGCCGAGGCCCATGTCGGCAACAATTTCCCGCTGAAGGTGGGCATGGTGGGCGATGCCCGCGCGACGCTGGCCTATATGGCCGAGCTGATCCGGGTCGAGCATCCGCATCTGACGCGTCCCCGGCTCGACCTGACCGACATGAAGCGCACGGCGCTCGATGCGGTCTTCAACTCGAACATCGAAATGCCCGAGGGCACGATCTCGCCGGTCAAGCTGACCCGCGCGCTCGATACCCTGCTGCCGCCCGATGCCATCGTCACCGCCGAGCCCGGCGTCGCTGCGATCTATCCTTCGGCACTGCTGTCGGTGCGCGAGCCGGGACGGCGCTATCTGACCAATTATTCGATGGGCGCGCTGGGATATTCGGTGCCCGCCGGGATCGGCGCGGCCTTCGCCGGTGACGGGCCGGTGATCTCGCTGACGGGCGATGGCTCGCTCGCCTTCGTGCTGGGCGATTTCGAGACCATCCGGCGCAGCGGCAAGAACATCACCGTGATCCTGACCCGCAACGACACCTATGGCTGGATCCGGGGCGAGGCGATTCTGCTTGACGATGTCGACGAACCCTGGAGCACCGATTTCGGCGCGGTCGATTACGTGCAGGTCGCCCAGGGCTTCGGCTTCCAGACCGCGCGGATCGAGAGCGATGCCGAGATCGAGCCCGCCCTGCGCGCGGCCCTCGCCCATGAGGGCGCCAGCTTCATCGAGATCCGCGTGCCCTCGCAGGACAAGATCGTGCCCTTCGTGCCCTCCTGGGTGCGCGCTGCGCAAAAGAAGAAACTGCCCTATTTCACCTGATACCTCACCCGGCACCGAGCAAGAGCGCGAAAAACGCGCCGCCCCCAACACGGAGACGACGCCATGAAGATCCTGACCCTGCCCCGGACGCTGCTGTCGCGCGCTGCCCTGGTCGCCGCCGCCCTTGCGCTGCCGCTGGCGGCGCCGGCCGCCGCCGACTTTCCCGACAGGGACCTGACCCATATCATGCCCTGGAGCGCGGGCGGCGGCACCGATACCGTCATGCGCCAGTTCATGAGCTTCGCCGAGAAAACCCTTGGCACCGGCATCAACACCCAGAACGTGACCGGCGCGCAAAGCGGCATCGGAACGCTCAGACTGATGAAGTCGCGGCCAGACGGCTACACCATCGGTTCGCTGACCTGGGACAGCGTGATCACCGTGCCCTATTACGAACTGGTGCCGGGCTATGACACCGACCGGCTGGCCTATCTGGGCTCGGTCACCGTGCATCCGACCGCGCTGATCGTGCGGGCCGATGCGCCCTTCGCCACGCTCGACGATTTCGTCGCCGCCGCCAGGGCCGCGCCCGGTACGCTGAAGATCGCCAATGTCGGCACCGGCGGCGTCTGGCACCTGCCCGCGCTCGACTTTGCCAAGGAGGCCGGGATCGAGGTGCAGCACATTCCCTATCCCAAGGGCTCGGGCCCCGAGCGCGAGGCGCTGCTGTCGGGCGAGGTCGATGCGATGTCCTCGAGCATCTCGGCCGCCTATGCCGCCGTGCAGGCCGGTCAGGCCCGGGTTCTGGCGGTGATGTCGGAGACGCGCGACCCCAAGTTCCCCGATGTGCCGACCTTCCTTGAATCGGGCTATGACGTGGTCTGGGGCAGCTTCCGCCTGGTCGCGACCCAGGCCGACGTCGATGCCGACAAGCGCGCGGCGCTCGAAGCCGGCTTTGCCGCGGTGTTCGATCTGCCCGAATTCCAGCAAGCGGCCGAGAAATCCGCGATGGGCGCGCATTGGATGGATGCCGAGGCAACCGCCGCCTATGTGAAGGCCGCCCAGAAGAAGGCCTTCGCCCTGATCGACCAGCTGGTGGCCGAAGGCGTGCTGCAGAAGTAGCACTTCGGCCAGCCCCCCGGGGGCGGGGCCCGGATTTGCCGGGTCCCGCCTTCGACCGGCCCTCCGGTCGCGCCACGACCGGCCAAAGGGAGACCGCCATGACCGGAAAGACCAACGGCCAGATCCTGTTCGCGGCCGGCCTCGCCCTCGCCAATACCGTCTATGGCTGGCAGGTGCTGCAGATGCCGCGCCCCTTCGCCTCGGGCGAACCGGGGCCCGCCTTCCTGCCTGCCCTGTTGTGTCTCGCGCTTTACGGCATGTTGGCTCGCGTGCTGATTTCGGAATTCCGCGCCCGCGTTGAGGCCCGCCGCGCCGACACCTCGGACGCCGCCGATGCGGCGGCCGATACCGGGCTGCCCGGGCTGCTGCCGGTGCTCGGCCCGCTTTTCGCCATCGGCGCCACCGCGCTTTTCGTGATCGGCTTCGTCTGGCTGGGCTACGTGATCTCGGCTGCGCTCTACTGCTTTGCCATCGCATTCTACTTCAATCTCGAGGATAGCGGGCGCTGGGGCCGCTCGGCGCTGATGGCGCTGGCGGTCGGGGTCGGGGTGACGGGCTTCGGCTGGCTGTTCTTCGACCGGCTTTTCGGCCTGTCGCTGCCGCTCTGGGGGCTCTGACATGCTGGCCGATCTCGCCCAAGGCTTTCTCTCGCTCACCCATCCCGCCACCTTCCTGCACCTGATCGGAGGCTTCCTGCTGGGGCTCGTGTTCGGCGCCATCCCGGGCCTGACCGCGACCCTGGCCATCGCGCTTCTGCTGCCCTTCACCTTCGGCATGGAGGTGACCGATGCGCTGGTCATGGTGGCCGGGATCTACATGGCCGGGATCTATTCCGGCTCGATCACCGGCATCACGCTGAACATCCCCGGCGCGCCCTCGGGCGCGATCACCACGCTTGACGGCCACGCCCTGATGAAGCGCGGAGAGGGGCCGCAGGCACTGGGAATGAGCGCCTTCTCCTCGGCGCTCGGCGGCCTGATCGGCGCGGTGGTGCTGATCGCGCTGGCCCAGCCGGTCAGTTCGCTCGCGCTCCTGTTCCAGACCCCCGACAAGTTCTCGCTGGTGCTGATGGCGATCGTCACCGTGACCATCGTGTCGTCGGGCTCGCTGTCGAAGGCCATCGCGGCGATGGTGCTGGGGCTGATGATCTCGACCGTGGGCATCGACCCGATGGTGCCCGAGGGCCGGTTCGATTTCGGCAGCTATCACCTGATCGAAGGCATCGGGCTGTTGCCCGCCGTGATCGGGCTGTTCGCGGTCTGCGAGCTGATCGCCCAGGCGGCGACGCCCTCGGCGATGATGCGGGCCGACCGGGTGGCCCAGATCGTCCGGCCGCGGCGCCGCGATTTCCTGCCCTCGCTTGCGCATGTCCGCGAGGTCGGCCCCGTCGCCTATGCCAAGAGCGCGGTGATCGGCGTCGTGATCGGCATGCTGCCGGGCGGCGGCGCCTCGATGGCCTCCTTCATCGCCTATGCCGAGGCCAAGCGCTCCGCGCGTCGCCCCGAGATCTTCGGCAAGGGATCGTATGAAGGGCTCGCGGCCTCCGAGACCGCCAATAACGCGATGTGCGGCGGCGCGGTGATCCCGCTTCTGACCATGGGCATTCCGGGCGACGCGGTCACCGCCATCATCTTCGGCGTGCTGCTGCTGCACGGGCTTGTGCCAGGGCCCGCGCTCCTGGGATCGAATTTCATCGAGATCGCGCCGATGTTCGCGGCGCTCTTCGTGTCCTCGATCCTGGTCTTCCTGTCGGTCCTGGCCTTCGGGCCGGTCTATCTGCGGCTCAGCCAGATCAATCGCGGCGTGCTTTACGCCTTCATCGCGCTGATCTCGATGGTGGGCGTCTTCGCCTCGTCCTGGTCGGCCTTCCAGATGTGGATGGCGCTGGCGATCGGGGTGCTGGCCTTCCTGATGCGCCGCTTCGGCTATCCGGTGGTGCCGGCGCTGATGGGCGTGATCCTCGGCCCCTATTTCGAGGAATTCCTGCGCCGCTCGCTTATTGTGTCCGAGGGCGATCCGACGATCTTCCTCACCAGCCCCGCCAGCGCCGCGCTTCTGGGTCTGACCGTGCTGTTCGTCTGGTTCCTGCGGTTGCGCCCGGCGCTGCGCGACCGGCAGGCTGCGCGCGAAAGCGGCGAGGGCGAATAGCGGCCGGCCCGTCGGGGGGCTGTCGGCCGGCAGGGACAGCGGCCCCTTGGCCCCGGGCGGGCGGGCATGACCAGCGGCTTCCGGCGCCTGTCCGCTGCAAGACCCGGCAGCAACCGACCGGCCCCGAAGACGGGATCGGGATGCGGAAACGAGGCTCTGTCTGCGCGACGACAGAATCGTGGGGCGAAGGCCAGCCCGGTCTGACCGCCGTCAGACTTCGGCCGCGCCGCCAGCCCTCCCCCCGCAACAAGAGGCCCGGCCGGGCCGCCGGGGGTGGCAGATCCCCCGCAACCCGTACCCGGCGCGTCTTTTCGTAGCGGCGAGCGGTTTCTGCCGCGCAATGCGCTGAAAGCAGCCGAGCACGGCGCAGTATCGGCAGCTTGTTGCCGCTTGATGCGCGTGGATCCTGCCGCGCTTGCGAGCCCATGAGAAGCCCATGAGAAGGATGGCACCCGTGGGGCAGTCAACTGCGCCCCGGACCCGGCCCCGGTCGATCCGCCCGGTCGCGACAGCCCCTTCGGCCGCCTCGAAAGGATGGCGAATGGGCCATTGGTATAGTCCGCTCTCCTTTCGATATACGATTGCGCTTCAGCCCTACCGGCTGAGACATATCTGGCAGGCTTCCCCCGCGTCTATCTTGGCCGCGATTGTGGGAGGAAGTCGTGTCACGTGGCAGGCCCTTCCGGTTTTTTCAAAGCGTTAAGGTTGCCATGAACACCCAGAGAATACGGTACTTCCTGTCCACCACGGCCCTCGTCTCGGTCGCGGCCCTTTCGCTCGCCCCGGCTGGCTGGGCCGAGGATGAGAACACGACCAGCAACTGGACCGGGAAATTCGACGATACCTTCAACTACTTCGAGAACTGGGACAACGGTTTCAACGGGGCCGATCTGGTCATCGATGGCGAAGGCGCCGTGGTCAGTTCCAAGGGGGTCACGGTTGCTGCCGATTACGGCTCCAATCCCACGATTCCGAATGTCGGACCCCGGACTGTCACGATCTCGGGCGGTGCTACCCTGAATGCGACCTCCGACGAAAATGCCGTCCTGGCGATCGGCTGGAGCAGGGGCGAGACGGAATCGACCGTCACCGTGACCGGGGAAGGGTCCAGGCTTTATACTGCCGGCTCCTGGAGCCGCATCGGCTTTCAAGACGGTACGACCGGCGTCCTCTATGTCAAGGATGGCGGCACCTACGATGCGGGCTACCACGTCGCCATCGGCCGTGGCGAGGGGGCGACCGGGCGGATCGATGTCGACAACGGCAAGCTCAAAAGCGCTGAAGGCGCCGAGCTGATCCTTGGCTATGGTGCGAACTCGACAGGCCAGGTGGACCTGAAAAACGGCTCGACCGCGACCCTGAACGGCGGGGTCTATCTGGGCAAGTCCAGCGGTTCGAGATCGAACTTCAACATCCTCAGCGGTTCTTCCGCCACCACCAGCGGCGAGGTCACGGTGGGCGAAGGCAGCGATTTGACCGCGAGCTTCACAGTCCAGGGCGCAGGCTCGAGCTACACCGCCAATGGCGTGTTCCTCATGGGCGCGGGCAATTCCTCTGAGGCCGGTTTCAACATCCTCGAAGGCGCCGAGGCCACGACCAATGACACGGTCACGGTGGGTCAGGGCGCGGGCTCGGCCGGCTATGTCACCGTCGACGGGCAGGGCTCGACCTACACTTCCAACGGCGCATTTCGGCTTGGCCAGGGCACAGGCTCGACGGGCACGCTGACCGTCAGCAACGCGGCCGAGGCCAGCTTCAAGGAGGGCCTTTCCGTCGGCGAGGACGGCACCGGTGCGATCTCCGTGCAATCCGGCGGCAAGGCGACGTCCGAGGGGGATGTCATTCTGGGCGTGAATTCCGAGGGCGGCAGCGGCAAGCTGAGCGTCGCGGGCGCGGGCTCGAGCTTCACCCTGAAGGACAGCAATCTCGTCATCGGCTCCAAGGCCCCCAAAAGCGGCTCCAACGATTACCCGGGCTATGTGGCGGTCTCGGACGGCGGGACCCTGACGCTGCAGGGCGCTGACAGCGACCTGTCGCTGGGCGATGCAGCGCAGAGCTATGGCCTTCTTCAGGTCAGCGGCAAAGACGCAAGCGCCACCGTGGGCGGGGATCTTTCCGCGGGCATTTCGGGCACGGCCACTATCATCATCATGAACGACGCGTTGCTCACCGTCGACGGCAAGACCTATCTGGCCAGGGGTGAGGGCTCGACCGGCAATTGGACCGTTTATGATGCCGACGTGGTTCTGAATGACGAGACCTATATCGGCTATGGCGGTCAGGGCGATATGACTATCACCGCAGGCGGCACGGTCACGGCGAACGACGCCGTCTCGCTGGGCCATGATGCCGGCGAGGGCGACGAGTATGGGGTGATCCGGATCTCGGGTGTCGGGTCTTCGCTTGAAATGACGGAATCGCTGCTTACGGTCGGTCATGACAGTGCAGGCGTTTCCGGTCTCAGGCTTGGCTTCGGCGGCGCATCCACGTCGTATCCCGCCGAGGGGGGTATCGTCTGGATCTCGGAAGGGGGGGCGGCCTCGGTCGGCGATCTCTCCGTCGGGCAGGAACAGGGCGCCACTGGCACCGTCGCCGTCGTCGGGGCGGGCACGGATGGCGATGAGAACACCGTCGCCTCAAGTCTGAAGGTTGCGGACAACGCCACCGTCGGCAACAGGGGGCGCGGCTCCCTGCTCGCACTGGATGGCAGCAGCGTCGAGATCGGCGGCGATCTTACGGTCGGCGCCGCATCCTCGGGCAACGGCATCATGAGGGTGAACAATGGCGCGACCGTCTCGGTCGGCACCGACGATGGCGAGGGCAATTACGACGGCACCGTCACCGTTGCGCGGGACAGCGGCTCGACCGGGACGCTTGTCATCGGCGCAAGCTATGACGTGGAAGAAGAGAATGGCGGCGCCGTGGCCTCGGGCCGCGTGAATGCCGGCAGGCTGGCCTTCGGCACCGGCACCGGCTCGCTGGTGTTCAACATCACCGACACCGATTATAGCTTCGGGATGGATGTCACCGGCGGCGGCGCGATCAACGCCTATAACGGCACCATCAGCCTGAGCGGCGACTATTCCGGCTATTACGGCAATACCAATATCCATGGCGGGACCGTCGCGGTCGATACCGATACGTTCGTCAACAGCGCCGTCACCGTCATGGCTGGCGCAACCCTGGCCGGGTCGGGTTCGCTGTCGGACGTGACCCTGCAGGACGGCTCGACCGTGGCGCCGGGCGGCGCGGGCATCGGTACGCTGACCATTGCGGGCGGCGATCTCAGCTTCGCCGACGGCGCCAGCTACGCGGTCACCGTGTCCAGCGACGGCACCTCGGACCTGCTGGCGGTGAAAAGCACCGACGAGGGCCAATACAGCTCGCTGGTTCCCGACGAACCCGGCACCATCGGCGGCGCGGTCACCCTGGGCGGCAGCTCGTCTCTGAAAGTGTCGCGTCTGGCAAGCGATGACGAGGCCGATTTCAGCCTGAACACCTGGTACACGATCATGACCGCGGATCAGGGCATCACCGGCGAATTCTCCGAGGTCAGCGACACCTTCGCCTATCTCGACACGACCCTCGACTATGACAACGACACCGAAGTCCTGCTTGCTCTGACCCGCAACGATGTCGATTTCGAGGATGTGGTGAGCTCGTCGAACTCCAACGCGCGCAATACCGCGCGGGCTATCGGGACGATGGACGAGGAAAACCCGCTCTACAAGAAGGTGCTGTTCCTCGAAGACGGCGAGATCGACCGGACCTATCAGGCGCTGTCGGGCGAGACCCATGCCAGCATGTCCACGGCGATGCTGCAATCCACCGAGCCGACCCGTCGGCTGGTGGTGAACCGGATGCGCCAGATAACCCCGGGTGCGGCTACCCCGGCGGCGGTTACCCGCAACGCGACCTCCTATGAGACCGCGGGCAGCTTCTTCTCCAATCCCGAGGTCTGGGGGCAGGCCTATGGCAGCTGGTCCAAGCTTGACGGCAGCGACGGCGCGTCGGGCATGGAAGCGACCACCGGCGGTTTCGTGATCGGGGCCGATGCCGAGACCGATGGCGGCTGGCGCACGGGTGTCTTCGGCAGCTTCGGGCTGGTCGATACCGATGCCAAGGACAGCAGCGCTGACAGCGATGCCGACAGCTACCAACTCGGTGTCTACACCGCCAGGAGCTTCGGCCAGATGGCGCTCCGGATGGGGGCGAGCTACACTTGGGATGACGTCTCGGCCAAACGGAACGTCTCGGTGGGCGGTGTCCGTCAGGATCTCGAAGCCGATTACTGGGCGCGCACCGCGCAGGCCTTCGTCGAGCTGGGCTATCAGACCAGCGCCGGCCGCACGAGCCTCGAGCCCTTCATCGGTCAGGCGATCCTCTACCAGGAGATCGACAGCTTCACCGAAACCGGCGGCTCGGCGGCGCTGTCTGTCGACGGCGAGGACCTGACCCAGGGCATCACCACCGTCGGCCTGCGCTTCGGCCGCGATCTCGAAGGTATTGGCGCCGGGATGAGCAACCTGCACGGCGGTGTGGCCTGGCAGCATGTCAGCGGCGATCTGAACGCGGAATCGACCATGCGCTTCGCCTCGGGCAGCGATGCCTTCTCGGTCACCGGCTCGGCGCTGGACCGCAACCAGGCGGTGCTGTCGCTGGGTCTGCGGACCGAGCTGACCGAGCGCTCGGTTCTCGACATCGGCTATCAGGGCACGCTGAGCGAAAACAGCCAGTCCCACGCGATCCAGGCGACCTATTCGGTCAGGTTCTGATCGGATCTGAGATCGAGCAGCGACG
This sequence comes from Rhodovulum sp. MB263, assembly GCF_002073975.1. Taxonomy (NCBI): domain Bacteria; kingdom Pseudomonadati; phylum Pseudomonadota; class Alphaproteobacteria; order Rhodobacterales; family Paracoccaceae; genus Rhodovulum; species Rhodovulum sp. MB263. The sequence goes on along the minus strand of NZ_CP020385.1, from coordinate 80,072 downwards.
CCCGGCCGGAGACCTCCTCCGGCCGGGCGTTCGCTTTTCGAGGGGCCGGGCGCCCCCGGCAAGCTCCATCCCCATGCCCCGCCGCTGTCCGCCCCCGTCTGCCATGCGACCGCTGCGACCGTTTCGCGCAATCGGCGCGAAAGGATTTGCAATATCGGGTCGGGAAAGTTCGTTGGCATGGCTGCCGCGTTCGGGGAGGCGACCGCGAAAGCCCTGCCTGTTATCAGTTTTCATGAACAACGGAGAAGACAATTTGCGTACCCTGTGCATGCCAGCCCTGCTCGCTGGTCTCATGAGCCTTGGGGCCTGTGCCTCGATTACCAATGATGCGAATGTTCCGGTCGCCCTTTCCTTCAGCAACGGCGAGTCGGGCCGCTGCAAGCTTTCCAACAAACGTCAGGCACAAGTGGCTGATATTCCTGCCGTCGTCAGCGTCCGGCGGTCGGACGACGCGTTGAGATATGATTGCGAGACGAAGCGGGGCCGCGAAGCCGTCGGGGCGATCCCGAGCACCATGGGCGGAAAGATCGTCGCAAGCGCGGTTTTCCTGGATTTCGGCATTGTCGACTCGATCACCGACAAACACCGCGAATATCCGGCAAGCTACGTCATTCCCGTGGAAAGATAGGCGCCCGCGGCAAGACAGCCGTTTTTTGCGATGACGGAATATAGCCCGCCCGCCGCATGCCCGCGCGGCGGGTGGAAACCGGGGGGTCCTGTCCTTGCCCATTCCGCCGATGCAGGGCATCGGTCAGAACCCTCCGAAGATGTTCTGCAAGTATTTGCGACAATGTAGCTTTACGCTTGACGGTCGCGCTTCGCATCCCGGAAGATCCCGGCGCGGACCGACCTGCTGCGGGTGCCGCGCCGATCTTCCCACAGGACGCACTGAACCGGGCCGCCTTGCCCGGAGGGCCAAACTCTCAAAGGAGGCCCTCGCATGGACAGGAAGAAGAACACGACGAGCCCGTATCCGGCCGAGTTCCGCGAACGGGCGGTGCAGATGGTCATCGACCCTCTCGACAGCTATGCGTCTTTGACAGGCGCGGTGCGCGACATCGCCGGCAAGCTGGGTTGCTCGCCAGACAGCCTGCGGGTCTTGTACAAGCAGGCTCGGCGTGACAGCGGCAAGGAAGCGGGCCCGACCAGTGCCGAGAAGGCCCGCATCAGGGAACTCGAGCGCGGGAACCGCGAGTTGTGGCAAGCGAACGAGATCCTGAAGAAGGCCAGCGCTTGTTTTGCCCGGGCGGAGCTCGACCGCCCGTTCCGCAAATGACTGGCTTCATTGATGAATTCCGGGAGGAATTCGGGGTCGAGCCGATCTGCCGCGTGCCGCCGGTCGCCTCGTCAACATACCATGCACGGAAGGCCGCCGCACGGGACCCATCGCGGGCATCGCCACGGATGCGGCGCGATGCCGGGTTGAAGGACAAGATCCGGGAGATCTGGTCTGACAACCGCAAACTCTACGGCGCGCGGAAAGTCTGGCATGCCCTGAAGCGGGACAATGTCGCTGCGGCACGCTGCACCGTGGAGCGCCTGATGCGCGCGATGGGCCTGCAGGGCGTCATCCGTGGCAAGAAGGTGATCACCACAAACCCCGACACCACGCGCCCATGTCCGGATGACAAGGTGAACCGGGAATTCCGTGCCGAGCGGCCGAACCAGCTCTGGGTGTCGGACTTTACCTGCGTGCCAACATGGTCAGGCACCGTCTATGTCGCCTTCGTCATCGACGTGTTCGCACGGCGGATCGTCGGGTGGCGCGTCTCGACCTCTATGACCACCCAGGTCGTGCTCGATGCCCCGGAGCAGGCGATTTGGCAGAGAAAGCCGCCTGGAAACAAGGGCTTGATCCACCGCTCGGAGCGCGGATCGCAGTATCTGTCCGTCAAGTACACCGAGGGCCTGGCCGACGCGGACGTCGACCCATCCGTGGGAAGCGTCGGCGATTCCTACGATAACGCGCTGGCCGAGAGCGTGATCGGCCTCTTCAAAACCGGGGTCATCAAGCAGTTCGGGCCCTGGAAGACGATGCAGGACGTCGAGCGGGGGGCAATGCACTGGGTGGATTGGCACAATAACGAGCGCTTCCTCGGATCGATCGGATACATCCCGCAGGCCGAGGCCGAACGCCGGTATCTTGATCGAATGCAGCCGATGGCCAAGGTCGCATGACGCGTTGAACGAAATGCCCTCCGGGCAAGTCGGCGCGGTTCACCCGGGCGACCGGTCCGAGCGGGCACAAGACGATCGAAGCCGAGCGCAAGAAGAGCGATCTCCTCGACGAAGAGGTCGGCGACATGAGCCAGGTGATCCTCACCGATCCAGTCCTCGAGACGATCAGGGAACGATGTCGGTCGATGCCATCCCTGCCACCCGCTGACACCCGGAAGCTTAACATCGAACGACGTTTCCACACAGGCTCGGCCCTGAGGTGACGCGGGCCTGGTCGCCCCCGGGGCATAGGGGGCTTGGGTCGTCTCCGCGGAGACGGTGAAATTTCGAGGCCGCTCGCGGTGTGATCCCGGCGGAGTATCGAGCTACAGGATCGCAGTCCGGACCGGCGTCAGGGAGCACGCCACCGATATGTCTGTCGCGCGCGTCGTCAGGAGCATGAGGGGTGCCGGCTGTGGAGATGATCGCAACGATCAGGCGGGCGCATTGCGGCCAAATCAAGCCCATCGCGCAGATCTGCCGTGAGCAGCGGGCGTCTTGGAACGCTGTGCGCATGGTCATCAGATCGGGTGCGGTCGAGTTCGGCGGTGGCTGCATGACGCAGCGCGAGCCGATGATGCGGATCCGGCTTGCGAGGCGTTGCGCGGCCGGGGTTGTGAGGCCGTCCCGATATGCATCCGGTGGGCCGAAGGCGGCACGGGAGGCACCGGCCAGCGATTCCATGCCGGGGGCAAGATCCGGGGCCGGACGTCCGGATCAGGCCTGATTTCCCCCGAGGGAGCGGTTGAAGATCCTGACCGGCTCGGTCAGGCGGTAGAGCCTGGCCGGGCGCGCGCTGGCAGCCTTGCTTTTCTCTCCGGTCTCCTCGAGGAAGCCGAGATCCGCGATCTTGCGCCGGAACGAGCTTTGGTCGAGCGCCTCTCCGAGGACGATCTCGTAGGTTCGCTGCAGCATCGGCAGGGTGAAGCTTTCCGGCAGAAAGGCCGCCGGGAGGGATGAATAGGCTCCTTTGCCACGGAGCCGGGCGGCCGCATCGGCGATCTGGCGGCCGTGGTCGAAAGGCAGATCCGGCAGGTCGGAAACCGGATGGAGCGAGGTGCGCTCATCCAGCTCCTCCGGCAGCGCGTCCCGCGGTACCAGGGCGAGATAGGCAATCGACACCGACCAGCCGCGCGGGTCCCGGTCCGGTCCGGCATAGGTCCTGAGCTGCTCGAGATAGACCCCCGCGAGCCCGGCCTTGTCGCGGAGGATCCGCGACACGGTCTGGGGCAGGTCTCTGTCCTCATCGGGATGAACGAAGCCGCCGGGCAAGGCCCATCGGCCTGCAAAGGGATCCTGCTGCCTGCGGTGAAGAAGGACCTTCAGGATATCCTCCTTGATCGTCAACAACACCGCATCCACCGTGACGACGGGCTGGCGGAAGGTCTTCGTGGCCATGGGTGTGCTCATCATGTTCCGGTTGCGTTGATCGACCATATCCTTGCAACTTGCATATTGCAATTTTAATCCGGTGTCAGGGAAGACGATCATATGGAAGGGGAACGCGCGGTGAAAGCGGAAGACATCCTTGAACTGTCCGGACCTGCGGGCGCGGGTAAGCTGATGCCGGGCGGCCCGCACGAGATCCGCAGGACATTTCGCAAGCTGGTTGCGCTTTGGCACCCGGACCATAATCCGGATCCGCGCGCGGCCGCCGTGTTCCGGCACCTGGTCGCGCTTCGGGATCTTGCGCTCGGCAGGAGCGGCGCCGGGCGGACAGGGCAGATTGGGGCAGGGCAGGAGGAGATCCTGACCGCGAGGGATGGCAGGCGGTTCAGGACACGTGTCCATTACCGGCATGAGGGGGATGCCGGCACGCTTCTCGTGGGGGCGCGGGCCATTTCGCACATGATCCCGGGCGGGAACCGGGATCTCGCCCGTCTGGAGGAGGACGCCGTCCGCGGTTTCCGCTTTGCGGATGCAGACATGGCGGCGCAGATGGCATGGGCATTGCCGGCCCTGCTCGAGGTGCGGGCGCTCAGGGATGATGCGACGCTCCTGATCTATGAGCGGCCGGAGGGCGAAGTGGTTCTGGCCGATCTCCTCGACGCCTTCGGCCCCTTGCCGCCCGAGCATGCCGCATGGCTGGGGTCCGGCCTGTTAAACCTGGCCGCCTGGCTGAGCTGGGCCGGTCTGTTCCATGGCGGGATCGGTCCGGACAGCGTGCTGGTGAACCCGGACACGCATTCCGTCCGGCTTGTCGGGGGCTGGGCGTTCTCGGGCCGGCTTGGCAGCCGTCCGGCCGCCTTGCCGAACCGCACGCTCGATCTGATGCCGGCCCTCGCCGTGAAAGGGGCCGTGGCGGAAGAAAGCCTGCAGCTTGAACTGATCCGGAGGACGATCCTGGAAAGCCTTGGCGACGGGGCCGGAGCGCATCCCGGGCGGATCGGCGTCCCTGCGCCGCTGGCGGATTTCCTCAGATTGCCCTCGGCGGCAGATGGCATTTCGGATTACCGCGCCTGGCAGGAGGCCCTTGTCCGCGCCTGGGGACACCGCAGGTTCGTCGCCTATCCGCATCGCCTGTCCATATAACTTGCAAATAGCAATTTGCAAATATCAAATAACAAGGCTAGATGGGTCGGGCAGGACATGGAAACCAGGCAGGAAAGGGTTGGACATGGGAAACGGACGTTGGAGCGCGACGGGTTGGTCGGCCTATGCCAGGACGGTCACGGCGGGCAAGAGCAAGGCCGAGATCTTCACCTCGCGCGGGATGAAGCCGGATTACGATCCGAGCAGGTTCAGGCTCCGCGAAAGCCGCGACAGCGCCGACAATCCGCAATCGACGCCGATCATCCTGGCCTCGGACGTGACCGGATCGATGGGGATGATCGCCGAGAAGATCATGCGCGACGGGCTCAACACTCTGGCCACCGAGATCTATGCCCGCAGGCCGGTCCCGGATCCGCATATCATGATCGCGGCTGTGGGCGATGCCGAATGCGACAGGGCTCCGCTTCAGGTGACCCAGTTCGAGGCGGATATCCGCGTGGCCCGGCAGGCCCGGGAGCTCTGGCTCGAGGGCGGGGGAGGGGGCAACAGGGGCGAGTCCTATTCCATCGCCCAGCTCTTTGCGGCGCTGAAGGTGTCGGCCGACGCAATCGAGAGGCGCGGCAAGAAGGGGTATCTGTTCACGATCGGGGACGAACCGAACCTTGACGGCATGACCCGGGCCCAGATCGAGCGCTATCTCGGGGTCACGCTCGAGCGGGACCTCTCGGCGGCCGAGATCCTTCAGATGGCTCGCAAGAACTGGGAGGTCTTCCATGTGGTTCTCGTGAACGAGGGCTATTGCCGTTATGGCCGGGACGAGGTCCTCGCGACCTGGCGGGCGCTGCTGCCGGAGCGGACGATCGAGCTGCAAAGCGTCGACGCACTGACGCTGTCGGGCAATGTGCGCTACAGCGGGTCCTATTTCTCGGATGACGACAACCTGTCGGCAAGCTTCGTCGAGTCCTACACGGTGGCGAATACCCGCATCGCCTATGACCTGCGGGACAACCTGCAGCTCTACGGCTATGTCAACAACCTCTTCGACGAGGACGCGGTCACCTATATGCGCGCCAGCCGGGCGGTTGTCGGCGGCTACGAGGCGACGCTGGTCGAGCCGCGCATGATCGGTATCGGGCTCAAGATGACGTTCTGAGCCCCAGGCGCCGGTTGCCGGAAGGGCCCGCCGCCGCGGGCCCTTGCCGTTTCCGGGCCGCATATCCGGACCGCGGGATCTGCGGGCCCGCACGGACGCGGCGCCGCCGCCTTGACCGGCCGGTCGTCCCGTAAAGCTCCGGCCCCGCCCCGACGCGCCCTCGACCGGATCGAGAACGGCCGGCACCGCGGGCGTGGTCCGGATAGCGCAGGCGGCTGACATGCCCCCGGTCCCCGGGGCAGGGCACCATTCCGACGCGCCGCTCCGCAGCTGACCGGGCAAAGCTCTCCTGCCCCCTGACCGATCACGGAAACCCAGCCGGGCTGGCGGAGCGAGGGCCGACTGGCCCGGAACGTCGGGTGCCGGAACCGTCCCGCCCCGGCATTTTCCCATGCGTTGGCGGCTTCCGCGCCTGCTCCGGCACGTCCTGCCGAAAAAGGGGCGCGGATAGCCTCCCCTTGGATCTCTTGCGCCGGGGCATTGACCGCGCGATCCTGTCGGGGCCTGATGACTGGCGCCGGACGGAGTGGGCAGGAGGGCCCTCAGCCTTGCGATCCGCCCGACCGGTACCAGCGCCGGATGCGCCAGTTGGCCTCGGCCCAGGCCAGCATGCAGAGCACAGGCAGCAGCAGCGATGCCGCGCAGGCGGCGACGGCGATGGGTGGCCAGGTCTCGGCTTCCATCCCCCGCAACCGCTCGCGCGCCTCGGCCAGGCGGTCCAGATCGGTCCCGTCGCGCAGGGTGATCCCGCTGCGGCCGCTGACGAGAACCGGGGTTTCATAGGTCTCGGCCGGGGCGCGCTGCCCGCAAAGGACATCCTGCACGAGACAGGACGGCCCCATGGGCACGAGGCTGTGGGACCGCCCTTCCGGCCGGATCGCGGGCTTTGGCAGGACCGCTTCCACGAAGGCCCGGTCGGGGGCATTGCGATAGGGCAGGGCCCGCATTTGCGCCGCAACCAGCGCGTCGGGCAGGGCGGCGATCCTGCCGGGCAGATCCGGGGCGATCCGCGACAGGGCGCGCGCGCCTTGCATCAACTGGTCGCGGTAGGCGGCGATCAGTGCGGGGTCCGCCGGACCGGCGCCCGGGATGCTGGCGGGAAAGACCCGGCTGATCCGGTCCACCACCCCGATCTCCTCTCCGCTCATCAGGACCGGGTCTGCGTCGCGGGACAGGCTGACCGTCCGGAACGAGACCGGACCGGCATGAAGCACCCTGTTGCCGAACTCGGGATCGGGCCGCAGATCATCGAGACCGCGCCCGATCAGTGCATCCAGCGGGATTTCGGCGCCCCCTCCATAGGTCTGTTCGAGCCGCGTGACTGTGGACCGAAGCCCGGTCCTCTCGTCCATCCGCTCTGCCAGCAGAAACCAGCAGAACAGGCTGGCCAGCGCACCGAGGACTGCGGACCCGAAGCCGAATGCCAGCACCGTCGTCTGTGCCCGCAAAAGCGGCAGCCCCGCGCGCATTTCCCGCGCGATGGAGCGGTTCCCGAGGCGCAGCAGGAACACGCCCGGATCCGGCAGGGTCGGGTCGATCCGCGTGCTGCGGTAGCGGGTGGTCATCGGCAGGCGTAGCACGGTGCCCGAAGCATCGGGCAGGTGCGCGACCTCGACAGGCTGGTCCTGGTCCGGCAGGGCGCCTCGGGCGACGATGTCGCGTTCCCAATGGGCGGGCATTTCCACCAGGTCCCTGCATTGGTCGAAGGCGAAGATATTCGTGCTGTCGCGGGTGGGATGGGCAAGGGTCCGCAGCCTGTCGCTGAACATCCCGACCTTCAGGTCATCGGGCACGCGCAGGCTGCGGCGCATCCTCAGGAACGCCATCAGGCCGGGTCCCCATCCCGAAAGCGCGACGCCCGCCGCGAGGAGGCAGAGCATCAGAAACAGCGCCGCGGGCATGACATATCCGTCCCGGTCCAGGGTCGTTATCCCGATCCAGACCAGGGCCCCGGCGATCCCGCCGACGAAAAGGAAGTTCCCCATGAACATCAGGCGCCGGAGCCCGCGCAGACGGTTGAACCGGCGCAGGTAGAGGAGCTCTTCGGCGGTGGCGCCGCGGCATTTGATCGGCTTGGGGGCGGGCCCGGCATCGGCCGTGAAGGAGAAGGTGAAGGATGGCGGGCGCGCGGGATCACTCATCGGATCTGTGGGGTCTTCCTGTTCGAACTCGGAAACGGGCCTTGCTGCGGCAAGATGGGGTCGGGCTTGCCCAAGTCCAGCCATCTCCTGACATTTCAGTATCATAATACTGATTATCGGACCTGTGCTACCGCTCGGTTGTGACGCTGTGTTGCGTCACCTGTAACTGAGAGGTTTCCTATGAAAAACACGGTTCTCCGTGCCACGCTGACCATGGCGGCGAAGTCCGTTCTGCCTGCGCTGCTCGGCGCGCTCGGCGCGCTCGGCACTCTGGCAGCAGTGGCCTACTCCGAGGGCTATCGCGCGTTCTGCGGGCTGCTGTGACATGCAGGCAGATCGCGCACCCCTCCAAACCTATGAGCAAGCCATCTGGCGGCTCGTTCAATCCGTCGTTTCCGAGAAGTTCGACGCGGCACAGATCGACCTCGCCGTTGATATCGTCGCCGATGTCTTCTGGGTTACGGACAAGAAAGTCCTAGAGGATGTTGCCAAGGCCTCCTCCGGCCTTGGCCTGTGCTCGGCGGATGCTCCTGCCCGCCGCTCTCATAGCAGGATCTGCGCCTAATGGATCCCGTTGTCACTGGCTCCCTTATCTCGGGCGGCGCCAGCCTTCTTGGCGGCCTTTTCGGCAGCAAGAAGAAGGCGAAATACGTCGTCCCGGACTATGGAAAAATCCGCGCACGGGCCGAGGCGGCCGGGTTCAATCCCCTGACCGCCTTGACCTCTGCTCCGGGCGCTGTTGCGTCGGCCGGGCAGAATTACATGGGTCAGGCCATTGCCGATGCCGGTCTGCTGCTCGCGGACGGCCTTGCCAAGAAGGCCGAGAAAACCGGCGAGCTGCAGAAGGCGCGGGAACAAAACGCGCAGTTGAAGGAGCGTGTTCAGCAGCTTACCATTCGTCCCCGAGTTGGCGGCATCTACGCCAGCAACGTCAATACGCCGTCCATTCGGGCGGCAGTTGGGGGTGAACATGGAGTTCCTGGCAAAAGCCGTCAGAGTGTATCTCTGGATAGCCCTTTCGCTGGCGATATTCTCGGGCCTGACGACGGCAATCGCACTGGCCCTCAGTTAGCGGTTACCAAAGACGTTCCGGCCTTTCGTGCCTTCGGGCACGACTTTTACGGCTCCGGAAACTTCTCTACCGGTCAGCAGATCGAGGATAGTATTGGCGAAGGCCCCTTTTCGTGGCTTTGGCCCTCCCTCACCGTACCAGATGCTTTCCTCAATGAGGCGTTCAAGGCCACTGGCCGAGGTCGCTACCGAACGCATCATAAAGGCTCTCCGATCTACACGCTTGAAGACGGCCAGCGCTATGCGTTGCAGCCGCCGGACAAGCCGTCCTTGTTCCAGCGCTTCAACACCTATCGCAAGTGGTGGGAACGATGAGCCGCCGTCCGAAGCGCTGCAAGGGCTGCGCCGCCCGTAGGGCCGCGCTGTCCCGCTCTTTCAAGAAAATCTCCCAACGCCTTAGAAGGAAAAAGAAATGAGCTATCAGAACGCGCGCAATGTGCGCCGCGAAAGCCGTACCCTTGTCGGCCGCTTTCGGGGTGGCAAGCTCGCCCCCGTCATGGCCGTGCCCGTCCGTGGCAATGAAGGCGGGTTCCTGTCTCAGCAGATCACGCTGGAACTCGACCCCATCGCGGGCCGCATGATCACGCCCATCACCGGCGAGTTCATCTCGGTTTTCGTGCCGGTTCAGGCCGTCGATGCCATCAAGGACCCGGATGCGGCCTATGCCGGCATGACCGAAGTCCTGCGCGAGAAGCTGCTTTCCGGCAATCCGCTGTTCGATCTGGAACCGGAGAGCGAGATTTCGCGGCGCTGCGGGGTCAATCCCCGCTCCATTGGCGGCGTGAAGAAGGTCAATGAGATCGTCCGCCTTGGACATAACGCCGCCGTCAACTTCCTGCGGCAGCGCAAATATGTGAAGGCCAAGCAGGTCCTGCATTCCAATACGGCGATCACCCCTGCCCTGATCTCGCAGACCGTGCTGGACCGGCTGAACGGCGTTCTCGATCCCGAGGATCGCGTGAACGGGCGTATTCAATTCGATGGTAACATTCCGATCCGTGGTGTCGGCCGCATTAACCCCGGCTCTGGCGCCAACCCTCTCACCAATCAATCGGTGACCGAAACCGGCGGTGACACCGATACATATTCTCGCGCTTTTGACCTCGGGGCCAACGGTGGTTATCTCCGTGTGGAAACCGACGCCACCGGTGTTCCGCAGGTGTTCGCCGATCTCGGCGGCGCTGCCGATATCAGCCTGACCGATTTTTACAACGCCGAAACCATGGATCGACTGACCCGTGCGATGCGCGAGTTTGTCGACGCCAATCCGCAATACGGCGAGGAAATGGCGCTCCGCTGGGCGCATGGGCTCTCGGTCGATACCGGCAAGATGCCTTTCATCATTTCCCAGCAATCGCGCGTGTTCGGCCGCTCCATCGTCGGTGCCACAGACACGACGGACGTTGAGGGCGACGTGATGCGCTCTGACATGATGCTGCAACTGTCCTTCTCGGTTCCGATCCCCAGGACGGAGCTTGGCGGCATCGTCATGACCTTCGCCACCATCAAGCCCGACGAAACCCTGTCGTCGCAGCCGCACCCGTATCTGTCGGACGTCTGGGGCCTCGATAACTTCGTCGCCGATGAATTGGGCGCTTGATCCGGTTCCGGTGACTGTCCGGGACCTCGACAGCGATTGCGCCGCAAGCCGGCTTTGCTCCCGCGCTTCAACGCCTGTCGCAACTGGCGGGAAAGACCAGCCGCGTGAAGCGGTCGGCCGAGCATTCCACCCGGGGCGCGCGCGCATGGTGACAGGTCCTTGTCGTGGCATGGCGGCCGCACTCCGCGCTGCGTCCTTCGAGGACTCCATGACAGGATTTGCCCGTTCCGGCCCCCCCCCGATGCCGGAGAGGCATCAGGATCCGGACAAGGGAGGATGCCCTTGTCGGGCAGTGGCATCGGCCGGGCCCTGCCCCTGACCTCGACAGCGGTGCCGAACCGACTGTCGCGGAAAAGGGCCGGTGCGCGCCCGGACCAGGCCGCTCAGAGCAGCGACAGAAGCTTCTGCGCGGCCTCTTCGGACGAGGCCGGGTTCTGGCCCGTCACCAGCTTGCCATCGCTCACCACGAAAGAGGCCCAGTCCTCGCCCTTCCGGTAATCGCCGCCCTTCGATTTCAGCATGTCCTCGACCAGGAACGGAACGACCGAGGTCAGGCCGACACCGTCTTCCTCGCTGTTGGTGAAACCGGTCACCCTCTTGCCTGCGACCAGCGGCTTGCCGTCCGGCCCCCTGGGATGCCGGAAGACACCCGGCGCGTGGCAGACGGCCCCGACCGGGCGGTCGCTTGCGGCGAAGGCCTCGATCAGGGCGATGGCGTCCCGGTCTTCGGCGAGGTCCCACAGCGGGCCGTGGCCCCCGGGGAAGAAGAGCGCATCATAGCCTTCGGCCGGAACCGAAGACAGGATCTCGGACCTGGCCAGATGCCTTTGCGCGGCATCGTCCGCCTTGAACCGCCTGGTGGCCTCGGTCCCGGCATCGTCGCCGTCGCTGGCCGGATCCAGCGGCGGCTGGCCGCCTTTGGGCGAGGCCAGGGTGATCTCGGCCCCGGCATCCTTGAAGACGTAGTAGGGCGCGGCGAATTCCTCGAGCCAGAACCCCGTCCTCTTGCCGGTATCGCCCAGCTTGTCATGCGATGTCAGAACCATGAGGATTTTCATAGAAGCCTTCCCTTGGCGGTCGTGTCGGTTACTGGCAAAGCCTGATGACGCGTTTGCCGAAAGCCTCGCCATTCAGCAGCCCAACGAAAGCGGCGGGCGCCTGTTCCAGACCGTCGATCATTTCCTCGCGATACCTGATCTTTCCCTGCGCCACCCAATCGCCCATCTGTCTGGCGAATTCCGGGTAGAGGTGGCCGAAATCGTCGAAGACGATGAAGCCGCGCATGGTCATCCGCTTGCGCAGGATCGTGCCCATGAGCTGGGGGATCCGGTCGGGGCCGTCGGGCAGCGACGTTGCGTTATATTGCGAGATCAGACCGCAAACCGGGATCCGGGCCGAGGTGTTGAGCAGGGGCATCACGGCATCGAAGACTGCGCCGCCGACATTCTCGAAATAGATGTCGATGCCCTCGGGAAGCGCGGCCTCAAGCGCTTTGGGAAAGCCCTCGGCCTTGTAGTCGATGCAGGCGTCGAAACCGAGGGTCTCCGTGACATGGCGGCATTTCCCGTCTCCGCCGGCAATGCCGACAACCCGCAGGCCCAGGATCTTGCCGATCTGGCCGACCGTGGCCCCGACCGGGCCGCTGGCTCCGGCCACGACCAGGGTTTCGCCCGCTTTCGGCTGCCCGATCCGGGTCAGCCCGGCCCAGGCCGTCAGGCCCGGCATGCCGAGGACGCCAAGCGCCCAGGATGGATGTTCGGGCGACTTGCCCATGTTGATCACGCCGCGTCCATCCGAGAGCGCGTAATCCTGCCAGCCGCCGAAGGCCACGACCCGGTCCCCGGTCTCGAAGCCCTCGACCTGCGATGTCACCACCTCTGCCACCGTGCCGCCGACCATCACCTCGCCGATCTCGACCGGGGCGGCATAGGAGGGCGCATCGCTCATCCGGCCGCGCATATAGGGATCGAGCGACAGGTATTCGTTGCGCAACAGCATCTGGCCGGGCCCGGGGGTCGGCACCTCGCCGGTTTCCAGGCGCAGGGTGTTTTCGTCCGGGGCGCCCGTCGGGCGGCGGGCCAGGACATATCTGCGGTTCACGCTATCGGTTTGGGCCATGGGTCATTCCAGTCTGATCGGATCCTGTCCCGACAAGTTTGTGCGCGCCCGCCGCATGACAAGGGCGGCGTGGCGCACATCCCCTTGAACAGGGCAAGGCGGGCCTTCGGCCGGCATCGGGCGCGCGAGTCCCCCGGTGGCAGGGGTCCGACGGCGCGAAGGCGATGCGCCCGGGGCGCCGCGGTGCCCGAAATCGTCCGGCCCCGTCAGCCGTTCCGCAGCCGGTCCCAGAAGGCCGATTTCCGGGCATGGGTCCTGCGCAGCCCGTCCAGATAGGCGGCATGCGAGAGGTGGATGCCGTAATCCTGTATCTCGGCATCCGCGGCGGCACAGTCCGAGAGGTGCCCTGCGGCATGGCCGTAGCGGCCCGCACGTCTCCGATCCAGGGCGAAATCGATCATCGCGCGCCGCAGCAGGACGGCGGCAAGCGGGTTGGCGGGCGCGAGCGCCTCGGCAAGCGGTGTGAGGATCTCGTAGGCATCGCCGTCGATCTCTGCGTTGCGGGTCTCGATCAGTTCGGCCGCCAGGGACAGGTCGGGAGCCTCGAGGCAATAGGCCAGCGCCGTCTCGACCGGGCTGAAGTCAAGCACGATCCGCCGCGCCGCATCCGCGGCCTCGATATCCTCGAAATCTGGCAAAAGCCCGAGGTGACGGCGCAGGGCGTCGGGGCAGAGCTTCCGCTCGAAGCGGTTCCAGAGCGCGGCCCGCAGATCCTCCTTGCGGCCAAGCGCCTCCAGGCAGGCGAAATGCGCCGCATCCAGCTCGGGGTCGTCGAACCAGGGATCATCACTCTCGCCGGGCAGCGCGGCCTCGATCAGGCGCAGCGCGTCCCCGGCGCGTCCCGCCGCCAGCAGCCGGAGGGCGGCATCGGGGGCAATGGTGGCATAGGTCAGCTGCTCGGGGGTATATTGCGCAAGCCAGGCATCGACGTCGCCCTCGGCATCGGCCACGTCCCGCAGGATCCTGTCGAGGCTGCGGTTGCGTTCGGCGCGGGCGCGCCCGGTACGGGCGTCGCGGTCGGAGAGGAACGCGTAGCGGGCAAGCTCGGCCTCGCCGGGGGGCGCGGCGCGGGCGGCTTCGGCAAGTGCCTTGAGACGGGCCAGACCGGTCGTGCCGAGCGCCTCGGCCAGCGCGGGTACGGCGTCATCGAAGACACCATAGACATCGTCCGAGATCGCGTCGAAGACGGTTTCGGCCAGCGTCGCGGGGTCCAGGCCCAGCCGCGGCGCAAGGCGCCCGATCGCCGCCATGGCCCCGCCCATCACCTCGCCGAGGGTACCCCGGCTGTCATCGGTGCGCTCGAAGAGGCCGGGGGCCAGCTGCAGCTCGGCCCAGAGCAGCTCGAAGGCCGCAGCCGGGGCATCGGGCGCGATCCGGGTCTCGATGAGCTGGGTCAGTCCCGCCAGTTCCTGCGTCAGCGTCTTCTGCGCCTTGCGCGAGATGAAGCTGCGGCCCCGCCGGATCGAGGCGAAGCGTTTGCGCAGATCGGCAGTGATCGCCTCCGGCCCCCGATCCGCCGAAAGCGCCATGCGCACCCGGCGCTGGCGCGCCGCGTCGCCCTTCACCGCTTCGAGCAGCAGCTCTGCCAGCCTGTCGGCGCCAAGCTCGAGCAGGTTCTTCTTGTTGAGGGCCTTGCCTGCCATTCCGGTCCTCCTCGGATCACGCCACCTCGCGCGGGATCATGCGGCCGAACAGGCGCTTTGCAAGCCCGAACCCGATATCGGCAGGACGCCCCGGGACCGCCCTGCCTTCAGGCGCGGGCAAGAACCGGGTCCGCTTGCCCGCGCGCCGATGTCGCCATGTCCGGTTATGGAGCTGCGGGGGCACCCACCCGGCCCGCGCGGCATTGGGGCGGCGGTTCCCCCGCTAAGGCCCCTTCCGCAGGGGGCCGCAACGTCGGGGATCGGGTGCAGTCGGGCTGGCCCGGCACCGCAGCCCGGACGAGAGACCGGGCGGGGTCAGGGCAGGGTCAGGGCGGCGGGCAAGACAAGCCCCCCCCATGGCTCCTCGCCCCCTGGCCCTGCGACGCCCGCGCCCTATCCGTCCGGCAAAAGCGCGATCTTGGGCGCGGCCTCGCCGCCCCCGGCGATACTGGCGAAGGCGGCGGCGCCCTCGTCCAGAGGCATCGTCCGGACCCAGCCAAGCCTGCCCAGACGGCCCTCGAAAAGGGCTGCGGCGGTGTCGCGGAACTCCTCGGCGGTATAGGTGTAGCTGCCGATGAAGGTCAGCTCCTGCAGGGTGGCGCGCCGGATGTCGAAGCCGGGACCGGCATCGCCGAGCCCGATATGGACCATCGCCCCGCCCGGGCGCAGCGCCGCGCTGGCCGCCGCCCGTGTCGCTCCGAAGCCGACGCCGTCGATGACCAGATCGACGCCCTCGGGGCCGGAGCCGGGCAGGGTCGGGTCGAAGGTCCGGATGCCGTGGCTCACGACCCTCGCGCCACCGGAACCCCATTGATGGAGAGAAAGTCCGGTCGGACCGGCGCGCCCGGCTCCGAACCTTGGCCCGTGAGCAGCGGCGGGACATGGGTATTTTCGCCAAGAAGAAGCGGAAGGGCGCGGGATATGCCAGGTGCGGGCTGCCCTGCGCTGGCCGAAGCGTGACGGGCTTTCTGTTTCGGATTGCCCGCACGGAGGGTGCCGCCATGTTGTCGGGCGAGGGCGCCGGGATCGGTCTTGGCGTCTTTGCGTCGTCTCATCCTGTCAGGCAGGGCGGTGCGCGCAGGACTGCGGCGGGGACCCGCGCCACAAGAGGCATAGCCTCCGTGGGGTCCGTCGCCCGTGCCATCTGTGGCCTGTTTCGCTGCCTCTGGCATGCCGCGCGCCTTGCGACAGAGGCAATGCGGTGCCGGTCCCGCCAGCCGAACTCGGGCCTAACGCCGGGGCGCGTGGCGGTGATCCTGGGCCTTGTGCCGGGAGCGGCCGGTAGAGGGACGGGCCCGCATCCTTGGCGCCTTCCCGAAAGTCTGTGCTGCCCCTGCATTTCGGGCGGGATCTGTCGGCGCGGATCGGAGCGCCCCGGCAAAAAGGCGCGGGGATCGCTGTCCCGTCTCGGGTTGTCCGGGGGGCGTCGCCCGCAGCGCCCGGCCCGCGCCGAGACAGCCCGAGGAGCCTGCCCGGGCCTTGCCGAGGCCCGTCTCATCCCGTCGCGCCCCGTCTTCCGGCCCTGCTTCACGGGCGCGAATGATAGACATATTGAGTTGTATATCCAGCCTGCCGCACCGGAGGCCGCCATGCAGATCGCCAGATGGGGAAATTCGCTTGCCGTCCGCCTGCCCGCGGACCTGGTCCGGACCCTCGGCCTGCGCGAGGGCGACCGGATCGAGCTCGAGCCTTCGGGCGAGGGCCGGCTTGCGGTCAGCCGCGATCCCGTGCCGAGGAGGTGCTGTCGGAGCTGCGCCGGTTCCGTGGCCGGCTGGCGCCCGGGGATCGGCTGAGCCGCGACACGGCCAATGGCCGCTGATGTCTTCGACCCCAATGTCATCCTTTGCCTGCTGGATGACGGGCTCAGGGCCGACCGGGCCGAGGCGCTGCTGGCCCGGGGCGGCACGATCAGCGTCCAGGTGCTGAACGAGGCGCTGGTGACCTGCCTGCGCAAGGTCCGCATGACCCCTGACGAGGCGGGCGCGTTCCTGTTCGGGATCCGCGATCTCTGCGAGACGGTCGCGCTGAGCGTCGATACCCATGATGTCGGGCGCGCGCTGGCCGCCCGCTACAAGCTGTCTGTCTACGACGCGATGATCGTCGCCGCGGCGCTTCTGAGCGGATGCACGCGGCTCCGGTCCGAGGACATGCAGGACGGGCTGACCGTCGAGGGGCGGTTGAAGATCGTCAACCCCTTCGCCGCAGCCGCCCGAACCGCTGCCTTCGCCCGGGCGATACGGGGCGGGCTTGTCTCGCGCCGCCCGCGCCACAGCTTCCAGGGTCGATCCGGACCCGAAGGAGACCGACCATGACCCGAACCCTGTTCATCACCGGCGCCTCCAGCGGCATCGGTGCCGCCACCGCCCGCGCCGCCGTCGCGAAGGGCTGGTCAGTGGGGCTGATGGCGCGCTCGGCCGACAGGCTGGAGGCGCTTGCAGCCGAGCTGGGCGAGGCCGCCCTGGCGCTGCCCGGCGACGCCACCGACCTGGCCGCTCAGGAAGAGGCCGTGGCCCGTACCGTCGAACAGTTCGGTGCGCTGCACGCGGCCTTCGCCAATGCCGGGCGCGGGCTCGAACGGTCCGGCACCGAGGCGGGCGACCCCGGGGACTGGCGCGGGATGGTCGATCTGAACGTGATGGGCGTGCTGTTCACCGCCCGCGCCGCCGTGCCGCATCTGCGCCGCACCAAGGGGCATCTGGTGTTGACCGGCTCGGCCGCGGGGCGGACCCATATCAAGGGCTCGATCTATTCCGCGACCAAGTGGTTCGTGCATGGCTATGGCGGCAACATGTCCGAGGAGATGCGCGAATGGGGCGGCCGCTGCACGGTGATCTCGCCCGGAATGGTCGACACGCCGTTCTTCGACAGCCCCAAGCCCGACAAGATCCGGCCCGAGGATGTGGCCGATGCGGTGCTTTATGCGCTGGAGCAGAACCCCCGCGCCGAGCTGCGCGAGATCCATATCATGCCGACCGGCTGAGGGGGGGGGCGCTCAGCCCGCCGCCCGCCTTTCGCGGATCATGATGAAGAGGCCGCTGGCGACGATCACCGCCGCCCCCACCGCCGTCGCGCGGTCGGGAACCTCCTGCCAGAACAGCCAGCCGAAACCGGTGGCCCAGAGCAGCGCGGTATAGTCGAGCGGCGCGATCACCACCGCGGGCGCCATCCGGAAGGCCTGGGTGATCAGCGTGATCCCCAGCGTACCGAACAGGGCGATGCCGGCGAAGGCCCAGAGATCGCCGGTCGCGACCGGGGTCCAGACGACGCCGACCGCCAGACCGCTCAGCAGCAGCGAGCTGGCGACCAGCCACAGCTGCATCGTCCAGACGCTTTCGCGGGGGTCGAGCCAGCGGGCGCTGAGCATCAGCACCGCATAACACAGCGCGGCCAGCAGCGGCAGCACCGAGGCGGGCTGAAACGCCTCCGCCCCCGGGCGCACCACGATCAGCACCCCCGCGAAGCCTGCCGCCACCGCCAGCCAGCGCCGCCAGCCCACCGGCTCGCGCAGGACCAGAGCCGACAGCGCGGTGATGAAGACCGGCGCGACGAAGATCAGCCCGGTCGCCTCGGCCAGTCCCAGATGCCGGAAACTGGTGAAGAACAGCAGCGCCGCCGCGACCTGCAACCCGCCGCGCGCCAGATGCGCCCTTGGCCGATGCGAGATCAGGGCCCTTGCACCGCCCGCCCGAAGCGCGATGGCAGCGGCGAAGGGCAATGCGATCAGGCTGCGCAGAAACAGGATCTGGAGCGGCGAGTAACCTGCTGTCAGCGCCTTGGCGAAAGCATCGTTGAGGCAGAGACAGGCCACGCCCGCGCACATCGCCGCGATCCCCGCCATGCAGTCGCGCCGCGCCCCGCCTGCCGCCATTCCGCTCCTCCTTCCGTTCCTTTCGACAGCCACTGGGCCCGCTTCCGGCATCCTCCCCCGGAACCGCGATCCTGCCCCCGGGGCCTCAGCAGGGGGCTTGTCGCATCCCTGGAGGCCGCGCCGTCGCGGGCTGACTGGGTGAGGGCCGACTTTGGCCTTGCGCGGTTCGTTCCGTCAAGCTCGGCGCGCCCTCTGTGCGGATGAGGAGGGCTGCGCAAACTCCGTCGCGCAAAGGAAAAAGCCTGGCCTTGCCGGGCGTCCCCTGCGGGAAAACCCGGACCCGCCAGGCCTCTTGCTGCCCCGGTGCGACCGGCAGGCGCTGATGCTGTCCTTTCATTCGCGCGGTCTGGCGGTCATGATGACGCCCATGGGCGCGCAGGGCTGCCTTCGCTGCACTGTGCCATGGCCCATTGCCTGCCATACACCGCGGCCGTCCCTCCGCCTTGAACGGCCGCGCGGCGGGCGGTGGCATCCTTGCAGCTTGCGCCCGCCTCTCGGTGAATGCAGCCCGACCCGCAGCGGGTGACAAGCCGGCAGAGCTCACGGCCCGCCCGCGCGGCGTTGTCATCGTCGAAGTCGCGCCCCGCCCCTGTCCCCGGCCGCTTAAAATCAGGACAATCGCGGCGATTGGCCGGTATCGTTCCGAAGAAGCTTCGCAAAGGGACGGTGCCAGCCTGCCCCATGCGGAAAATCGCCGGCGCGGCAAACACTTGTCCGCGGCCGAAATCGAAGTCATGGCATCCGGTGACGATATCGCGTAACAGCGGGGCGCGGGGGATATCCTGATGAACAGAAATCGCGGCTCCGGGCGACGGGTGTCATTGTCGCTTCCGATCCTGCGGACCTCGCGGGATCAGCACGATGCCGGGAACCTGACCCTCGGCAGCCTGCTGTCGGGACTGGGCGAGGCCTCGTTCGGCTGGGCGGTGGTCGTCTTCGCGCTCCTGACCATGTTGCCGCTGCCGCCCGGATCCTCGCTGGTGACGGCGCTGCCGGTGCTGGTCACCACCGCGCAGATGATGCTGGGCTACCGCCATGTCCGCCTGCCCGGGGTGCTGGCGCGGCTGCGGCTGGATCACGACAAGCTGCGGCGCACCGTGCTGCGCCTGCGCCCGGTCACCCGGCGGCTCGAGCGGGTGCTGAGGCCGCGCCACACCGCGCTGTTCCGCCGCCGCAACGAGCGCGCGCTGGGGGCGGCGCTGTTCGTGATCGCCTTCACCCTGTTCCTGCCGGTGCCGGGCAGCGGCTGGTTCCCGGCGATCTCGCTGTTCGTCGCGGGTGTCGGCATCGTCGAGCATGACGGCCGGGTCACCATCTGGGGCCTTGTCATGGGCGCGGCCTCGGTGCTGCTGACCGCCGCCATCGTGGTCTCGCTGACCCTCAGCGCCGAGGCGGTGATCCCGTAGCCGTCCCCGGCCCGGCTCGGCAAAGGGTCGGTCGCTTGCCCGCCAGGGGTCCCTGTCCTTCGGGCGCGGGTTTCCGCATCGCCGTCAACAGCACTGGAACCGGCAGGGCATGTGTCCTTCCTGCTCGAGCGCCAGCATCAGAACCAGACGCTTGAAAAATCGACGTTCATGTCACCTTGCCGACCCGCATTTCGGATCGATGCCGTCCCGCCCCGATGATCGTTATCCGAAGGGCGCATCGGCGCGGCCCCGAGGCCGATCATCGCCGACCATGGCCTAAGGTTCGCGCAGGGTGAAACAGGCCGGGGGTCATTCGGACAGGATCTTGCCGACGAAAGCCGGTCTGATCCCCTTCGCCTGAGCAGGACGACCCGCTCATGGGACTTGCCCGGAGCAAAGCGGTCGTTCACGGAAAACGCAGCGACGGTCCGGAATGCGCCCATGGCCGTAAGTCGGCCATCGTGCTAGGCTGGTCGCTTGAAGAAGTATGTTCGAGGATCTGGCGCGGGCCCTCGACCTGTCGAGGCAAGAGGGGTTTGTTGTAAGGATCGCCGGCTCGTTCCCAGAAAGCGACATGCCGAGGCGGATGGGAAAATATGTCAGGGAAGGGCATGTTCAGTCCGAAATCCACTGGATGAAGGCTGAGCTTATCGCCAATGGCCTAGCTGACTCATGACGGCAGCTTCACCCCGTCCGCCGGGCCTCACAGCTCGAAGGTCTGGTTCGGGTCAGCAATGCCTGACTTCGGGCTGGAAAGGCCGGGTTCGGCCAACGGACCGGACCCGGAAGATCGGCTGCAGACATGCTCGATATGCGACCGGCACCCGGGCCGCTCGGGCAGATGCGCAGGCCCGTTGAACGCCGCAGTCACCGCCGCGAACGGGCGGGCGGAACGTGTGATCCGCTGCTTGATGACGACGGCGAAGGCCCGGCAACCGGGCGCCGCTTGCCTCGGCAGAGCGCCTTGATCGCCCGGCACCGCGTCGAACCCGAGCCAGGACAGGGGCGTTTCGCCGGGCCGACCCGCCCGGTCGCCAGCGACAAGCCCCGGTTCGAGGCGCCGTTTCACAGCCAAGGCCAGCCCCGGCCGCCGCCCATCTTCCAAGCCGAAGCTCCCGCGGGCGAGCATGCCCCCCGGATCCGGATCTGCTGGCCTCCGCCCCATCCGCTACGGCCACGGCCTTGACCCTGCCGGGCCCCGCCCGACATCTCGTCCGACACCGGCAGCGGCGCGCGGGCATCACGCTTCCGGAGCTTTTCCAACCACCTTGAGCCGCCCTGACGGCGCCCCCAAGGGTCAGCCCCTGCCGGGCGCGGCACCTTCGACGAAAAGCCGCCAGGCGCGGTCGAACCAGGCCTTCCGCGCCGCCGGATCGGCCAGCGCGTCATCGCCCATCAGCGCCGCATTGCTCGGGCCCAGCACCAGGGCCGCGATCAGCTGGTCGGCGACGAAATCGGCATCCGGCGCGGCAAGCTCGCCCGCGGCGGCGGCGGCCCGGATCGCCTCGGCCAGCTTCGGCGTGAACGGGTCCGCGCCGACCAGCGGCCGGGCGCGCATCGCCTCGATGAAGGCCTCGCGCTTCAGCGCCAGCAGCTCGGGGTCGAGATTGGCATCCAGAAACCAGCGCGCCAGATGCCGGACCCGGTCGAGCGGCCGCTCGGGGCAGTCGGCCGCCACCGCCCCGAACCAGGCCTCGGTCCGCTCCAGCGCCTTCTGCGCCACCGCTGCGAACAGTTCCTCCTTGGTGGCGAAGCGGCGATAAAGCGTGTCCTTGCCGATACCGCAAGCGGCGATCACCTGCTCCATCGTGGTCGCGGCGAAGCCCTGGGCGATGAACAGCTCGCGCGCCCGGACGACGATCTCGGCCGCGATCCGTTCGGACTGGCGCTTGGTCGGGCGTCCGGCGCGTGCCGGGCGGGGGGTATCTGCTGTCGTCATTCCCGTGCAGCCTTCCGGAAGTGCAGCTGTCTTATGGGCAATTTTCCGGCCGGACGGCAAGCGGCCCATATTCCGACCAAAATACTCTGTTTTTAACTGGACGGTATCGTCCCGTTTTGCTAACGCCGCTTCGACAGTCACGAAACGGAGATGTCGGATGGACAGAGGGACCTTGGGCAGGACGACCGCGGCATTGGCCGCCGCACTCGGCGCGGCCGCGACCGATGCTGCCGCACAGCAGGATGCCTTCGCGCTCGAGACCATCGTGTTGCAGGCCGATATCGCCGATACCTCGAGCTCCTACGCGCTCCCGGACATGCGCTCGGCGACCAAGACCGACACGCCGGTGGTCGAGACGCCCCAGGCGCTGAGCGTGCTGACCCGCAAGCAGTTCGACGACCAGAACACCCAGACCGTGGGCCAGGCGCTGCGCTACACCTCGGGCGTGCTGTCCGAGATCGACGCCTCGACCCGCTATGACAGCGTGTTCCTGCGCGGCTTCGGCGGCTTCGGCACCTCGTCGCAATTCGTGGCCTCGCTGGACGGGCTGCGGTTGCCGCGCGGCCAGGCCTTCGCCCAGCCCGCCGTCGATCCGTTCCTGCTGGACCGGGTCGATGTGCTCAAGGGCCCTTCGGCGCTGCTGTACGGGCCCTCGAGCCCCGGCGGTCTGGTCAACATGGTCACCCGCGCCCCGGATGGCACGACCGGCGGCGAGGCGCGGCTGGAATACGGCACCCATGACCGGGTCCAGGCCGGGGTCGAGCAGCACGGCACCCTCGATCAGGCCGGCACCCTGCAATACAGCCTGATCGCCATCGGCCGCAGCGCGAACACCCGCTACGACGATGTCGACGAGCGGCGTTACGCCATCGCCCCGGTCCTGGTCTGGCAGCCCTCGGCCGGGACAAGGCTGACCTTCGGCGGCTACTGGCAGGACGACCCCGAGGGCGGCTATTTCAACTCGATCTATCCCAGGGGCCGCGCGCCTGCCGCCTATGCCCGCTATCTCGACCGCGACTTCAATGTGGGCGACCCGGATTTCGACAGCTTCGAGCGCACCCAATGGGCGCTGACGGCCGGGCTCGAACATGCCTTCTCGGCCGATCTGACGCTGCGTTCGAAACTGCGCTATGGCCGGATCGACGCCGACATGAAGGGCCTCCAGATGGGCGCGCCGCTCGACGCCGGCGGCGAGCTTGCGCGGCTCGCGCTGATCTCGGGCGAGACCGTGCGGGCGCTGAACTGGGACACCAATCTCGAATACCGCTTTGCGACCGGCGCGGTCGAGCACCG
The DNA here is from genome assembly GCF_002073975.1 of Rhodovulum sp. MB263. Lineage (NCBI taxonomy): Bacteria > Pseudomonadati > Pseudomonadota > Alphaproteobacteria > Rhodobacterales > Paracoccaceae > Rhodovulum > Rhodovulum sp. MB263. Next base: position 57,130 of record NZ_CP020385.1, on the reverse strand, counting down.
GCTGCTGGCCGGGGCCGATCTGTTGTGGAATGACAGCGACTGGCAATATTCCTTCGCGATGGCCCCGCCGCTCGACGTGACCGCCCCGGCCTATGGCGGCGTCTCGGGCCCGTTCACGGCCATGACCGACAGCCACCAGACCATGCGGCAGGCCGGGCTCTACCTGACCGATCAGCTCGCCTTCGGCCGGTTCCGCGCGGTGCTGGGCCTGCGCCATGACCGGATCGAGACCGACAGCCTGAACCGGCTGAGCGCGACCAGTACCGACCAGAGCACCGAGAACACCTCCTACCGCGCGGCCCTGCTCTATCTCTTCGACAATGGCGCCGCGCCCTATGTCAGCTATTCGACCTCGCTCGAGCCGACCTCGGGTGTCGATGCCGCGGGCAATCCCTTCGTGCCGACCGAGTCCGAGCAATGGGAGCTGGGGATCAAGTACCAGCCGCCCGGCATGGACGCGCTGTTCACCATGGCCGCCTTCAGCATCGACCAGACCAACGTGCTGACCCCGGGCGACGTCTCGGGCTATTTCATCCAGACCGGCAAGATCCGCTCGCGCGGGGTGGAATTCGAGGGCCGCGGCAAGCTGACCGACCGGCTCGAGCTGATCGGCGCGCTGACCCTGCTCGATACCGAGCTGCGTTCCTCGTCCAATGCCGCGATCATCGGCAACCGGCCGCAGGCGGTACCGGATTATTTCGGCTCTCTCTGGCTGAACCGCAGCTTCGGCGGCGCGCTTGACGGGCTGGAACTGGGTGGCGGGGTGCGCTTCGTCGGGTCAAGCTATGGCGACGATGCGAACAGCCTGAAATCCGGCTCCTATACCCTGACCGATCTGGCGATCCGCTACGATTTGGGCGCGCGCAACCCCGCGCTTTCGGGGCTCGAGGCCACGCTGAACGTGCGCAACCTGTTCGACGAGACCTATTATTCCAGCTGCAGCTACGACTATTTCTGCCAATACGGAGAGGGCCGGATCGTCACCGTCGGGCTGCGCAAGACATGGTAGGCCGGCGCGCTGTGCTGATCGGGGCGGCGGCGGCGCTGGCCGCCCCGCGCCTGGCCCGCGCCCGGGCGGGGATCGAGGCCCGCGACGTGCTGGGAAACCGCCTCGCGCTGCCCGCGCCGCCCGAGCGGATCGTGCTTCTGGATGCGACCGACCTGATCTCGATGGCCGCCCTGATCCCGGAGCCGGGCGCGCGGCTCGCGGGCTGGGCCAGCGTGCCCCGGCTGGATCTCGGGCGTGCCGACTGGCTGGCGCCCGCGGGCCTGCCGGTGGTCGGCAAGCTCTCGCCCGACACCGTCTCGGCCGAGGGCATCCTCGCGCTGTCCCCGGATCTGGTGGTGGCCAGCGCCTATATGCTGCCGCCCGGCGGCTCGGTGCTGGAAGGCGTCCTGCGCGCGGCCGGGATCCCGCTGGCCTGGACCGGCGGCCATGACCGGGCGCTGCCGCCCGGCGAGACGCTCGAGCGCACGATGGGGTTCTGGGGCGCGGTGCTGGAGCAGCCGGGCGCTGCGCGCGATCTGGCGGCCTCGGGCCGTGCCCGGCTTGCGGCGGTGCGCGCAGCGGCTGCCGCCTCCGGATCGCGGCCCCGCACCTATATGGAGATCATGTCGACCTATGACACCTGCTGCTGGGCCGCGGGCCATGCCTTCTGGGGCGGGCTGTTCGGGCTCGCGGGCGGGCAGCTTCTGGAGGGCTCCGAGGGCTGGGGCGCAAAGCTCGGCCCCGAGGGCCTGATCGCCTTCGACCCCGAGGTCTATATCGCCACCGGCGGCAGCTTCGCCCCCGAGCTGCAACCCGGCATCGCGCCGGGGCTCGACCCGGATCAGGGCCGGGCAGGTCTTGTTCGTGCCGCCGCCCGCCCGGCGCTGAAGGACAGCACCGCCACGCGCAGGGGTCGGGTCCATGGCATCTGGTCGGGGCTCGCGACCGCGCCGCTGATGGCGCCGGTTCTGGCCGAATGCCTCGGGCGCTGGCTGCATCCCGAGACCGGCGCGGGCCTCGATCCCGGCCGGACGCTGGCGGCGCTGAACGCGCGCTTCGCACGGCCCCTGCCCGGCCCGCTCTGGCTGTCGCTGGACGCGGCCTGAGCGCGCCCCCCCCCACCCTTCCGGCACCCGCACGGCACTGAGAGGAGAGCTCCCTTGATCGACGTCGAAACCGAACTGGCCTTTGCCGGCGCCGAGGCGGCCCATGCCGCGCTGTCGGCCCATGCCAAAAGCCACGACATCCCGCCCGAGATCGACCGGGCCGGGCATCTGGCCTTTTCCTTCCAGGGCAACCGGCTGGAATTCCTGACCGTTCCGGGACGGATGCGGATCCGGCTCTCGGCGGTCAGCCGGAACACGCTCTATTTCCTCAAGGAGGCGGTCGTGCATCACCTCGAAGACGCCGATCCCGAGGCCGCGCGCAACCTGCGCTGGCCCGGAGACGGCGATGCCGACAGCCGCCGGACGCCACCGAACTTCCGGCTGCTGACGGTGCTCGACCGCTCGCGCCCCGTCGACGGCATGACCCGGCTGTCCCTCTCGGGTGAGGATCTCGGGCCGCTGACCCGCGACGGCATCCATGTCAAGCTGATGCTGCCCGCCGACCGGAGCCGGAGCCCGGTCTGGCCCGGGGTTGCGGCCAATGGTGCCACGCGCTGGCCCAAGGGCCCCGACCGGCTGCATGTGCGCTATTTTACCCTGCTCGGGCTGGAACCGGAGGCGGGCCGCGTGGCAATCGATTTCGCCGATCATCCGGGCGGGCAGATTTCGGACTGGGCCCGCGCCGCCCGTCCCGGCGACCGGATCGGCATCATGGGCCCGGGCGGCGGCCTGCCCCCCGGGACCGACCGGCCGCTGATCCTGATGGGCGACGAGACCGCGCTGCCCGCCCTGGTGCGGATCCTCGAGGCCCTGCCCGCCCGGGCCGAGGGCTGGGTGATCGCGCCGCTGCGCCCGGCCGATGCCGGCTATCTGCCCGCCTCGCCGCTCGAGACGCTGCTGTTGGGCCCCGAGGGTTTTGCCGCCTCTGCCGCCGCGCGCTTCGCCGAGGCGCTGGACGCCCGGCCCGGGGCGCGGGTCTGGGTCGGGGCCGAACACGGGCTGGTGCTTGAGGCCCGCCGGATCGCCGCCGCCCTGCCCCCCGGGCAGAAGGAAATCGGCACCTATTGGCGGCGCGGGCGGCCCGGCGACGCCACACGCGACGACCATGACGACCATGACGACTGAGCGGCCCCCCCGGCCCCGCCCCGGCGCGGGCCGGACCATGCCCGCCCGTATCTTTCAGGGCAGGAACAGGCGGGATCGGGTCCTTGCCCCCCCGCGCGCTGTCGGCAGGTCTGGCCAGAGGCCGCGCCGCTCTCATCCTCGCCTCCCGTGCCCCCGTGCCCCCGTGCCCCCGTGCCCCCGTGCCCCCGTGGTCCGGTGAACCAGTGAGCCGCTTTCCCCGGTCGCGCCCCGCCCTGTCCAGCGCAGGAAGGGTTCCCCTTTCACGGATCCGGGAACGAAGACATTCTTTCCGGGCCTTTCTCTGCGGCAGGGCCGGATGACGCCCAAAGCCCTGCCGCCGCGGCAGGCGGTCGTCCCGGCGGCTGAAGGCCGCGGGCGCCACCCCGGGCTCAGCCCGCGCGCGCCGCGCGAAAGGCCGCGGGGGTCTCGCCCGACCATTTCAGGAAGGCCCGGTGAAAGGCGCTCGGCTCGGCATAGCCGACGCGCAGGGCAATCGTCGCCACGCTCTCGCCGGTTTCGGCCAGAAGCCGCCGGCTTTCGGCAAAGCGCAGATCGTCGCGGATCGCCTGCCAGCCCTGACCCTCGGCGCTCAGCCGTCGCCTCAGCGTCGCGGGCGACAGCGCCAGCTCCTGCGCCAGCGCCTCCAGATCGGGCCAGAGCGCGGGCTCGCACCCGCGCAGCCGCGCCCGGATCCGCGCCGACAGCCCCTGATCGTGACGGTAGCGCACGAGAATGTTCGCGGGCGCCCCGGCCAGGAAGACCTTCAGCGCGCGTTCGTCGCGGATCGTCGGCAGATCCAGATAGCGCGCCGCGAAGCAAAGCCGGCTTTCGGGCTGGCCGAACTGCACCGGCGCGCCGAAGAAGCGCTGGTAATCGGCCCGGTTCGGCGGCGCCGCACAGGCGAAATCAAGCCGCGTCAAGGGGATCCGCCGCCCGATCAGCCAGCAGGACAGCCCCATCAGCACCAGCCAGTAGGTCCGGTAGGCAAAGGCCGAGCGCAGCCCGCGCCGGTCGCTCAGCACGATCTCGGCCTGCCCGTCGCTCACCCGTAAGGCGCCGCTCGGATCCTCGAGCAGGACGCCCAGAAAGCGCAGGGCGCGCCTGAGCGCGACATTCAGCGTCGCCGCATGCAGCACCGCATGGCCCAGGAACACGAAGCCGCCCGGCCGCATCGGCCGCGCCCCCAGCCCGAAGAACTCGTCGCCCAGGGCCTCGGCCACCGCCAGCCATAATCGGCCGTATTCCTGGTTGGTCACCGGCCCGTCCGCGGTCCCGATCCCGGCCCCGGCCAGCAGCGGGCCCGGGTCGATGCCGCGCTGTGCCAGAGGCGCCAGCGCATCCGCCACGAACCCGGCCGAGACGATCCGTCGTTGCATTTCCCGACCTGAATCCATTGCAAAACCGATCACCGATTTTGGACGATTGCGACATTGTTTGCAATGCGTCCCCGCGACAGTATGTCACCGGACCCCGGGAGGCCGCCCCGAAGACGCGGGCGGAGGGGTCAGGGAGGACGACATATGAAGATAGACCGGATCGCGCGCCGCGATTACGCCGATGCCCATGCCCGCTTCTCGATCAAGGACGAGATCGCCAGCCTCGCGGGCGATCTGGATGCCGGGCTGAATGCCGCCGTCGAATGCTGCGATCGCCATTGCGGGCGGAACCTGGTGGCCCTGCGCGCCGTCCCGGCCGAGGGCAACCTTGCCGAATACACCTTCGAGGACCTGCGCGAGCTTTCCGCCCGCACGGCCAATGTGCTCAAGGCCCATGGCGTCGGCCCGGGCGACGTGGTGGCCGGTCTTCTGCCCCGCACCCTCGATCTGATCGCCACCATCCTCGGGGTCTGGCGGCTGGGGGCGGTCTATCAGCCGCTTTTCACCGCCTTCGGCCCCAAGGCCATCGAGCACCGCCTGGTCTGCGCGGGCACCCGGATGATCGTCACCACCGCCGCCCAACGCGACAAGCTGGACGAGATCCCCGATTGCCCGCCTGTCGCACTGATCCGCGGCGCGGATGACCCGCGGCCGGCGGGCGATATCGATCTTTGCGCCGAGCGCGCCGCCGCCCCGGCCGAATTCGCCCCGGTCCTGCGCGACAAGGACGCGCCCTTCATGGTGATGTCGACCTCGGGCACCACCGGGCTGCCCAAGGCGCTGATGGTGCCGCAACGCGCGATGCTGGCCTTCGCGGTCTACATGCGCGACGGCATCGGCCTGCACGAGGAGGACAGCTTCTGGAACCTCGCCGATGCGGGCTGGGCCTACGGGCTTTACTACGCCGTCTGCGGCCCGCTGCTGCTGGGCGCCGCGACCACGCTGCACGAGGGCGGCTTCTCGGCCGAGACCACGATCCGGCTGATCGACGAGCTGGGCATCACCAGCCTCGCGGGCTCTCCCACCGCCTTCCGGATGCTGATCGCGGCGGGCCCCGAGGCCGTGGCCCCGATCAAGGGCAGGCTGCGCACCGTTTCATCTGCGGGCGAGCCCCTGAACCCCGAGATCATCCACTGGTTCGAAAAGCATCTCTCGGTCGCGATCCACGACCATTACGGCCAGACCGAGCTTGGCATGTGCGTGAACAACCATCACGGGCTTTCCCATGACGTGCGCCCCGGCTCGGCCGGATATGCCATGCCCGGCTACCGGATCGCGGTGCTGGACGAGGCGGGCAACGAACAGCCCCCGAACTGCCCCGGCGAACTGGCTGTCGACATCGCGAATTCGCCGCTTCTGTGGTTCACCGGCTATTACGGCACCGAGACGCCGGCGATCCGGGACGGCTATTACCGCACCGGGGATTCCGTCGAGATCGAGCCCGACGGCTCGCTCAGCTTCATCGGGCGGGCGGATGACGTCATCACCTCCTCGGGCTACCGGATCGGCCCCTTCGACGTCGAAAGCGCGCTGATCGAGCACCCGGCCGTGATCGAGGCCGCCGTGGTCGGCATCCCCGACCCCGAGCGCACCGAGCTGGTCAAGGCCTTCGTGATCCTCGGCAAGGGCCATGAGGCCAGCGACGCGCTTTGCGAAGAGCTGCAGCAACATGTCAGGAAACGGCTCTCGGCCCATGCCTATCCGCGGCTGATCGATTTCGTCGACAGCCTGCCCAAGACCCCCTCGGGCAAGATCCAGCGCTTCCTGCTGCGCAAGGCCGAGGTCGAGAAGCAGAACGTCAGGTAAGGATATCCCATGCAGATCGAGAACCGGGTTTTTCTGGTCACCGGCGCGGCCTCGGGCCTTGGCGCGGCGGTGGCCGAAATGGCCGTGGCTGCGGGTGGCCGCGTGCTGCTGGCCGACATCGATGCCGAGGCCGGCGCGGCACAGGCGCAAAAGCTGGGCCAGGCCGCCCGCTTCGTGCAGACCGACGTCACCTCGGGCGAGGACGCCCAGGCGGCCGTCGCCGCCGCATGCGAGAGCTTCGGCGGGCTCCATGTGCTGGTGAACTGCGCGGGCATCGCCCCGGGCGAAAGGCTTCTGGGCCGGGACGGGCCGCACGGGCTGGACAGCTTCCGGCGCGCCATCGGCATCAATCTCACCGGCAGTTTCAACATGATGCGTCTCGCCGCCGAGGCGATGGCGGGCAATGAGGGCGAGGAACGGGGCGTGATCGTCAATACCGCTTCGGTGGCCGCCTTCGACGGCCAGATCGGCCAGATCGCCTATGCGGCCTCGAAGGGCGGCATCGCCGCGATGACCCTTCCGGCCGCCCGCGAACTGGCGCGCCACGCGATCCGCGTCATGACCATCGCGCCCGGCATCTTCGCGACTCCGATGATGGCGGGCCTGCCGCAGGAGGTACAGGACAGCCTCGGCGCCACCGTGCCCTACCCGCCCCGGCTGGGCCGTCCGCAGGAATACGCGCAGATGGTCCGCGCGATCGTCGAGAACCCGATGCTGAACGGCGAGGTGATCCGGCTGGACGGCGCGCTTCGCATGGCCCCGAAATGAGGAAACCGACATGACCTCCGATCCCATCGTCATCACCGGCGCCCGGCGCAGCCCCATGGGCGGCTTTCAGGGCGATCTTGCCGCGGCGGATGCCCCGAGCCTCGGCGCCACCGCGATCCGCGCCGCCCTGAACGGGCTCGCGCCCGAGGCGGTCGAGGAGATCCTGATGGGCTGCGTGCTGCCCGCGGGCCAGGGCCAGGCCCCCGCCCGGCAGGCGGCGCTGGCGGCCGGCCTGCCCCTGGGCGCAGGCGCCACCACCGTCAACAAGATGTGCGGCTCGGGGATGAAGGCCGCGATGCTGGCCCATGACCTGATCGCCGCCGGCTCGGCGCAGGTGGTTGTCGCGGGCGGGATGGAGAGCATGTCGAATGCCCCCTATCTGCTGCCGAAGGCACGGGGCGGTTACCGGATGGGCCATGGCGAGGTGAAGGACCACATGTTCCTCGACGGGCTCGAGGACGCCTATGACAGGGGCCGGCTGATGGGCACCTTCGCCGAGGATTGCGCCGAGGCCTTCCAGTTCACCCGCGAGGCCCAGGACGCCTATGCCATCGCCTCGCTCGAGCGCGCCAATGCCGCCATCGCAGAAGGCCGCTTCCGGGCCGAGATCGCGCCCGTGATCCTTGCCACGCGCAAGGGCGAGCAGGTGATCGACACTGACGAACAGCCCGGCAAGGCCCGCCCCGAGAAGATCCCCGCGCTGAAACCCGCCTTCCGCGAGGGCGGCACCGTGACTGCGGCCAACAGCTCGTCGATCTCGGACGGCGCCGCCGCGCTGGTCCTGATGCGCGCCTCCGAGGCCGAGCGCCGGGGCCTGACACCCCTGGCCCGCATCCTCGGCCATGCCACCCATGCCGACAAGCCCTCGCTGTTTCCGACCGCCCCCATCGGCGCGATCCGCAAGCTGACCGAGCGCACCGGGCTGACGCTGTCCGAAATCGACCTGTTCGAGGTGAACGAAGCCTTCGCCGTCGTCGCCATGGCCGCGATCCGCGATCTGGGGCTCTCGCATGACATCGTCAACATCCATGGCGGAGCCTGCGCGCTTGGTCATCCCATCGGCGCCTCGGGGGCGCGGGTGCTGGTGACGCTGCTCGCGGCGCTCGAAACCCACGGGCTGAAACGCGGCGTCGCCTCGCTCTGCATCGGCGGCGGCGAGGCCACCGCCATGGCCGTGGAAAGGTTCGCCTGATGCTGACGGAAGAGCAGGACCAGATCCGCGAGGCCGCGCGCGCCTTCGCGCAGGGGCGCCTTGCCACCGGCGCCGCCGCCCGCGACCGTGACCATGCCTTCCCCCGCGCCGAGATGACCGAGCTGGGCGAACTGGGTTTCATGGGCATGCTGGTACCGGAGGCCCATGGCGGCTCGGATACCGGCATGGTGGCCTATGCGCTGGCGCTCGAAGAGATCGCCGCCGCCGACGGCGCCTGTTCCACCATCGTCTCGGTGCACAGTTCGGTGGGCTGCATGCCGATCCTGCGCTACGGCACCGAAGAACAGAAGGCCCGGTTTCTGCCGAAGATGGCCGCGGGCGAGTGGATCGGCGGCTTTGCCCTGACCGAGCCGCAGGCGGGCTCCGACGCCTCGGCGCTGAAGACCACGGCGCGGCGCGAGGGCGATCACTATGTCATCGACGGCGCCAAGCAGTTCATCACCTCGGGCCAGAACGGCGCGGTGGTGATCGTCTTCGCGGTCACCGACAAGGCGGCGGGCAAGAAGGGCATCTCGGCCTTCATCGTCCCGACGGATACCCCCGGCTACGAGGTCGTCTCGGTTGAGAGAAAGCTCGGCCAGAACGCCTCGGACACCTGCGCGCTGGCCTTCGACGGCATGCGCGTCCCGGCCGAGAACCTGCTGGGCGCCGAGGGCGAGGGCTACCGGATCGCACTGTCCAATCTCGAGGGTGGCCGGATCGGCATCGCCGCGCAGGCCGTCGGCATGGCGCGCGCGGCGCATGAGGCGGCGCTGGCCTATGCCCGCGAGCGGATCACCTTCGGCCGCCCCATCGCCGAGCATCAGGCGGTCGCGTTCAGGCTGGCCGACATGGCGACGCGGATCGACGCGGCGCGGCTTCTGGTCCTGCGCGCGGCCCGCCTGCGCGAGGCGGGCAGGCCCTGCCTGACCGAGGCCAGCATGGCCAAGCTCTTCGCCTCGGAAATGGCCGAGGAGGTCTGTTCGGCGGCGCTGCAGATCCATGGCGGCTATGGCTATCTGGCCGATTATCCCGTCGAGCGGATCTATCGCGACGTCCGGGTCTGCCAGATCTACGAGGGCACCAGCGAGGTGCAGCGCATGGTCATCGCCCGCGGGCTCTGACCCGGCGAGGGCGGTGCCGCAAGGGGCGTCCCGGGCGCGGGACGCCAGTGCAGGGCGGATCGGACCCGGGCCGCTGCGGTCGCGGCGCCCCGCATTCCCAGGTCGGTGCCGAATGGCTGGGCCATCCGAAGACGATGCCCCCGCAGAGGCTCCCACAGAGAGGCGTGCAGGGGGCCGCGATCATGCCGCCTCGCGCGCCCCGCGCCGGCCCCGGCATGGCGGAGACCGTCGCCTTATCCGCCCGGCACCGGTCCTCTGTGCCCCCGCCGGGACAGGCGGCCCGGCTCATCCGGACAGCGCTTCCGGAGCCGTCCCCAAGATGCGAAAAACCGGCCCGGACCCGGCCCGGACCCGACAAGGGCCGGGGACCGAAGCCCTGGCGCGCCAAGCCCCCTGCAACTGCGATGACTGCCCGCCGCCTTGTGCTTCCGCGACCCCTGCCCTGCCCGACGCCGGGCGGCGCCCGTCCCGACACCGCGCCCAAGAATGAGCCCGAGACTATGCTTGAGAAGGCCGCCTTCTGCGGTATCATGTCCCGACACGCTCGCGCAAAGGGGATGCCGCCCCGTGACCGAGACCCTCCGCATGCCGTTCTTCGTGCTGGCGCTGGTGCTGCTGGCCTTCGCGGTCTCCTTCGAGATCGGTCTGGCCCTGGCCTGGCCCGCGCTGGTGCCGCCACCGGGGGGAGGGCTGTCCGATATCTCGCCCGGCTTCGGCGTGCCCTACCTTGCCGCCATCGACCTGATCCTGGTCTATGCCACCTTGGCCATCGCGCTGGCCCTGCTCTGGCCCGCGCTGGCGGGACGGGTGCAGGCGGCCATCGGCATCCTGCTGGCGCTGATCGGCGGCCTTGCGGTGCTGGCCCTGATCCTCGCGGCCTTCGCGGCGCTGATGCTGATGTTGACCCTGCTTCTGGCGGTCCCTTTCGGCACCCTGGCCTATTTCGCCGCCTTCGCGGATTTCCCGACTGGAAAGGCCGCCGCCGCGCTGGCCCTGATCATGGCCTTCAAGCTCGGCTTCGCGATCTGCCTGATCCTCGCCCATCAGCGCTTCCTGAAGATGAAGACCCTGATGCTGGTGATTGCCAGCTCGCTGGCCCTGACCTGGCTGACGGCAGTCCTGCATGCCCTGGTGCCGGGCTTTCTCGCCTCGATCGCCGATGCGCTGGCGGCGCTGATCACCTCGGTCCTCGCGCTGGTCTGGATCGTGGCGCTGTTCATCGGCACCCTGCCGGGGCTGATCCGTGCGATCCGTTCGCTTCTCACCGCCCGTCCCGTAAGCTGAGCACCACCCGGCTGCTCTGGGGACGGACCAGGATCCGCCCGCCCGAGGGGAAGACCGCAAAGCTCACCTTGCCGAAATCGCGGGTCCCTTCCTCTGGCCAGACCTGATCCCCGTCGCATCCCGGGCAGGAATAGATCAGCCGCGCCCGTCCCTCGACCGCGAAACTGGCCCGCCGCATCGCCTCGCCCGAAATCCGCGGCAGCTCGATCGAGCCGGCCTCGGTAAAGACGAAGCGGGTCTGCGACAGGTCCAGCCGCGGCCGGAACGGCGCGACGAGCCGGTCCAGCGCCCCGGTCCATCCCGGGGCGCTGAAATTTTCGGGATCGGGCGGGCCGGTGCCGCGTCCGGTCATCAGCCCCGCCCCCAGCGTCAGGTAGAAGACGAGACCGAAGACCAGCAACAGCGCGACCGCGCCCTTCACCCCCATTGCGCCCGGCCTAGATCACGAAGCTCAGGACGATGCCCACCACCACGAGAGCCGCGATGCAATACCAGGCCCAGTCGGCGATCCGGGTGAATTTCGCCCCCACTGAGGGCGGGTCGATGCCGCCCCGGGGGCTGGCCGTCGCCCCGCCGAGCACGGCAAGGAGCGCCCCGGCCAGGAAGATCGCGCCCCAGGCGATTTCCAGCGGCGCCCTGGTGATGATCGCGCCGTGGATGATCAGGGCAAGCCCGGCCGCAGCCGCGCACAGGATACCGATCACATGAACCGCCTTCTTCATCGTCACAGGAAGTGCAAGCGCCATTTCTGTCTCCTTTCATAGAGTTCAGCGCAGGAAATACCGGAATTCGGGGTTCGGACGGCCGACGAAGCATTGCCGGGTGAAACCGTGCTTGCGGATCACCCTCAGCGCCGTCTTCGCCTCGTCCATGTTGCGAAAGAGGATCATCCGGCTGCGGTCGCTGACCAGCGTCACCCCCGAGCCGCCGCTTTCCAGATCCAGCGTCGCCGGATCGAAACCGATGCAATCCTCGCGGCCGATCCCCGCCGCCGCCAGTCTCTGCCGGGTCGCGGCGGTGGCGGCCGGGGCGCTGTCGCCGTTCAGGATATACATCATCGGTGGCTGCGGCCGGCTCACATAGCAGATCCGGTCGGCGCCATAGGCCTGCAGCACCGCCAGCGCCTTCTTCGCGCTGTCGCCATCGGTGCCGAAATCCAGCATCCAGTGGCTGCCCTCGACGATCTTCCAGCGGCCGCCGATCTGCTTTGCCGCGATGCGGCCCGGATCGTGGCGGATGCAGTCCTCGTCGACCGCCTCCTCCGGCGCGGCTGCCAGCACCACCGCCACCGCCGAGCCCGGCGCAAGCCCGGCGCTCGCTGCCGGGTCCTGGGCAAGCACCGTTCCCGGCGCAACGCCGCCGCTTTCCCGGGTCGAGATCCGTCCCAGACGCAGCCCGCGATCGCGCAGGATGTTCTCGGCGTTGGCCTGGCTCAGGCCAACCAGGTTCGGCACCTCGGCCCGGGTCGGCTCGATCGACACGGTCAGCGCCACCGCCGAGCCGCGCGCAAGCTCGGCGCCCTCGCCCGGATCCTGAGCGAGAACGATGCCCGGCGCAGCGCCGCCGGTTTCCCGATCCTCGACATCGCCCAGGACCAGATCGGCCTCTTTCAGGCGGGCCTCGGCCTCGGAAAGCTGCAGCCCGCTCAGCCCCGGCACCAGTGCCGTCCCGGGCGGCCAGAACAGATAGGCCCCGACCCCGATCACCAGAAGAAGCGCCGCGACCCCCGCGGCGATGAACGGCCAGAGCGGCGTCCTGGCGCCCCCGCCCCCGGGCAGATCGAAGCGGAAATCGGGGCTGCGCGCGACATCCTCGTCGGGGTTCGAGACCTCGACCGCCAGCAGCCGGAACCGCCGCGGACCGGTTGCCGCTTTGGTCGCCGCATCGGGCGGCGGGGTCACGCTCAGCGTGATTTCGCTGCGCTCGTTCGGTTGCAGGCTGCGTTCCTGCCAGGGCGAGATCGCGACCCAGCCCGCGGTCTCGGCATCTTCGGAGGCGATCTGCAGACGGCAGCTCCGGGCCTGGTTGGCCCGGTTGGAAATGCCGACCTGCACGCTGCCGGAAGGCTCTATCACAAGCTGGGGGGCGTCGATCTCGAAACTTGGCATTCCCTCAGGTTCCTTCCTCACGGTCTTCGGTTGCGGAGAATTCGACGATCTCGAAGCTGACGAAGGCCGGTTTCTCCAGCTCGGCCACCTCCCGGATCAGGGCGCGGACGGGGCTTTCGGGCCGGGGATATTCGATGACCACATGAAACGGGCGAAGGCCCGGGCCGTCGCCGGGTCGGCTTTCGCAGAGCTGCAGCGCCTCCAGCCCCGAGGCCGCCGCCAGCATGTCGCGCAGCCCGGCCTGGGTGCCGCGCCGGGGCAGCAGCGCGGGCGCGGCCAAGGCCAGCCGCCGGAGCCGCGCATCGCGCAGGGCCGGATCGCGGACATGGCGCGCGACCGCCGCGGCCACCGGCCCCAGATCCAGCCATCCCAGCAGCATCCCCAGCATCCGGTCGCGGCAGCGCCTGGGGTCGATCTGGACGTCGAGCCCGTCGATCTCGCGGTCGACCGGATCGGCCAGCCCGACCATCGCCTCGAGCAGCGCGCGGAAGGGCGAGGCGGGGCGGTCGGCCTCGCGCAGGATCTCGGGCAGGAGGGCTGCGATCTCATGGCGTGTCATCGGATCCGATCACCCTGATGCGATGGGGCTCCGAGGCGAAGAGCCAGGGCGCGGGCAGCCGGACCTCGTTCTCGAACAGGGTCGGCGAGGTGGCGGCGAAGGGCCCGCCGCCTTCGCCCCGCGCATAAAGCCCGCGCGGACCGGCCGCCATCATGAGTTCGGGCCCGCCGGGACCGGCGGCGCGCGCGGCCAGCGCCGCGACCGGCTCGAACAGGTTTTCGCGGCTGCGGAAGGGCAGGCCAATATCGACCTCGGGCGCGGTCCAGGACAGCGGATCGGCCGCCAGATCGGCCTCGAGCACCCCGGCATCGAAGGACCCGGCATAGGCGCGGCTGCCGAGAAAGGCGAAGCCGAGGCACGAGCCCCCCCGCCAGTGCGCGCGCAGGGGCTGCCAGGCGTCCAGATCCTGCGGCCGCTCGGGCAGGGTCAGCCGGAAGGCGCCCTCGCCCGCGCTGCCGCCGGTGGCCCGCGCACCCGCCCAGATATAACGCCCGCCCGCCAGATCGGCCGCGTCCAGCACCCGGATGTCGCTGCCCTCGAGCCCGGTCGCGACGAAGCTGCCCGGCTCCAGCGGATCGTAGGAGATCCACACCCCCCGCTGTTCCCGCGTCGCCAGCACCACCACCGGGCGGCCGAGCGCGGTTTCGGTGGCCAGGACCGCATAGGCGCCCACCGCATCCACCCCGGCCGCGACCGGAAGCCGCCGCTGCAGGGCCTCGGAGCGGAGCTGCCAAGTGTAAAGCCCCGAGCGGGTGGCGATCAGCAGCACCGGATCGGACGCCCGTCCCAGCCAGGCCAGGTCGTAGATCCAGCTGTCGAAGCGGATCGCGTCGCGTTGCCAAGTTTCGCCGCAATCGAAGCTGACCGCCAGCCGCGCGCCGTCCTCGGTATGGTTCCCGCCCTCGGCCCAGACCGCGGCGACCAGTCCCGGCCGCGTCGGATGCGGGCGCATCGCGACCGCCGGACAGCCCTCCTGCCGGGCGACGCTTTCCCAGCTGGCGCCGTCATTCAGCGACCGGAAGATGGCGTCGCCCGCGGCCGCGAACCAGGTGCGCGGCTGATGCGGGTCGGGCACCGCGTCGCGGACATCCGTATCGGGCGCCTCGGCGACCTCGAAGACCACCGAACGGGCGCTGCGCACCCCGGGTTCGGCCAGCACCGTGCCATAGACATCGGCGGGCCGGATCGGACGGCCCGGCGGCCAGTCGCGGAAGGGCGAGATCAGCCGGTCGAGCCTCGCCTCGATCCGGCGCAGGACCGCGTCCTCGGGCGCGTCGGGCTCGATCTCGACATCGACCCGGATCGACAGCGGTTTCAGCCGCGCCCAGGCGACATTGACCGTCACCCCCAGCGGCTTGCGCGCGGCGATGAGGCGGGCGATGCGGCCGCGCAGCTCTTCGGTCTGCAACGGCTCGATCCCGGCGCGGCGGCCCACCGCATCGGACTGGCCGGGCGCCGGTTCGGGCACCAGCAGCAGCTCGACCGTGCCCGGTTCGGCATGGGCCCAGAGCTGCACCCCGGTCCGCGCCTGGGCCCGCGCCACCCCGCCCTCGCCGGTGGCGATGGCCTCGAAATCGCGGGCAGTGACCGCGCGGCGGTCGGAAAACACCTCACGCGGGATGCGTTCCAGCGCCGCTTCCAGCGGCTCGGCGTCGCGCCCGCCCGCCGCGCGTTCGGGATTGCGCACCGTCAGCCCCGGGAGCGGGTCGCGCAGGTCGCTCAGCGTTCCGGCCGCAACATTGCCCGCCGCCCCGCCGCCGGTCAGATACCAGGCCCGGATCTGCGCATCGCGCGGGGGCACGCCCGCGCTGCCCGGGGCCGCGCGCGGCAGGAAGATCCGCCCCGCAGCCCGCGCGCAGTAAAAGCCCGGGCCGTCCGAGAACAGCTCGAACGGCGTCTCGAGCCCGGGCCAGAGCGCGAAATCCCGCCCGCCGAAGCGGCGCATCGGGCGCCCGCCCGCGCTTTCCTCGACGCCCAGAAGGATGCCGCTCTCATAGGGCAGAGGCGCGATCACCGGACCCTGCGCCAGCGCCAGCACCGCGCCGGGACCCTCGACCCCCTCGGAGAGCAGCTCTCCCTCGACCCAGGCGGCATGGATCGCGCGCACCGAGACGCTTGGGGCATCGGCCGCCAGCACCGCCTGTTCCAGCGTCACGAAGACCGGCGCGCCCTCGCCCCGGCCGCCGATCCGGGTGCCGGCGGGGATCGTCACGGCGGCCGGAGCCAGATCCGCCTCGCCTTCCTCGCGGCGGAACTCCAGCATCGCGGTCGCGGCCGAGGGCGGGCGCAGCTCGCCGCCCAGAAGGTTCAGGAAGGCCACGTAAAGCTTGCGCGGCAGCCGGTTCAGCCGGAAGATCATCACATCGGTCAGATGGGCGAAGGCCTCGATCAGGGCGCGGCCGGGATCGGCGGGCGACATGTCGGTCCAGTCCGGGCAGCTCTGCCGGGCACGGGCCAGCGCCTCCTCGACCAGGGCCGCGAAATCGCGGTCGTCCAGCTGCGGCAGCGGCAGGCTCATGGCGGGCCCCCCGCATCGAGATCGACCCGCAACACCAGCCCGTCCTCGGTCCGGCTGCGGCGGATCCGGTAGCTCAGCACGATCTCGAGCAGGTTGCCCGCCCCGGCTTCCGCATCCGGCCCTGCCCCGGCCGGGCGCCCGGCATCGAGGCCGACGATCTCGATCCTCGGCTCGAACCGGGCCACGGCCTGGCGCACGTAATGGATCGCAAGCCCCGCCAGCGTCGCGTCATTGGGCTGGAACAGCAGCCGGTCGAGATGGCAGCCGAAGGCCGGGCGCATCACCCGCTCGCCCGGCACCGTCAGGAGCAGCAGCAGCAGATCCTGGCGGATGCAGGCGGCCTCGGGCACAAGCAGCAGCGCGCCGGTATGGCCGATCCCCGGCCCCGCGGCCCGCGATGCGCCCCCGCCGGTCCCCAGGCCGAACCCGATCCCCTGCAGCATGGCGCTCCGGGCGATCATGCGCTGCACTCCACCAGGGCCTGTCCCGGCGCCAGCACGCGCCAGGTGCCGACCGGCGAGCCCTCGGTGAGCCCCGCCAGCGTGTCGAGGCAGACCGGCCGCCCGCCGACGGTCACGAAGCGCGAATAGCCCGCCGTGACGGTGATCGTGGTCAGGCATTTCTTCTGGGGCGGCGGCAGCGGGCAGAGATCGACCCGCCGCGGCACCGGATCGGGCCCGACCAGCACGGGGGCGCCCATCACCGTCACGAAACCCTGCGAGGCCCGCTGCGGGATCGTGCCGCCATGGGCACAGACGATTGTTGCCGGTTCGACCAGGACCCGCATGCTACCCCTCTTCGAAACCGATGCTTGCCGCCCGGATCGTGATCGCCCGGCCCGGCGCCTCGATCACCAGATCGCCCGCCGAATGCAGCTCGGTCCGGGACGGCCCGGCGGTCAGACGGCTGCCGCCGCTGGCGCGCAGCTCGACCCGGGCGCCCCGGTCGCTCAGCAGCAATTGCTGGCCGCGCGGCGTGCGCAGAAGATAGGGCCGCACCCCGTCCGGGCCGCGCCCCAGCCCCGGCACCTGCTGTTCGCCGTATAGCCCGCCCAGCACGAAACCATGGGCAGGGTTCTCGGCGAAGACCAGCGCCAGCACGCGGTCGCCCGGTTCGGGCAGCGCGATCATGCCCTTGTCGGCCCCGGCGCCGGGCAAAGCCACCGCCAGCCAGTCGGTTTCCAGCCCGTCGCAGAGGTCCAGTTTCAGCCGCAGCAGCGGATCGTCCCCGCCCGAGACCTCTGACACGCTGCCCGGCGCCGCCAGCATGCCCCCGGAGGGCACCCAGGCGGGCAGCCCGGTGCGGAATTCGGTGACCCAGCCCAGCCCCGGTTCGACCCGGTGCAGGGTCTCGGCGATGGTGCCCCCGGCGGTCCGACCCGGCTCCAGCCCAAGCGTGATCCGCCGCCCCGGCCTGAGCGCGGCATCGCCAAGGGCCACGCCCGAGATCCGGCGCGCGGCCGAGCCATGCTGGGCCGCGCGCGTGCCGCTCAGCCAGTCCGCGGTAACGGGCGGCTCGTAAAGCTCCGCCGCCAGCGTGACCTCGCCCGCCCGGCCCGGCACAGCGCCCGGGCTTTCCCCCGCAAGCGGCCGGTTCGGCCCCGTATCCCACAGCGTCAGCCGGGTGGCGGCAAAACCCGCAAGCGCGTTCTCCTCGATCTCGGCCTCGAGCAAGCCGCCTTCGAAGGACAGCTGCAAGGGCGCACCCAGCCCGTCCGCGCCGAACAGATCGACGGCCCGGCCCTCGGCGGCCAGATGAAAGCCCAGCTTCGCCGCCTGCCGGGCCAGAAACCGCAGATCGTCGGTGCCGTGCTGCAACAGCACCGCCGGACAGGGCGCCCCGCTTTCGCACCGCAGCGTCAGCCCGTGGCGGCCGAGGATCGCGCGGGCCAGCGCATCCAGCCCGTCGGCCTCGTGCCGCGCGGGCAGCGCGGAACGATAGAGCGCCACCAGCGGGTCATGCGCCCTGATCCGCAGTGTCCTTCGGTTCGGCCGCGCCCGGCCCGTGGCAACCGCGCCGATGCTGCCCTCGAACAGCACGGCCCCCGGCCCCGCCGCGATCTCGAGCCGCTGTCCCGTCAGTGCGCCCGGATCCAGCGGCAGAGTGCCGCCCGCCTCGAGGGACAGCTCGCAAAGCGCGGGCGCCGAGGCGGTCTGGCGCAGCTCGATCCCGGTCAGGGCATCGACCGCCGCGGGCGCCAGCGGCACGCCGTCGAGCCGCACCGTCAGCTTGCGTTCCAGATCGCGGCCGGGGCGGGGCATCTCGGTCATGGCGCGGCCCCCGTGGTCGGGGCGCCCGGAGCGGCGCCGGGCGGCGGCAGGCTCAGCACGCTGCCGGGCTCCAGCCGCAGCGGATCGGTCAGGTCGTTGAGGACGGCCAGCCAGCGCCAGTCGGCGGGCGAGCCCAGCCAGCGCGCGGCGATCTCATCGAGCCGCGCGCCGCCGGTCACGGTGACGCCGGGGCTTCGGTCCATCATCAGCCCGGGCAGATCCGGGTCGGGCGGCCCCGCCAGCGCCCCCGGCACCGGCGCCTCGTCCGGGAAGCTTGCCAGAACCGGCGCGGGCAGAGGCAGATAGCCGCGCGGGTCCTCCTCGGCCTCCTGGAACACCCGGAACCTCAGCGCCAGCCAGGACCGGCGCGGGATGCCCACCGCGTCGAACCGTTCCAGCCGTTCCGAAAGCCCCATCAGGCGGCAGCGCAGCTTGGTGGCACGGCCCCAGATCAGGAACAGCTGGGGCAGGTCGTCCAGCGCCTCGCCGCGCGCGTCCGCCGCCTCGGACAGCCGCCAGATCGGCGCGGTCAGCCGCCGCACGTCAAGACTGTCGCGGGGGGCGGGGGTGGACGGGCCGGGACCGGCAGGGGCCGCGAAATCGGCATCGAACAGCAGCTCCAGCTCGAGTTCGGTGACCGCGTCGCCCGCGAAGACCAGTGGCGCGTCGCGGCCGGTCCCGCCGACCACGGCCGCGCCGATCCGGCGCCGGGGACGCAGCCCGGACTGGCGCCGGAAGCTGAGGCTTGCGGGGTTCAGGAGGGCCGAGATCTGGTCCCCGGTCTCGTCGACCAGCAGCATCACACGGTCCATAGCTCACCTCCCTGCTCGCGCATGAGCCGCGCCCGGCGCGACTCGGGACCGTCCAGCCGCCGCTCGAAGGGCGGCAGCGGATCGGCCTCGCGCACCGGATCCAGGGCCGGGAACCGCCCGGCCGCATCGGCGATGCTTGCCGGCCCGGCCTCCCTCGTCCCGAAAACGGTCGGGGTTGCGGGCGGGGTTGCGCGCGGTCCGTCCGCCGCGAGCGCGGGGACGCAAGCGGGGGTCGGATCGACGCCCGGGGCCCGGACCGGCAGGCGGACCGTCCCGGCGCAGGCCTCCGCGCGCCCCGACCGTCGCGGCTGCAGGGGGAGGCCCGGTGGGAAGCCCGGCGGAACAGGCGCGGGGACGACATGCGAGACCGCAGCAGGGGCCGCGTGCTCCGGCAGAGGCAAGGGAGGATCCGGAGGCATCGAGGTCCCGGGATGCGGGTCGGCCTGCCCCTGTCCTTGCCAATCGTCGGGCCAGTCGCCTTGCCCTTTCTCAGACCCAGCCTGTCCGCCCTGTGGCCGCTGGTGTCCCTCGCCGTCTCTGTCGCCTTGTCCCTCCTCGCGGCCCCGGCTCTGGTCTGTACCCAAAAGCGCCCGATGGCGACCTGCCCGTTCCCGGGCCGCTCCTGCGTCAGGGTCCTCACTCGGCATCGAGGGGACGGCAGGGGCCGGCCAGGGCAGCACATGCACCGACGGGTTCCGGCGCGGCGGCGTCGCCGGAGCGCCCTCCCGCGCCGCCCGCTCCGTCTCTGCCAGGACCGCCGCAGCCGCCAGCGAGGTCGGGGGCAGAACCGAGACCCGGGGATACGGGCTGCGCGACCGCGCGGCGGGAGAACGGGTCACCGATGGAGAGGCCGGGTGCGGGCCCCGTGCGCCAGGCGCAAGTGGCGTCGCCGAAGGCGGGGAGGCGGCAGAGGCCGCAGACCCGGGGTCAGATACTGGCACAGATACCGGCACAGATACCGGCGCAGAGACTGGCATGGCCCCGCTTTCCGCTGCCCTCCTCTCTACGCCTACTGGAGGGGCCGCAGAGGGCGGCGATGCGCGTTCCGGCCCGGCGCTCCGGTTGGGGATGCCGCCCGCGAAATCGGCGATCAGCCGGGGGCCGTCCAGCTTGTCGGGCGCGGCGGCGCGGATCGCGGCCAGCCAATGGGCGGGTGGCCGCCCGTCCCCCGGCCCCGGCCCGTCCCCGGAGGCGGCCGCCGCCCCGCCGCGCTTCGACAGCAGGAGGGCGATCCGGCCCAGGATCCGCCCCAGCGCCGAAACCGTCCCGGCCAGCAAGCCCTGGCGCCCGGTCATCTCAGGTCGCCGCCGCGGCGCGCGGCACCGCCGCGATCTGTTCGAAGACCAGTTTGACGTATTCATAGGCCACGCCCTGATCGAGCGCGTCCAGATGCGCGCCCGCCCATTCGCAGGGCCAGGCGGCGGTCAGGTTGTAGCGCAAGGCCTCGTCGCCCCGGGGCGTATAGAGGATGATCGCCACATTGCGCCGCTCGACCGCGCCGGCGGCCGCGGTCATGATCCAGTCCCAGAGTTCGGTCGAATTGGTGACGCCGAAGCGCAGGCAGACCTCGCCATATTCGGTGTCGCCGGTCAGCCAGCGCACCGCCTCATGGGCGCCGCCCTCGCGATAGCGGATCGGTGCGATCCGCATCCCAAGATTGGTGCAGGCGGTGAAGGCCGCGATCTCGCGGTTCTGGATCTGCAGCGAGAACTGGTAGTTGCGCAGCGGCTCGGGCCGCGCGGCCGTGGCGTTTTCAGGCATCGTCCCCCTCCTCGTCCTGTCCCGGACCCGGCCTTGCGGCCGCGCCCTGCCCTCATGCCGGCCCTAGGCGGGCTCGGCCCCGGCCGTGACCTGGGCCAGCCGGAAGATCACGAATTCGGCCGGTCGCACCGGCGCGAAGCCGATCAGCGTCTCGACCCGGCCCGCATCGCGTATCTCGGGCGGGTTGGTCTCTTCGTCGCATTTCACGAAGAACGCCTCGTCCGGGGTCCGCCCGACCAGCGCGCCGGAGCGCCAGAGCCGGGTCATGAAGGCCCGCACGTCGAGCTTGATCGCCTCCCAGAGCGGATAGGAATTCGGCTCGAACACCACCCAGCCCGTGCCCTGTTCGATCGATTCCCTGATCATCAGCACCAGCCGTACCACCGGCACGTAGCGGTTGAGCGAATCCTCGGACAGCGTCCGCGCCCCCCAGACCTTCAGCCCTCCGCCCATGAACCGGATCGCGTTGACCCCGCGCGGGTTCAGCAGCTCCTGCTGCTGGCGGGTGATCCGGCGCTCGGCATCGATGGCGGCCAGCACCAGCTCGTTGGCGGGCGCCTTGTGCACGCCCCGGGTGGCGTCGACCCGGGCATAGATCCCCGCCACATGCCCCGAGGGCGGCGCCAGCACCCGTTCGCCGGGCTTCAGCGGGTCCTGCATCAGCAGCCAGGGCGCATAGCAGGCGCCGCAATCGATGCTGGAGGGGCGCACCGCCTTGGCCGTGGCCGAAGACGGGGCCGAAGACGGAGCAGGGGCGGGGCCGTCGCCACCGCCATCGGTCGCGGCCCCCCCGCGCCGGGTGGCGCCGCCGACCTCGGTCATCGCCTCGACCGGCGCGTCCTTGGGCAGATCGAACAGGGCAAAGCGGTCGCTGCAGCGCATCGCATGGGTCGCCAGGGCGTCATGGCTGGCCTTGGTGGCATAGCCCGGCGCTGCCACGATGGCGATCTCGTCGATCCCCTCGAGCGGCCGCAGATCGTCATCCGAGATCTCGGAGCCGGCCTCGGTCGGCATCACCCAAAGCCGCCGCAGCCCGTTGGCGAAGGCGCCGAAGGCGGCATTGCTCAGATCGGTGCTGGAGCTGTCCTCGTCGGTGAAGCGGCGGCGGAACTCCATCCAGCCGTTGACGGGGACCGGGGTTCCCGCCGCGACCCCGCGCAAGGGCACCCGCCCCACCAGCGCCGCGACGCTGGTGCCGACCGCCTCGATGGTCCTCGGGCCCAGCTTCTCTTCGAAAACATAGACGCCGGGCGCCGCTACCGTCATCACCATTGCCGTCCCCCTCCCCCTGAACGGGCCCCGATTGCGCGGCCCCTGTCGCTATCCCGTCTCCCGTTCCCCGGGGTGTCGTCCCGGGCGCAGTTCGACATTGTGGATCCTGACCGGCGGCGCTGCCGGCGCTGCACGGCGCCGTTCCAGACAGGCCCGGATCGCAAGCCCCGGCAGCGGCGCATCGGGTTGCGCCACGGCCTCGACCGCGAAGGCCGGATGCCCCGCGCCCCCGAGGATCAGATCGACCAGCGCCTGTTCGGCCTCGGCTATGCCCCCGGCTGCCAGATCCAGCCGGTAGCTCGCCCGGGCCAGCACCAGGTCGCGGCCCTCGCCATGGGGAACGGGGGCGATGTCGCCCAGCCGCAGCACCGCCCGCAGGCCCTCTCCGCCCGCGTCGTTTCCGGTTTTCTCGCCGGGCGCGCCGACCCGGCAGCCCGGCACGGTTGCGCCGATCCAGCCGACCAGCGCCGCGCGCAGTTCAGACGCCGTCCCGAACCTGACCGAAGGCAGCGGTGCCCGTTCCATGCGATCCCCTCCGCTTTGTCTCAATCATGGCGGGAATCAGTAGAATATTTCAACTAAAATTAACCTAGCGTCACCTTTGCCTGCAGCGCCGCGCCGGAGGCGCCGTCGATGCGGGGCCTGTCCTGCCGCCATCAAAGCCACTCTCCGGTCTCGTCTGGCCAGAACAAAACAGCCGCCACGAGCGCGGGCCCGGATGCCTCCGCACCAGGCATTGCCGGGCGCAAGCCGCGCTTTCGGGAGCGCAGATCCGCCGCCCCCGGCCACGACGCCGGTCATTCGTCCCGATGCACGGAAACGGCGGTCTTCCGACAGTGCCGGCTATTCAGGCAAGGTCGCGTTTCCTGCCAGATCGCGGACCCTTATTGCGCCTGAACACGTAAAACCGCCGATCAGGCGAATCGCAGCGGAGGGCACAGAGCCCGTTTGCCTCACAGCGCGGGGGCAGCGACAGGAGATGGGAAAGTCGGCAGCAGGCCCCCGAGCGGTGTGCCCCGGTCGCCGATCCGGGCCGCCGCGCGGCGCAGGCGTCCAGGAGCCAGGTTCGCGGCTGACCCGCCCCATGGCGCGACATTAGTAATCCAGGTGGAACCCGGGGCAATATGGTGCAAGCGCTTCGCGATAGGACGTGCTGGCCTGCTGAAATTGCCCGGTCGCCATCGGATGCGCCGGATCGCCCGGTTCTCGTCCCTGTGCGGCCTCCGCGACCGCCACCAGGTCATCGATGCGCGGCCAGACGCTTTCCGGAACCGTCGATTGAAGCCCGGAAAGCGCCGCGCGGGCGTCCTCGAGCGGCACCTTTCCGACCATCGACAGCTCGAGCTTCGACATGGCGTCCAGCACCGCGAAGCATTGTTCTTCGCTCAGAGTCTCCTGTGCCGAAGCGGCGGAGGCCGTGGCAGCGAAAGCAACCGCTGCAGCAAATGTGAGACGGGGAAGGCGCATCGCTTATCTCCCTGGGAAACAACAGTATTGCTTGGTTAACGCATTGTTCGGCGGATTTCGAGGAGAGCTGCCCGCGCCCCCTTGATGCCCCCCCTTGAAGACAGCGCCAACCGGCGGCTTTCCGCGCAGACTGCCCGCGCGATGCGGCCGGGCCTATCCTCCAAGGGCCGCCCTCCGTTACGGCCCCCTCGCCTCCGCAATGCAGGTCAAGCCGCTCTGGCGAAGGGCGGACAGGCCCGGCCTCTGGGGCAGGCCTGTCCGACGCGGCACGATGGCAGAAGCCACGGAATCCGTCATTGCCCTTGTCGATCCCGGCTGAGATTCGGCAGTGGGGCGGGAAGGAGAGGGTCAGCCGGATCGGCGCACAGTCTGTCGGTGACTGACAGGAACCATGCGGCCAAACCCGAAAGAGCCTCGACCCGCTTTCGGGAGTGTCCGGCCAGGGGCGCCTCTGCTTCCTTTTCCGCCGGGACCGTCATCGGCGGCCCCGGGCCACGGTCACATCGTCTTGTGATTCGGCGAGCCCGAAACGATCGTTCCGCCGCCGGAGGTCTTGGAGCCCAGGACCGCGACCGGACGGTCGTCGCAGGTCATCTGCGACGCGCCCGAGACGATGACACAGCCGCAGGCGCATTTGTCTCCGACCCGCGCGACCGGCCGGCCGTCGATCAGCGCAGAGCCGCCCGTCACGATGGCATTGGTCCCATGCCCCTTGCGCGGGCAGACATGGGTATCTCCGACGCGCGCGATCTGGCGCATCAGACCTCCTCCTTGATGGCGGCGCATTCCTCGCAGAGCGGCAGGCCTTCCTTGGCCGCCAGCTTCAGCGTCGGGACCTGGGCCGAGCCCGATCCGCCGACCGAGACATTGCCCTTGAGCCGGATATTGGCCGCTTCCAGCGTGATGCCCGAGCCGTCGATGGTGATCTTGCCGCCCGGCCCCTTGATCTGGAACCTCTCGAAGGCCATCAGCGTGTGCTTGCCGGTATTGTTGGTGATCGAGGTCCCGACATCGAGCACATATTTGCCCGCGACCTCGCCCTGGTAATTGCGGCCGACCTCGTAGAGGTGATCGGCCCAGACCGACTGCTTGTGAATATTGCCGACGCGGTGGATGTGGTCCTTGCCGTAATCTTCCTGCTGGTTGCGGCCGACGGTGTAATACATGTCCTGGCCGATGGATTCGCGATGGTCGTTGCCGACCGAGATGGTCTTGTCATGGCCGATGGCTTCCGACTGGTCGTTGCCCACCGATTTCGAGCGGTCATGTCCGATGGAATGGCTTTCGTCATTCTCGATGATGGTGTTGTGGTCCTTCTGCGCATGCAGGAAGACCTCTTCGCGGTCCTTCTCATCCTCGAAGCGGAACTCGTTATAGCCCGCGCCCTGATGGGTGTCGGACTTGAAGGTCGAGACCGTCTTGTTGGCGGGCAGATCATAGGGCACCGGGTTCCGGCCGTTATAGACGCACCCCGTGACCAGCGGCTTGTCGGGGTCGCCGTCGAGGAACTCGACCACCACCTCCATGCCGATCCGCGGGATCACCATCCCGCCCCAGCCCGCACCGGCCCAGCTTTGCGACACCCGGCAGCGCATCGACCAGGCCTCGTCCAGGTCCCAGTGGAACCGCACCAGGATCCGCCCGTATTCGTCGCAGTCGATCTCGCCTTCGCCGACCACCGTCGCCGTCTGCGGGCCCCGCACATCGGCCCGCGCGGTCTTCTGTTCGGGCAGAAGCGGAGCTTCGACCGGCATCAGGACATATTGCCCGTCATAGGCGCGGCCGTCGCCATCGTCCGACCCGCCCGAGCCATAGTTGTCGGCGGTGTAGGAGTGCCGGGCGCTCAGGCACATGTACTCGCCGCCGGTCCCGGGCACCGGATCGCCTGACAGCGTCACCCGGAGGCCCGCGCCAAGCGCGACGATATCGCCCTCGGCCTCGTAACGCCGGTCCTGGCCGCGTTCGCCCGCAGCGCGCAGCTCGGCCACCACCCGGCCCCGGCCCTGATCGAGGTAATCGCCCGGCCAGTCGAAGCTTTCGATCTGGCCCTGTTCGTAGGCGGCGTCGCCCAGGTGGTCGGTTTCCATCGCCGCCACCGGGGTCTTGAAGTTGTAGTCCGTCAGCCGGATGGCGCCGGTCGTGATCCGCCGCGCGGGCCGCCAGGCGCGGAAATGCGAGACCTCCTCCTGGTGGTGGCCCTCGGCCGGCCGGAAGGGCCGCGCGCCGATGCTGTCATGGGCCTCGACCTGGTCGGTCAGCACCATCTCATGGGCGCCGTCCGCGTGGCGGAAATGGTAGCTGATCCCGTGCCGCTCCATCATCCGGCAGGCGAAGGCCAGGTCGCTCTCGCGGTACTGCACGGTATATTCGAGCTCGGGGTAATCGTTCGCGAGCTCCACCGTCAGCGCGCCCGCATCCGCATAGGCCGAGAGCAGCTCTGTCAGGATCTCGACCACGGTCTTGTTGTGGAAGATCCGCTGGTTACGGCGGAGGCTGGCGAGGAAGGCCCAGGGCCGCAGGCGCAGCCGGTAGCGGTGGCCATTGTCGCCCGAGCCCAGCCAGCGCGCCTCGGTGACGATGCCGTCGAAAGGGCGTTCGCCTTCCTTCGTGGTGAGGGTGACGGTGGCATGGGTCCCGATCAACCGGTCGAAATCGATGTCGGCCGAGGCGGCGAGGCAGTCGGCCGAATAGTCGAACAGCGCGTTCAGATGATCGACGCCCTCGAACCGGCGGAGCACCAGGACATCCTGCCCCAGAACCGTGGAAATCCGGCCCATGCGGGCGTCCTGACGGAAGAAGCCACTCATGAAATACCCTCTTTTAATACCGCTAAGGTAGTAACGCGGGGCCTGTCATGGCAACCCTTGAGACGGGATTTTATTCCGGGGTCACGATCATTGGCAGCATCACGCCGACGCCATGGGACCGGCGGCAGATGCGTAAAACTCCTGGTGCGGCAGCCCTGACACCCCGGGACGCATTCGCGAGGTTTCCTTGCATTTCGCCGCCTCAGCCATCAAGCAGCCCCCTTCCTGCACCGGGCCGCGCCGGTGCAGGCGCCTCGCACCTGTTCCGCGCTACAGCTCGTTCTGCGCCGCCCTCGGGATGCGAAGCGATCCTCGACCGCCCGCGGCCTTCCCGGAAGGGGAAAGCCCGTCGGCCAGCCGCACCGGGCACGGCACTTCGCCCCCGCGGCAAATCGCGAGGTCTTCTTCGCGGATCTGGTTGCCCCGGAGATGGGCTCGGTCTTCAGGCACCTGATATGCTGGGTCTCCAGATCTCCGGGGGCGTGGCACCGCAGGGGTGGCTGGACGATCCTTCGGCCCCGCCCCCTTGGATCACGCGGGCAGGAGGCGCCCATACCGCCCGGCGCCATCGCCCATGGGCCGGGGCTTTTCCAGGCAGATCAACCGCAGGCGCCCGTCAGCGACCGGAACCACAGCCGCGCCGTCCACTTGTTCGGGGGCGCATGACACCGGCCCCGCCGACCTCCGTCAGAGCTGCATCGCCCGGGGCGCGCGCGGCGGCCCTCAGGGGCAGGTCGGCGGAAGGGCGTGGGGGCGCGTCAAGCGGCCTTGCGGGACGCGGCCCGGGTTTGCTGCAGGCGGCGCAGGAAGGCCAGAACGAACAGGCCCGTCAGCACCAGGATGATCGTGGCCGCCGGTGCGCTGTCGAGAAAGAAGCTGGCATAGGTTCCGCCCAGCATCGCCACGGCACAGACCAGGACCGACACGGCCAGCATGCGCCCGAAGCTCCGCACGATCAGGAAGGCGATGGCCCCCGGCGAGATCAGCAGCCCGACCGCCAGCACAAGCCCGGTGGCCGAAAGCGTCGCCACGATGGTCAGGGACAGGATTGCCAGCAGGCCGTAATGCAGCAACCCGACCGGCAGGCCCGAGGCTCTCGCCTGGGCCGGATCGAAGGCGTAAAGCATCAGATCCTTCCATTTCACGACCAGCACCAGGCTGACGCAGGCCGAAATCGCCCCCGCAGTCCAGAGATCCCCGGCCCCCACGCCCAGCATGTTGCCGAACAACACATGATCGAGATGCACATTGGTCCGGAGCGCGACGAACATCACGATCCCCAGCCCGAACATGCCCGAGAATACCACGCCCATCACCGTGTCCTGCTTGATCCGGCTGTTTCCGGACAGGAACCCCGTGGCGACCGCGGTCAGCATCCCGGCCGCGAAGGCCCCCAGGATCAGCGGCAGCCCGGCGACATAGGCCAGCACGATCCCCGGCAGAACCGCATGGCTGACCGCGTCCCCCATCAGCGCCCAGCCCTTCAGCACCAGAAAGCAGGACAGCAGCGCCGTCGGCACCGAGACGATCAGGGCGATCGCGAAGGCCTTCTGCATGAAGCCGAACTGGAACGGCATCAGAAACGTGTCGAGCATCACGCCCCCTCCGCCGTCAGGGCGGCTGCGGCCTTGCGCCGGGCGGCCAGAAGCCCGTGTTTCGGTGCCAGAAGGAAGGTCGCGAGGAAGATCAGGGTCTGCAGCACCACGATCACGCCCCCGGTGGCGCCGTCGAGGAAGTAGCTGAGATAAGTGCCCGCGAAGCCGGTCGCGGCACCGATGCCGACCGCAGTCAGGATCAGCCTCGGGAAGCGGTCGCAGAGCAGATAGGCCGTCGCGCCCGGCGTCACCACCATGGCGATCACCAGGAAGGCCCCGACCGTCTGCATCGCCGCCACCACGCTGGCCGAGAGCAGCACGAAGAACACCGCCTTCAGAAGCCCCGGGCGCAGGCCGATGGAGCGGGCATGGCTTTCGTCGAAGAAGGTGACCATGAGGTCCTTCCATTTCAGCACCAGCACCGTCAGCGACACGATGCCGATGATCGCCAGCTGCAGCGTGTCCCCGGGGGTGATGGCGAGGATGTTGCCCATGGTGATGGTCTGGATCGAGACCGACATCGGGTTGACCGAGGCCATGAACAGCCCCAGCCCGAAGAAGGAGGTGAAGATGATGCCGATGACCACGTCGGTCTTCAGCCCCGAGCGGTCCGACAGGAACAGCATCGCCCCCGCTGCCAGCCCGCCGGACAGAAAGGCGCCAAGCGCGAAGGGCAGCCCGAGGATATAGGCCCCGGCCACCCCCGGCACCACCGAATGCGACAGGGCGTCCCCGATCAGGGACCAGCCCTTCAGCATCAGGTAGCAGGACAGGAAGGCGCAGACACCCCCGACCAGCGCCG
Source organism: Rhodovulum sp. MB263 (assembly GCF_002073975.1). Taxonomy (NCBI): domain Bacteria; kingdom Pseudomonadati; phylum Pseudomonadota; class Alphaproteobacteria; order Rhodobacterales; family Paracoccaceae; genus Rhodovulum; species Rhodovulum sp. MB263. Next base: position 28,390 of record NZ_CP020385.1, on the reverse strand, counting down.
AGACCCACATCGCGTTGGTCATGTAGCCATAGGCGAAAGGCTCCAGAAGCGCGGTCATTCCCGCGTCTCCGCCTTGCGGGTGCGCTCGCCATATTGCACCAGCGGGCGCTCGTCATCGGTGAAGATCGAGACCTGCCGGCTGTCGTCATCCTCGTGCAGATCGGGCCCGCCCAGGGTGAAATGGCGCAGAACCCCGCCGAAGGCCGCCTCGAGATTGGGGCGGGTGAAGGTGGTCTCGGTCGGACCATGGGCCAGCACCGTGCCCTTCACCAGGATCGTGCGGTCGCAGAATTCGGGCACCGAGCCCAGATTATGGGTCGAGACCAGCATCACCCGGCCCTCGTCCTTCAGCGCGCGCAAAAGCGCGATGATCTGGTCCTCGGTCTTCACGTCGACGCCTGTGAAGGGCTCGTCGAGCAGGATCACCTGCCCGTCCTGGGCCAGCGCGCGGGCCAGGAAGACGCGCTTCTTCTGGCCCCCCGACAGCTCGCCGATCTGGCGGTGGCGGAACTCGAGCATCCCCACCCGGCCGAGCGCGGCATCGACAGCGGCGCGGTCTGCCGTCGCGGGCCGGCGCAGAAAGCCCATATGGCCGTAACGGCCCATCATCACCACATCCTCGACCAGAACCGGGAAGGACCAGTCCACCTCCTCGGATTGCGGCACATAGGAGACGAGGTTGCGGCGCAGCGCCTCCTTCACGCCGAGGCCCAGCAGGCGGATATCGCCCTGCGCCACCGGCACGAAGCCCATGATCGCCTTGAACAGCGTGGATTTCCCTGCGCCATTGACCCCGACAAGGGCGGTGACGGTGCCGCGCGGGATCCGGAACGAGGCGTTTCGCAGCGCGGTATGGCCGTTGCGGTAGGTGACGGTCACCCCGCGCGCCTCGATGCCGCCCGCGGTGTCTGCGGCGTCGGGATTCGCGGCATCTGGCGGCGGCGCCCCGTCCGTCTTCAGCTCATCCTTCATGCCGTCCCTCCTCCCGGAAAGACCCCGCCGGATGTCGCGCCCCGGCAGGGCCGTCTGCCCCACCGGGCGTCAGTTCGCGGTTGCACTCAGCCCGTCCGCCACGGTCTGCGACGTGACCCTCAGCAGATCGAGATAACTCGGCACCGGTCCGCCCGGTTCCGACAGGCTGTCGACATAGAGCACCCCGCCATATCTGGCGCCGGTCTCGCGCGCGACCTGTTCGGCCGGGGCGGTGTTGACGGTGCTTTCGCAGAAGACCACCGGAACATCGTTCTGCCTGACCCCGTCGATCACCGCGCGCACCTGTTGCGGCGTGCCCATCCGATCAGCATTCATCGGCCAGAGATACAGCTCCTTCAGCCCGAAATCCCGCGCCAGGTAACTGAACGCGCCCTCGCAGGTGACCAGCCAGCGCTGCGCCTCGGGAATGGTCGCGATCTCGGCCTTCAGCGGCTCGAGCGTGGCGCGCAGCGCGTCCTTGTAAGCGGTGGCATTCCGGACATAGGTCGCGGCATTGGCGGGGTCGTGCTCGGCAAAGGCGTCGAGGATATTGTCGACATAGACAAGCGCCGTCTCGAGCCCCATCCAGGCATGCGGGTTCGGCTTGCCCCGATAGGCGCCCTCGGCGATCGGGATCGGGTCGATGCCCTCGCTCAGCGTGACCGAGGGCACGTCGCCGAGATGGTCCAGGAACTGCTGGAACCACAGCTCGAGATTCAGGCCGTTCGACAGGATCAGGTCGGCATCCTGCGCCCGGAGGATGTCGCGCGGCGTCGGCTCATAGCCGTGGATCTCGGCCCCCGGCTTGGTGATCGAGACCACATCGGCCGCATCGCCTGCCACATGCCGGGCCATGTCGGCCAGGACCGTGAAGGTCGTCACCACCTTCATCCGGTCTGCATCCGCAAGTGCGGCGCCCGCCATCAGCCCGGCCGTAGCCGCCACCCCGATCAGGCCTGTCATCTTCAGGCTCATGGACCGTCCTTTCCAGGGTTCGGGCAATCGCCCTGCACGGGCCGCCCAGTTGCAAGAGAGTCGCAGATACAGATAGCAGCCCCATGGCTTGTTGCAAGTTATTTGCAATTGCAGCCCGCAACCGGAGGCCTGCCACCCCCTGCCTGCCTTCCCGGCCGCCCGGGTCCGGCGGCCCTGCCTGTCGTCAAGCCGGATGACCTTGCCACGCGTTCATGCTATGGCATCGCTTCAGCCCGACCGGCCCGCTCCGGTGTCGGGCACAGGACATCACCGACGGAGCGGACGCCCCATGACCAAAGCCAGCCCCGAGTCCTTGCTCGACATCTGTCGGCGGCACGGTCTTCGCATCACCGGGCAACGCCGGGTCATCCTCGAGGTGCTGGATGCGGCCGGGGATCATCCCGATGTCGAAGAGCTGCATCGCAGGGTCGCCGCCATCGAGCCGGGGATCAACATCGCCACCGTCTACCGGACGATGAACAAGCTTGCCGAGAAGGGGCTGATCGAACGCCACATGTTCGAGGACGGACGCCTGCGCTACGAACCGGCCCCCGAACAGCATCACGACCATTTCATCAATCTCGAGACCGGCGAGGTGGTCGAATTCAGATCCGACGAGATCGAGCGGCTGCAGGAAGAGATCGCCCGCAAGCACGGTTTCGAGATCGTCAGCCACAAGCTGGAACTCTATGTCAGGCCGCGCAAACCGCGCTGACCGGGCCGGGTCAGGTGCGGAACCTGCAGCGCCCTCATCATTGTCATGAAAACTTCTGAAAGCCCGGCGCATTGACAGTCGCGCGCCGCTCTCGCATCTCTGGCGCGGTTCAGGTGCCGGATCGATGTCCGGTGAAAAGGGAATCCGGGACGGCCCGTCGGCCGGAGCCGGAACTGCCCCCGCAACTGTAGGCGGACAGCCTGCCCGACAATGCCACTGGCCGCGCGCGCCGGGAAGGCCGGGCAAGGCGCTCATCCGCGAGTCAGGAAACCTGCCTGGACCGATCACCTGTTCCGGCCGCGTGGGGCGTGCCGGGAGCGGCCTTCCGCAAAGGTGACACCGCCGCTCCGCGACGCCGGTCGCGGGGTTTCGTTTCCAGTTCCGGCGCGCGCCGAGCGCGGGCCGTTCGAAAGGCATGTCACGATGACGACCGAAGATACCTCCTCCCTCCGCCCTGCGCTTCCTCGGGCAGATCATGTCGGCTCGCTGTTGCGCCCGCAGGCGATTGCCGGGGCCAGGATGCAGGGCCTGAAAGGCGCCGAGCTCTGCGCCGTCGAGGACCGCGAGATCCCCGACATGGTTGCGATGCAGAAGGCCGCCGGTCTCAAGGTCTTCACCGATGGCGAGGCCCGCCGCCAGTTCTGGCATTACGATTTCATGGGGATGCTGACCGGGCTGGACATGAAGCCCTCGACCCGCAGCCTGCCGTTTCAGACAAAGCACAAGACCCCGCCCATCGAGGCGCATCTGACCGGGCCGCTGGATTTCCCCGCCGATCACCCGATGCTGCGGCATTTCACCTATGTCAGGGATCTGGTGGCGCCGGGCGAGGGCATCGCCAAGATCTCGATCCCGGGGCCCTCGGCCTGCCATTACCGGATGGTTCCCGAGAATATCGAGCACAAGCCCTATCTGGATCAGGAGCTGATGTTCCATGACATCGCCGCGACCTACCGCAAGGCGGTCAGGGCCTTCTACGATGTCGGTTGCCGCTATCTGCAGCTCGACGACATCTTCTTCGCCTATCTCGGCGACGAGACCCAGCGCGAGGAGCGCCGCGCCATGGGCCAGGATCCCGACGCGCTGATCCGCAAATATGCCTGGATGCTGGAAGAGGCGATCAAGGATCGCCCGGCCGACATGGTGATCGGGATGCATATGTGCCGCGGCAATTTCCGCTCCTCGCATGTGGCCGAGGGCGGCTATCACGTCGCGGCCGACGCGATCTTCAACGGCACCTCGGTCGATATCTACCTGATGGAATACGACACCGGGCGGGCCGGCGGGCTCGAGCCGCTGGCCGCGCTGCCGAAGGGCCGCAAGCGGGTCATGCCCGGCTTCATCACCACCAAGACCGGCAAGCTGGAATCGCTGGACTGGATCAGGGCGAAATATGACGAGGTGTCGAAATATGTCGATATCGGCCAGCTCGGCGTCGCACCCCAATGCGGTTTCGCCTCGACCGAGCATGGCAACGAGATCACCGAGGACGACCAGAAGCGCAAGCTGGAATTGGTCGTGAAGAGCGCCGAGGCGATCTGGGGCGAAACCTGACGCAAAGGGGACGGGGCGGGGCGCCCGGAACGGAGGCAGGCCCGTCTTGTCTCCTGCGGGCGCCCTTTCGCCGGGATCTGCCGCAGAGGGTCCCGACCGGCCGGGGATGCGCCGCTCTCCGGCCGGGCGCCAGACCTCCAAGGCAGACGCCGACAAGGCCTGGATTCGGAAGGCCGTCGCTCCGCCCGGCGCCTGGATCGCGAACAGGCCCCTCGCGCCGAGAACATGCGCCGATGCCACCTTTCGCGACATGTCTCCGATGTCTTTCCGCCCCTCCCCCGGTGTCGCCCGGCGGCCGGGTCCGGGGCGCGGGGCCTGCGCCCATTCGCCCGGCGGTGCGGCTTACCGTCCGTCGCCGATCAGCCCCAGACGCTGCGGATCGGTCACGGTGACATGGCGCCGGCGGCTGGCCACGATGCCCGCCTTTTCCCAGGCGCTCAGCAGGCGGCTGACGCTGTGCAGCGTCGTGCCGGTCATGTCCGAGATGTCCTGCCGCGTCACCGGAAAGGCGATCTCGATCCCCGCCTCCACCTCGCGGCCCGACTGCGCGATCAGCCGCAACAGCGCCCCCGCCACGCGCTGCTGCACCTGTTGCGTGGCCATCTCGATCAGCCGCGCATTCATCTCGCCGACGCGGGTGCCGACGGTCCTGTAGCCCTCTTCGGCGAAGCCGTCATAGCGGGCCGTGAAACCGTCCCAGAGGCTCATCGGCCAGGACAGCGTCAGACAGTCCCGCGCGCAGATCGCCGTGGCGGGATAGCTCTCGCGCCGGAGCGCCCGGGCAATCCCGAAAAGCTGCCCCGACGGGATATGGAGCGCGGTCACCGCCGTGCCTTCGGCGGTGATGCGCATGACCCGGATCACGCCGTCCAGAAGCAGATGGAAACGCTCTGCCGGGTGGCCCTCGCGGAACACGGCCGCGCCCTCGTCAAAACGCCGGGCGGTGGCCAGATCGAGGATCTCGCGGATCTGTCCCCGGTCGAGCCGCCGGAACGGGCCGACATCCTGCAACAGGCTTTCATCCAGTTTTGCGACCATGAACCGGCCCCGAATTTGTCGAAACGCAATGAGGTCTGGCCCGCGACAGCGCAAAAGGGAAGGCATGAAAACGCATATGACGGCGAAAGGAGGCTTCCCCTGCGACATCTGCTGTCCCCCCTGTTGCGGCAGCCCCATCGCCCGTGCCGCATCGGCGCTCTCCCGGAAGGGGACAAGGCCCGGCCGCGGCGACATTGCGGGGCGGCCTTTCGTACCCGGGAACGGGCCGGATGCCCCGGAACTCGACGAGAGGCTGCCCACTCGCCGGACGACTGGCGGCGGCACGGGCCCCGGGCCGCGCGGTACCGGCCCGGCTATCCCCGGTGCGAACATCCCCGGCGCCAGGCGCGCGCCGCCCCTCGCAAGCGGCATGGCGGTGCCGCCCCGGATCGGCCTGGCCGGGACGCAACAGCCTGCCGGGACGGCCGGGCCCTTCGGGGAACTCCCGGCGCGGATGCCTTGACAGCGGCGACGAGGTCTTCGCAGGGCCGCAAATCCGGGCAGAGCCCCGCCCAATCCGGAAAGGAACCATCATGACCAGACTGTCGCGGCTTGCCCTGTTTTCCTACGGCTTCCGGCCGTTCTTCCTGTTGGCTGCGCTGTTCGCGGCGGCGGTCATCCCGCTCTGGCTGGCGGTCTGGGCCGGGCATGCCGCGATTGCCGGCCCCTTCGGCCCGCGCGACTGGCATATCCACGAGATGCTGTTCGGCTATGTGCCCGCGGTCCTGACGGGCTTTCTGTTCACCGCCATCCCGAACTGGACCGGACGGATGCCCCGACGCGGCCTGCCGCTGGTGGCGCTGAGCGGGCTGTGGCTGCTGGCACGACTGGCCGTCGCGGGGGTGATCGCCCTGCCCGCCTGGGCGGTGATGGCGCTCGACCTGTCCTTCCTGCTGGCGGTGGCGGCAATCGCCCTGATCGAGATCGTCGCGGGACGGAACTGGCGCAACCTCGCGGTGATCGTGCCGGTCGGGCTGATGGCCGCCGCCAATGCGACCTTCCATGTCGAGGCGATGACGCGGGGCGCGGCCGATATCGGCATTCGCGCGGGCTTTGCCTGCACCCTTTTCCTGATCCTGCTGATCGGCGGGCGGATCGTGCCGAGCTTCACCCGGAACTGGCTGAGCCGGCAGGGGCCGGGCGCCCTGCCCGCGCCCTTCGGCCGGTTCGACCGGCTGGCGCTTCTGGCAAGCGCCGCGGTGTTGACCCTGTGGTCCTTCGCGCCGGGCCTGCCCGGCCTGTCCGCCGCCTTTGCCGGGCTGGCGGGTCTGCATCTGGTGCGGCTGGCGCGCTGGCGGGGCTGGCGCTGTGGGCGGGCACCGATCCTCTGGACCCTGCATATCGCCTATCTGTTCCTGCCGCTGGGATTTGCCGCGCTGGCGCTGGGGGCGCCGGTGGCCGGGCTGCACCTGCTGGGCATCGGCGCGATCGGGGGGATGACGCTGGCCGTCATGATGCGGGCCTCGATGGGCCATACCGGCCGGCCGCTTCAGGCCGGAGGGCTGCTGACCGCCGCGTTCCTGTTGCTTTGCGCGGCGGCGGTGACACGCGCGGTCCTGCCCGATCAGGGCTTTGGCGCCATTGGCGGGCTGGCTCTGAGCGGCACGCTCTGGACCCTGGCCTTCACGGGCTTCCTGCTGAAGGTCGGGCCCTGGCTGACCCTGCCATCGGTGGCCCGGCGCCAGCCGAGCCCGGCCCCGCCGCCCCGCAACTGAACAGGGGGCGGCGCGCCCGGGGGCCGGGCTGAACCGGCAGGGGACGGCCCCGTCCGGGCAGAAAGCCCCGGATCCGCCGCCCGCCCATGGCAAAGGCGCAGCCCCCTGTCGGTCGGGCGAGCAGGGAGCGGGCCGCCGTCGCGCGGCGTGATCGCGGCGCGACTGTCCCTTGCCCCGTGCCGCGGCGCGCCGTCAGCAAGGCGGATATGTCGGTCGTCGCCGGTCCCGGCTGGGCAATGCAGGCTGCTGTTTTCCTTATGTCTTTCTACGGATTGCCTTTCCCGCATGAGGCCGCTCCCCACCGAGCGCCGCCCGGGGGGCTCGATTTGACGCAGTCGCCAGACCTCAATTCTGATTGAAACACTCGGGATCGCGGTTAGGCTTTTCCTGCCGGTCCCAGCGACAAGAGTCTCAAGCCAGGCCGAACCGCGCATCGATCATGTGAGGGGCCATGCTTGAGATTTCCGACCTGTGCGTCGAGGTGGCCGGGCAACCGGTTCTCCACGATATCAACCTTTCACTGGGCGACGGAGAGCTGCATGTGCTTCTCGGCCCGAACGGCTCGGGCAAGTCCAGCCTGCTGGCCACCATTCTCGGCCTGCCCGGCTATCGCATCACCGGCGGCGGGATCCGCTTCGACGGCACGCCGCTTCGCGATCTGAGCCTGCAGGACCGGGCCGGGCTGGGCATCGGGATGGCCTTCCAGCGCCCGCCCAGCCTGGGCGGCGTCTCGGTCTCGGCCTTTGCCGCGGCCCTTGGCGCCTCGGATATCCTCGCGCGCGAGGCGGCGGCACTGGATCTGTCCGATTTCGTGACCCGCGACATGAATGTCGGTTTCTCGGGCGGCGAGATCAAGCGCTGGGAGATCCTGAAACTGTTCCTGCAGGACCCGCGCCTGATGCTGTTCGACGAGCCCGAAAGCGGGGTCGATCTGGAACATGTCAGCGCCATCGGACAGGCGATCCGCCGGATCACCCGCAGCACCGACCGCAAGGGACGGTCCCGCGCGGGCCTCGTCATCACCCATACCGGGCTGATCCTGTCCCATGTCGAGGCCGACCGCGCCCATATCATGAAGGACGGGCGCCTGCTGCACTCGGGCGATCCCGGGGCGCTGTTCCGGCATGTCCGGTCCCATGGCTACACCGTGCCCGCCGCCGCCTGAGCGCGGGCCAAGCAGAAGGAGAGACAGATGGACTTGGCGACGACCCCCGAAAACGATCTGACCAATGCCGAACGCGACATCCTGCACGATGTCGGCTTCGCGGATGAGACGACCCGCGCCGGCACCTCGGTTCTGGCCGATCACCGGATGCGCATGGCGCTGTCGAACGATCCCGACGTGGTGATCCTGCCGCTGGCCGAGGCGCTGAAGAGCTATGACTTCGTGCAGGGGCTGATGTTCGGGCTGGTCGATCCGGAGGAGAACGACCACATCCGGCTGGTTGCCGAGCACATGCATGACCCGCTCGGCCATTTCATCTGGGTCAGGCCCGGCGCCCGGGTGCGGCTGCCGGTGCAGAGCTTCACCCTGATGGAAACGCCCCAGGCGCGGCAGTTCACCCATGACATCACCCTGATCGACGAGGGTGCCGAGGTCGAGATGGTTTCGGGCTCGGGCGTGCCGGCCGACCTGCGCAAGGGCCGCCACATCTCGATCGGCGAAACCTATCTGCGCAAGGGCGCCAGATGCAGCTCGGTCACGATCGAGCATTGGGGCCCGGAAATGGAGGTCTATTCCTACGGCTATTCGCAGCTCGACGCGACCGCGACCAGCAGCGCAACCGCGATCATGATGTCGCCGGTCCGCCATCACAGCAGCCGCTCGGTCTCGACGCTGGGGGCGGGCGCCTCTGCCGTCTCGCAAGCGATCGTCTTCGCGCCCGAGGGCACCGAACGGGTGCTGGTCTCGGAAACCCGGTTAGCCGCGACCGGAGCCAAATCCAAGGACGTCACGCGGATGGTCTCGGCGGGCGGAACCATCGTCAACGAGGCGCTTCTGATCGGCGATGCCGCGGGCAGCGAGGGGTTCCTGGGCTGCGACGGGCTCAAGCTGAAGGAAAGCGGCGAGATCCGCGCCGTGCCCTCGCTGCGCGCCCTGGCCGAGGGCTCCCAGCTGTCGCATGAGGCCTCGGTGGGCATGATCGACAGCGAGAAGCTGAGCTATCTCGTGGCCTCGGGCATGGCCGAGGACGCGGCGCGCGACCTGATCGTACAGGGCTTTCTGGCGCTGAACGACGAGCAGATCCCGGAGACCCTGCGCCGCCGCGTGACGGAGATGGTGGCCGAGGCGAAATCCGGGGGAATGTAGCCGCGCGCCGACATCGACCGCCGAGATTGACCCGGGGCGGGGGTGGCCCGATCTGGCGACGCTGCCACCGCCTCCCGGACCTGTCCGATCCTGCGGGCGCACCCGACAGTCGCAGGCTTGCCCGGCATGGCCCGCCGGGCGGGCTGTTTTCCGTCTTGAACCGTGACGAAAGATAACGGGACAAAGCCATTTCCCGGGCCGGCCGCATCGCAGGCGAAGACCGCGCCCGCCATGCCTTGCACGGATGCGACGGTCTTCGGAGCAAGGACGGGGCGCCGATGAGCCTCCTCCGGGCCGCGATGCCCCTCTGGATGCGCGGGGGCAAGGCGGCCTCGTTGTCGCAAGGGCTGCGGCGGATTGCATCGCACAACGCCGGCAGAGGCTTGTATCGTGACGGAACCGCAGCAGGGACAAAACGCCTTGAAGCTCGGGACGAGCATGGCCGATCGACGGGATATCGAGGGGATCGCCTGCATTCTGCATCTCGGCGGGTTCCGCGAGGTGCATACCATCCCGGTCTCGGGAATGCCGCTTTGTACCGCTTTTCCAGCGCAGGGCGCGGCGGCGGAACAGGAGCACTCTGGAAAGGAACACCCGCCCGCGGTGACGGTCCGAAGCACGGACCGCCGGTTGGAGGCGCGCTGGGGACACCATTGGCTGCCTCCCTCCCTGACGCTGCTCCCGATGCCTGCGCCCGGAAGGGCGCGCGGAACGACCGCTCAGCGGCGCTTCCCGGACGCGGCGCAAACGGGCTCGAGGAGAATGGCACCGGGCTGACCGCCGCGCGGCGCCGGACGCAAGGGACCTTCCCCGCCGGGAGGGGTCTTGCCCCGTCCCCTGCCCGTCAGCCCGGCTGATCCAGCATCAGCCGCACCGCCTTTTCCAGCCTGCGACGCTCCATGACCGGGAAAACGCGCGCGATCCGGATCTCGAGGCGGCCATTGGCGACGATGCATCTGGCGCGCCCCTCGCGGCGGTCGATCTGAAACTGATCCGGGCGCCGTGCCGGACCCGGCAGGCAGCGCCTTGCGCCCGGAAAAGGGCCCGGGGAAAGGCGCGGGCGCGCTGCCGGCAGGCTCCTCCTGTCCCGCCGCCCGGTGCAGCACGCAGAGCTCGCCGGTCTCCGAGCGGTTGGCCCAGCCCTACAGCTTGTCGCGGATCGCGACGGCGAGCTCGGGATCAGCCTCGAGCCGGGCAGCCAGCACCAGCCGGAACGCGCGCGGGATCGCCGGGGCATGGTCGAGACAGGGGCCGAGGTGCAAACGACCACGGCCGTGCCCCTAGGCGTGGCGCGCCTGGAGGGCACTGATGGCATTTTTGGTTGCGGGGGCAGGCAACCGCCGCAAGATACCGGAACTCATTTGCGCCGTCTGACTGCTTTTCCAGAAAATAGACACAAGGGCGGGGAGCAGGCGCTTGAGGTTGTAGCCGTGAACCGCCCTGGTATCCGCAGAGCAGACCTTCAGCACGCGACAGAGATCGGCTTGCGCCACCACTGGCTGCGTGATTCACGCTCTCCAACCGTGGGAAGGTGTGATGGGCAATCTTCTCCGGCTGACGGACGAGCAGATGGCACGGCTCAAGCCGTTTGTCGGGGAAACATTCCCCCGGACTGTTTTCTGATCCTCCAAAATCCCGAAGAGCCATGGCCGCCCCCGGGTGGATGATCGCCGTGGTCTTAGCGGAATAATCTTCTTCAATCGCAATGGGTAGCGCTGGCGCGATGCAGCGAAGGAATACGGTCCTCCCAAGACCTGTTCACTCCCGGCATTTGGTGGATCGGGTTCAGGATGAATCTGTCGGGCTCGGACGAGGCGCGCAGGATCTCGTTGCGCGCGGAAGCTCCGGCAGTTTACGGCGTCCACGACCTCGCGTCGCGACCTTCTGCGGCGCCCCGGGCTGCAATGGCAGCGTGGCTGGCGCGCGTGTCGACGGCGCCGTCGGCGGTGGCGATCTCTTCGCCCCACGGGATTCGGGCACCTCCCCGTCCCGGCAGGCCATCGGGCTACCCATGCGCCCGCCCCGTCCGCGCTCGCCCAGCGATCGCTTGCAAGCCTTGCCTGATTGAATTAGTCGGATTTGAGAGCCAGGGCGATCCCGTCCTCCTGCCAGCGGATCCCAGAGACTGCCCCGATGACCGACACTGTCCATCTTGCCTGCCTCTACATGAAGGAACGGCCCGGCCTGCGGCGGTTCCTGACATCGATGACCGGCAACCTGTCCCTTGCCGAAGACCTGGTGCAGGAGACCTTCCTGCGCGTGCTGGAGCGCGACTCCGCCGGTGGCGAGATCCGCGATCCGCGCGCCTATCTGCTGCGCTCGGCCCGCAATCTTGCGCTCAACACGCTGGCGGTTCAGCGCCGCAGCGCGGATATGGACGAGATGCCCGACATTGCCGACCCCGCGCCCGCCGCCGTCGAGCGGATGATCGCCCGCGAGGAACTCCTGCTGGTCATGCGCGCCATTGCGGCCCTTCCGGCGCGGCGGCGGCAGGTCTTCGTCCTGTCGCGGGTCGACGATCTGACCTATGACCAGATCGCGGCCCGGCTGGGGATCTCGCGCAATACGGTGATGGTCCAGATCGTGCGGGCGCTGTCGGATCTGCGCAAGGCGCTGCCGATGCCGGAACCGGCATGAGCGCACCCGACGATCAGGCCCTTGAATGGCTGGTGCGCCTGAATGACGACCGCGCCGATGACAGGCTGCGCGCCGAATTCGCGCGCTGGCACGAGGTGCCCGAACATGCCGCCGCCTGGGACGAGGCACAGGCCTTCTGGACCCGGCTCGCCCCTGTCACGGCCGAGATGCGCCGCCAGCGGCAGGTCTCGCGGCGGGCGGCGATGGTGGCGGTCGGGGGCGCGGCGCTGCTGGCGCCGCTTGCCTTCTGGCTGACCCGCCCCGGCCGCTTCGCCGATTACCGCACCCTGGCCGGCGAGACCCGCCGGCTGCAGCTTGACGATGGCAGCCGGGTCGATCTGGCCGCGGGCTCGGCGCTGTCGGTCGATCTCGGCCCCCGCGCACGGCATCTGAGCCTGCACCGGGGCGAGGCCTTCTTCCAGGTCGTCCCCGATCCAGCCCGACCCTTCGTCGTTTCCGCGGGCGGGGCCGATTTCACCGCGCTCGGCACCGCCTTCAACCTGCGGCTGGTGGCCGACCGGGTCAGCCTCACCGTCACCGAGCACCGGGTCCTGGCCCGGCGGGACCGGGAGGAGACCACCGTCGAGGAGGGCCAGATGCTGGATCTGGGCCAGAACGGACGCGGCCCCCGGCCGCGCCCGCAACCCGTCGATCCCGGGATCGCGACCGCCTGGCGCCACGACCGGCTGGTCTTCGCCGCCGCGCCGCTGGGAGAGGTGATGGATGTGCTCGGCCGCAATGCGGGCTGGACCGTCATGCTCAGCCGGGCGGCGGCCGGGATCCCGGTCACGGCGATGTTCAGCCTCTCGCGCCTCGAGGAGGCCCCCGAGACCATCGCCCGCACCCTGCCGGTCCGGCTCTCGCGGCTGCCGGGCAGCGTCCTCGTCATCCGCGCCCGCTAGCGGGGCCGCGAAAAAAATCCCGGCCCGCTGTAATGACCTGCCGCCGCGAGACTGTCTTCTCTTTGTAACCGGCTGATGGGGAAGACGGAATGCAAGGAATGACGGGAAGGCTCGTGGCACTGGCCGCGCTCGGATCCGTGCTGGCGGCCGCCGCCAGTGCCGAGGAGGCGCAGCGGATCGAGATCGCCGCACAGCCTTTGGCCAGCGCCGTGCTGGAACTGGGGCGCAAGACCGGGCTTCAGGTGGTGGTCGATGACCGGCTGATGGCCGGACGGCAGAGCGTGGCGGTCTCGGGTGTCACCACCCCGCGCGAGGCGCTGCAGATCATGCTGGGCGACACCGGCCTGAAACCCGCGCTTGTCAATGACGACACGCTGAGCATGGGCCCGCAGGGCGGAGGCCGGGCCGGCGCGCTGGCCGCGGACGGCTCGGTCATGCTCGACACCATCACCCTGATCAGCGAAGATCCGTTCGGCGAGGTCTCGGGCTTCGTGGCGCGGACCAGCGGCACCGGCACCAGGACCGGCGCCGATCTGCGCGACGTGCCGCAGGCGGTGAATGTGGTCACCGCCGATCAGGCCGAGGCGCAGGGCGCGCGCTCGGTGGTGTCGGGGCTGGCCTATACGCCGGGCGTCGTCGGGCAATATGGCGACACCGACCTGCGCCATGACTGGCTGACCATCCGCGGCTTCCGCCCGGACCGCTATGCCGACGGGCTGCGGCTGAATTTCGGCGCCCGCGGCTATGCCCAGTCGCGCGCCGAACCCTTCGGGCTGGAGCGGATCGAGGTTCTGAAAGGCCCGGCCTCGGTGCTGTACGGCCAGGCCACGCCGGGCGGCATCGTCAATGTCGTCAGCAAGCGCCCGGTCGATCGCGAGGTCCGCCAGGTCGAGCTGAGCTACGGCTCTTATGACCGCAAGCAGGTCGGGGTCGATTTCGGCGGCAGGCTGGATGAGGCGGGCGACCTGCTGTACCGCTTCGTCGCCATGTCGCGGGACGGCAACAGCGAATATGACCATGTCAGCGAGCGCAAGCTCTACGTCGCCCCCTCGCTGACCTGGAAGCTCGACCCCAGCCTGTCGCTGACTGTCTTCGCCGAATACCAGAACATCGACGCGCCCGGCGGCGGCGGCGCGCCCGCGCTTTCGGCCAACGGTACCCTCTACCGCGATGCCGACAATGGCTGGCTGCCGCGCTCGACCTTCGTCGGCGAGCCCGGCTACGACCATTTCGAAAGCACCTCGAAACAGCTCGGCCTGCGGATGGAAAAGCAGATCGGCACGGGCTGGGCCTTCAACCAGGTGCTGCGCTACAGCGAGGTCGATGTCGATACCCAGCGGGTCCAGCTCTATTGCCAGACCCTCGACTGCGGTCCGACCGAGGCGGTGCGCTATGCCTGGGGCTTCCCCGAGACCTCGAAGCTCTGGTCCTGGGATGCGCATCTGACCGGCAAGGTCGGCACCGGCCCGCTGGAACACGAGCTGCTGTTCGGCATCGACGCCTCGCGCGAGAAAAGCCACTTCGACGAGACCGCGCTCGATTATGTGTCGATGGGCTGGGACGTGTTCGATCCGGTCTATCTGGGCGGCGGCATCGACCGGCCGCCGGTGGCGATGAGCATCGACCAGACCCGCAAGCAGGTCGGGGTCTATGCCAGCGACCAGATCAGCTGGGGTCGGGCCGTGTTCTCGGCGGGGCTGCGCTATGACTGGGCCGACACCACCACCCGCACCGTCACCGCCTCGGCCGACCGCACCGTCGATCAGAGCGACGGCGAGCTGACCGGACGGCTCGGCGCGGTCTACCATCTCGACAACGGGCTCTCGCCCTATCTGGGCTACTCGACCTCGTTCTACCCGGCCGGCGGCACCGACCGGAACGGCAAGGCCTTCGAGCCGACCAGTGCCGACCAGATCGAGCTGGGCCTGCGCTACGCCCCCGAGGGCCGGCCGGTCATGGTCACGCTCTCGGCCTTCCAGCTGACCCAGGAAAACGTGCTGACCCCCGATCCGCTGAATACCAGCTTCAACACCCAGACCGGAGAGGTGCGGGTGCGCGGGATCGAGCTCGAGGCCAAGGCCGAACTGCCCCACGGTTTCAGCCTGATCGGCTCCTGGGCCTATAGCGATGCCGAGATCACCGAGGACAACCGCTATCAGGGCAACCGCCCGGCCTTCGTGCCGCGCAACCAGGGCTCGCTCTGGCTGGATTACGCGCTGCAATCGCCCGGCGCCTGGGGCGGGCTCAGCCTCGGTGGCGGGCTGCGCCATGTCGGCCAGACCTATGGCGACAATGCCAACCAGTTCAGCGTGCCCTCCTTCACCCTGCTCGATGCCGCGATCCGCTACGACCTGGCCGCGATCGGCTATGACGGGGTCAAGTTCAGCCTCAACGTCACCAATCTCGAAGACAAGCGCTATGTCTCGACCTGTCTCAACGCCTCGGGCTGCTACTGGGGCGCGGGCCGGGCGGTGACGGCCAGCCTGGATTACCGCTGGTGACGGCAGCGCCTGCCCTGTCCCGGCGGCGGCTTGTCGCCGGGGCCGCCGCGCTGGCGATGATGACCGGCCGTGCCGCCCGCGCGGCTGCGCCCGGCGGTCCTGATCGCCCCGCCCCACCTGAGCGCCCCGAACGCATCGTGGCGCTGGACTGGGCGCTGGCCGAGACGCTGATCGCGCTTGGCGTGACGCCGCTGGCGGTGGCCGAGGCCCCGCTTTATGCGAAACGCGTAGTGGTCCCGGCGCTGCCGCCCGGCACCGCCGATGCGGGCCTGCGCAGCTGGCCCAATCTCGAGGCGCTGCGCGCGCTGCGGCCCGATCTCGTGGTCGCGCTGGAAGGCTATGGCATCGCGCCCGCGCGGCTGGAGGCGATCGCCCCGGTGCGCGCCCTGCCGATCTACACCGCCGGGCGGCGCCCGCTTGCCCTGGCCCGCGAGGCCGTCACCGCCCTGGCCGGTCTTTGCGAACGCGAGGCGCAGGGCCGGCAGCTTCTGGAGCGGCTCGACGCGGCCCTCGCCCCCCTGACAGCGGGGCCGCGCCCCGTCCTGATCGTGAAATTCGCCGATGAAAGGGTTGTCGACATCTACGGGCGGGGCAGCCTTTTCGACGATGTCGCGCGGGCCAGGGGGCTTGAGAATGCCTGGACCGGGCCGACCAATATCTGGGGCTTCGCCTCGGCCGGGCTCGAGGAGCTGGCCCGCCATCCCGAGACCCGGCTGCTGGTGATCGAACCGGCGCCGGCCCGGTTGCTGCGGCAAAGCGCGATCTGGCAGGCCCTGCCCCAGCAGCGTGCGGGCCGGGTCGAGCTGCTGCCACCGGCCTGGGTCTTCGGCGGCGTGCCCTCGGCGATCCGCTTCGCGCGGCTTCTGGAGGCGGCATGACCCGGCCCCTCGCAATGCCTGGCTTTCTGGCCCCTGCCCTTCTGGCCTGCGGGCTGGCGGCGCTTGCCTTCGGCCTGGCCGCCCTGAACCTCACCCTGCCAGAGCCCGGTCAGGCCGGGCTGCCCGCCGAGTTCCTGCGGATCTGGCAGAGCGAGGCGCAATGGCCGCGTTTCTGGATGGCGCTGATCGCGGGCGCGGCGCTGGGTCTGTCGGGCCTGATGTTCCAGCAGGTGCTGCGCAACCCGCTGGCCGAACCGGCCACGCTGGGGGTGCTGTCGGGCGCCCAGCTTGCCATTGCGCTCTGCCTGCTGCTGGCGGGCAGCACGCCCTGGCTGCGCGAGGCGGCCGGGCTTGGGGGTGGCCTTGCGGCCCTTGCCGCGGCGATCCTTCTGGCCGGGCGCGGCGCGACCGGGCCACGGCTGCTGGTCTCGGGGCTTGTCGTCAATCTGGCGATCGGGGCGCTGTTCGTGGTGCTGGCGCTGCAGCGGCAGGATTACCTGCGTTCGGTCTTCATCTGGGCCAGCGGCAATCTGGCCCAGGACGGCCATGGCGATCTGGCCGCGCTCGGCCTGCGGCTTGCGGTGCTTCTGCCCGCGGCAGGGCTGCTGACCCGCGCCATGACGCTGTTTGCCGTGCAGGATGACAGCCTGCGCAGCCTGGGGGCGCGGGTGACTGGGCTGCGGCTGACGGTGCTGCTGGTCGCCACGCTTCTGTCGGTGGTGGTGACGGCGCGGATCGGGGTGATCGGCTTCATCGGGCTCGCCGCGCCGCTGCTGGTCTCGGGGCTCGGCATCCGGAGCCTCGGCACCCGGGTGATCGCGGCCCCGCTGGCGGGGGCGGTGATCCTGCTTCTGGCCGACGGGGTGACGCAGATGCTGGGCCGGGCACTGACCGGCGAGCTTCCGGTCCTGTTGCCCACGGGCGTGCTGACGCCGATCCTGGGCGGGGTCCTGATCCTTGCCCTGCTCTGGCTGAACCGCATCCCCGAACAGCCCGCAACCCAGCCCGCGCCCTCGCGGATCTTCCCGCTCGGGGCCACGATCCTGGCGCTTCTGCTGCTGGGCGCGGCGCTTGTGCTCTCGGCCTTCGAGACACTGCATCTGCCGGGGCTTTCGGCATCCGAACTCTGGACCGGGCGCTGGCCGCGCATCGTGACGGCGCTCTCGGCCGGGGTGATGCTGGCGCTGGCGGGCGTCGTGATCCAGGGCGTCACCGGCAACCCGCTGGCCAGCCCCGAGAGCCTCGGCATCAGCTCGGGCGCGGGGCTTGGCATCATCCTGGCGCTGTTCGCGGGTGGCATGGCCACGCTTTTTGCCGGGGCGGGGGCGGGGGCGGGGCTGGCCTTCGGGCTGGTCGTGCTGATCGGCGCACGCAACCGCTTTGCCCCCGGCGCGCTGCTGCTGACCGGCGTCGCCTTCGGCACCTTTGCCAGCGCGCTGATCTCGCTGATGATCGCCAGCGGCGACCCCCGGGCCTTCTTCGTCCTGGCCTGGAGCATGGGGCCGACCTACCGGGCCGAGCCTGTGGGCGCGCTGGCGGGCGCGGGCGGCGCGGTGCTTGCGCTCATGGTCTTTCCGCTGTTCCTGCGCTGGCTGCGGCTGCTGCCGCTGGGGGCCGAGCAGGCCCGGGCCCTTGGGGTGCGGGTCGGAGCGGCCCGACTGGTCCTGATGGCCTATGTCGCGCTCCTGACCGGGCTTGCCACCCTCGCGGTCGGGCCGATCAGCTTTGCCGGGCTGATCGCGCCGCATCTGGCGCGCGCCTCGGGCGCGGTCAGGCCCGGCCCGCAGGGGCTTTGCGCCACCGCCTGGGGCGGAGCGATCCTGGTGCTGGCCGACCTCGCCGGGCGACTGATCTGGTTTCCCTATGAAATTCCCGCCGGGGCGCTGGCAGCCCTGCTGGGCGCGCCCTTCTTCCTCTGGCTGATCGGACGGAACCGATGACCCTGTTTACCTGCCATGCCCTCGAGCGCCGCGCCGGACGCCGCACCCTGCTGGGCCCGCTGGATCTGAGCATCGCGCAAGGCCGCCTGACCGCGATCCTGGGCCATAACGGATCGGGCAAGTCGACCCTGCTGAAGGCGCTGGCCCGGCAGGACCGCCCCGATGGCGGCCGGATCGACTTCATGGACCGGCCGCTCGGCGCCTGGCCGGGGCGCGAGCTGGCCCGGCGTCTGGCATGGCTGCCGCAGTCCCCCGCGCTTGCCCCCGGCATGACGCTGCGCGGGCTGGTTGCCCTTGGCCGCTTTCCCTGGCACGGGCTTCTGGGCCGCCGCTCGAGACGCGACCGCGAGGCCTGCGACGAGGCGATGGCCCTGACCGGCACCACCGCGCTGGCCGACCGGCAGGTCGACACGCTCTCGGGTGGCGAGCGGCAGCGCGGCTGGATCGCGATGCTGCTGGCGCAGGGGGCCGAGGTGCTGCTGCTCGACGAGCCGGTTTCGGCGCTCGACATCGCCCATCAGGTCGAGGTGATGGAGCTGCTGGCAAATCTCAACCGCCGCCGGGGCCTGTCGGTGATCATGGTGCTGCATGACCTGAACCTCGCGATGGGCTGGTGTGACGAGGCCATCGCGCTCCGGGGCGGCAGGCTGGCCGCGCATGGGCCGATCTCCGATCTGCACGACCCGGCGCTGCTGCACCGGCTTTACGGGCTGGAGATGGAAACCGTCACCTGGCGCGGCAGCCGTCTGGTGATGCCGGCCCGCCTGCTCGGCCCCGGGGCCGCGGTGGAATGAGTGCGGTCCTCCCGGTCGCGGTGAAGACGATCCGTGACCTGTCGCCTTCGATGATGCGGCTGGTCTTCGAGGCCGAGGATTTCGGGCGGCTGCAGGCGACGCCCTGTCCAGATGGATGGGGCCGCCTGTGCTTCCCCGATGCGGCGAGCGTCCTGCCCCGGCGGCCCCATTTGACAGGCCGTCTCGAGGGCGCCTGCATCCTGCGCCGGATCGCTCCCCCCGGGGCCGTCACCATCGACATCCTCCGCCCTGATCGCGGGCTAACAGCCGTATGGGCAGCCCGCGCCCGGCCCGGCGACCGGCTGCTGATGAGCCAGCCCGAAGGCCGCTTCCCGCTTCCGGCCGGGTCCGGACGGCTGCTGGCCTTTGCCGACATCACCGGCCTGCCGACCCGACCGCATCTGTCGGCCGGGATCGCCCTGCCCCGGTGAGCTTGCCCGCGGATCCCGGACCGGGAGTTATCGTACTCGCAGAGAAAGGGATCCCACATGAGCAGACACCCCCGCCGTCACTTCACCGCCGGGTTCAAGGAACAGGCCGTCGCCCGCCTGTCGGAGCCCGGCGCCACCCGGACCGGTGTCGCGCACGAGCTCGGCGTGACGTCGTCACAGCTGAAAGGGTGGCGGCTCGAAATGGCCGCCGCTGGCTCGGCCGAGGCGATCCGTCGGCAACAGGCGGAGGCCGCAGAGCTGGCCGAACGTCGCAAGGAGAACCGCCGCCTGAAGGAAGAAGGTGGAGGTTATGCGAAAGGGTGAGCAGGCGAACGCCATGCCTTCGAGTGAACGCTTTTTTCGCTCAGTGGGCGGCGAAACAATGAACGCGAAGCTCGAGTTCATTGTCGCCCACGCTGCCGAGCACGCCGTGACCGTCATGTGCCGGGTGCTCTCGGTCAGCACGAGTTGGTTCCACGCCTGGCGCGCCGCTGCCCCCGAACGGGCGGCGCGCCAGACACGGCGGGACGCTCTGGCACCACGGATCCGGGAAATCTCCGATGCGAGCCACCAGCGATACGGCGCGCCACGCAGTTGCCATTGACGCGCCACTGGTCCGAGCGGCAATGGCGACGCCGAACTTCGCGATCAAGGCATCCGGGTGGCCAGGAAGACGGTGGCCAGGCTCATGAAAGATCACGATATCCGTCTGCCGGGCCGCGCCGGGGCAGCCGCGTTCCGCGGACGACCGACAACCGGCACAATCTCGGCATCGCGCCAAACCTGCTGCGGCGGAATTTCCGCGCCGCGGAGCCGGACAGCATCTGCCCGCCTACATCAGCTACGTGCCCACTGACGAGGGCTGGGTTTTCCTGGCGGCGGTGAGAGACATGGCGACCATGGAGATCGTGTGGTGGTCGATGTCGGACCGCCTGAAAAGCAGCCTCGCCGTCGACACGATGCGCATGGCGCTACAGAACCGGCGGCCGGTACCGGGACTGGTTTGTCACTCCGATCGTGGAGTTCAATACGCCAGCGGATCGAACGGTCCGGGGGACCGTTCGAAGGCGCAGAACGCGCCGATGGAGAGCTTCTTCGGCTCGCTCAAGTACGAACCGGTCCACCGCACCAGGTTCCGGTCGCGCCAAGAGGCGAAGGCCGCGCCGTTCGAGTACATAGCGATTTTCTACAACCGCCGGCGCCGCCATTCGAGCATCGGTTCCCGCACGCCCGAACAGGCAAGGATCGACATGGCCGCCTTGATGGCCGCATAGTGAACATCACCCCAGTCCGGGATCCGGGGGCAAGCTCAGCATTCAGGTTTCCAGATTACCGGTCTGCGTCATGCCAGATGCAACATAACCGCCATCGACAGTTAGAGTTTCGCCGTTCACATATGATGCTGCGGGGCTTGCAAGAAAGGCGACCGCTTCGGCTATGTCCTCTGGCTGGCCACGACGGTGAGCAGGGATCATCTCCAGGACGCGCTTCCAGGTGTCCTCACTATAGGCCGCCAGCGTCATCGGCGTTTCGATAATCCCCGGAGCGATTGCATTTGTCGTGACGTTTCTGGAGCCCAATTCCAAGGCGAATTGCCGTGTGAGACCGATAATCGCGGCCTTCGACGTCCCATACGCGGCCCGTCCGACACCAGCGCGCAGACCGGAGATGGAGGCGATGTTTATGATCCGACCATAACCGCGCGCTGCCATGCCGCGGGCGATATGCTGACTCACCCGAAAGGTGCCGGTGACATTGACCTCCATGATCCTGTTCCAGGTCTCGGGGGCGAAATCCAGAAGCGGTTCGACCAGAATGATCCCGGCGCTGTTCACCAGAATGTCGATGGGACCAAGCTGCTCTTCGGCCTGTGCAACGACGCCCGGCAGAACGCCAGCATCCGCGACATCATGATCGAACGCGATTGCCTCCCCCCCATGCGACCGGATCTCGTGAGCGACCTCTTCGGCCGCCTCGAACCTCAGGTCGGCCACGGCCACGCGGGCCCCCAGTGCGGCCAGCCGCAGGGCGCTGGCACGCCCGATGCCGGAACCGCCGCCGGTGATGAAGGCGGTGCCATAGTCTTTACGCTGTGTCATGGGAATCTCCTGTCTTATCGGGCCATCATCGTGTCGGGCAGCCAGGTGACGATCGCGGGGAAGGCGAACAGCAGGACGATGGTCACCATCTCGATCGCCACGAACCAGAGCGCCCCGCGGAACACATCCGGCAGGGGCGTGTCGCGGTCGATGCCCGCGATCACGAAGCAATTGAGGCCGACAGGCGGAGTGATCAGCCCGATCTCGCACATTTTCACGCAGAGAATGCCGAACCAGATCGGATCGAACCCAAGCCCCGAGACCGTTGGAAACACGATAGGCAGGGTGATGACCATCATCGAGAAGGCATCTAGGAACATTCCGAGCGGGATATAGAGCAACAAGAGCACGGCGACGATCAGATGGGGCGGGATGCCGCTTTCGGTGATCGTCTCGGCGATCATCTGCGGCACCTGAACGAGGGTCAGGAAAAAGCTGAAGATGCCCGCGCCGATCATCGTGAAGAGGATCATCACCGTGGTGGTGGCCGTCGAGCGGAAGCTCTCGGACAGGTAGTGACCGAGACGCCCGCGTGCCGATTTCGCGAAGACCAGCATGACGAGGGCGGCCAGCGCACCTATGGCGCCGGCTTCGGTCGGGGTGACGAGGCCGAGGTAAATCCCGCCCAGCACGATTGCGAACAGGACGGCCACCTGCCAGGCCTGCGTCGTCGAGGACAGCCTCTCTCCCCACGAGGCCTTGGGGGCGCGGGTGGAATGGTTCTGCACCCGGCGACCGATCAGGGCGACGCCGATCATGAAGGCGACTGTGGTGATGATGCCGGGCACGAACCCCGCGATCAGCATCTTGCCGGCAGAGACTTCGGTCAGGGCGGCATAAAAGATCAACAGGACAGAGGGCGGGATCAGGACGCCCAGCACACCGCCTGCGGCCACTGCCCCGGCCGAGAGGCGCGGATCGTAGCCCTTTTCCTTCATTTCGGGGATGGCGACCGCCCCCACCGTGGCCGCCGTCGCCACCGAGGAGCCCGAGGTCGCGGCAAAACCGGCAGAGGTCAGGATGCTCGCCATCGCGAGCCCGCCGCTCAGATGTCCGACCCATTTATTGGCGACATGGAACAGGCGTTTGCCGACCTGCGCATGATGCGCGAAGGCCCCCATGAGGATGAAAAGCGGGATGACAGTGAGCGCGTAATTGGCGGTATGGCTGAAGGAAAAGGATTTCAGCCGCGCAAGCAGGAAGCCCAGGTTTTCCACCATGACGATGCCGAAGGCGCCCGAGAGCGCCAATGCGGCGAAGACCGGGGCGCCCAGGGCCATGAGGAAGAAGATCAGCCCGACGGCGAGCAGGGTGATGAGCGTCACATCCATTGTCGATGTCCTGTGAAATGCTGGGTCGCGATCCCGGCGACGTGGCGCCGGGACCTCTCGGGCCGCGTCCTGCTCATTGCAGGGGCTTGTCTTCCGGGGCGGAGCGCAGGCTGTCGATATACGGCAGCTCGATTTGCCTCAGCGCGATGCGCAGGCTGTGCAGGGCGGCTTGCAGCGCGGCAAACCAGAGGCCCGCGGCCACCGCGATCTTCGCCCACCAGATCGGCACCTGGAAATAACCCCAGCGGAATTCCCTGATCGAGAAGGAGTAGGCTGCCTCCTGTGTCGCGGGCCAGGCCAGCATCAGGAAGGTCAGGGCGGCAAACAGCCAGGCCAGTGCCGTGCATCCGCGCGAAAGCGGCCCGGGCAGGGCATCGGTCATCATGGTGACCCGGATGTGACCGTCATCGAGCAGGGTCGCCCCCAGCCCCATGAAGACCACCATCACCATGGACATCTCGGTCAGCTCGAAAAGCCCCGGCACGGCGCGACCGAAGGTGGCGCGGGCCACCACATCCACTGTGATGGCCACCATCATGAAGGCTAGGAACCCCAGCGCCACCCATGATGTGATCCGGGCAAGTCCGTCGAACAGGCGGTTCAGGCGTGCCAGCATCGACTTACAGGTCTGCCGCGATTTCGATCGGGCGCTTCATCGTTCCGGTCCCCGCGTGACGGGCGATCGCCTCTTCGACCACTGCCTGCATGGCCGCACCGTCGATCCCGTTGGGCCTGGCCACGGTCTCGATCCACTTGTCGACCTGTGCGGGCTGGACAAGCGCCTTGGTCTTCGCCTTTTCCTCGTCCGACAGGGAGGCGAACACCACGCCCTCGGCAACGGCCTTGCCGACGTAATCGGCCAGCACCTTGTTGTAGATCTCGGCGAATTTCCCGGCATACAGCTCATCGGCCAGATCGGTGCAGATCTGTTGATGTTGGGCGGGCAGGCCCTCCCAGACCCGGCGGTTCATGATCGTGACGGCGGGGGCGTGCGGGCCGTCGCCGATATCGTAGAAATTCGGCGCGATCTCATGCAGCTTGTAGGCGACGGCGGTGACGAAATCGAAGCCGTAGACCCCGTCCAGGACCCCGCGTTCGAGCGCCTGATAAACCTCGCCCGCCGCCATCGGCACGGCAATGCCGCCGAGGCTTTCGATCACATCCGTGGCCACGCCATAGCCGCGGATCTTCTTGCCCTTGATGTCGGCGATGGAGCTGATCGGATCGCGCATCACCAGAGGCGCGTAATTCCAGTTGGTCCAGTAAAGCACCTTGCTGCGGTGGCGCTCTTCCCATTCCTGCCGCAGCGGAGCGAAATTCGCGTAGACATCGCGGCAGACGAGTTGCAGCTCATCGGCGCGGTCCATCCGGAAATACCACTCGAGGCCGCGCGTGACCGGCAGCTCGGCCTGGTAATAGCCCGGCGCGATCAGTGTCATTTCGCTGGTGCCGTCGCGTACCGCCCCCAGATGTTCACCGACCCTGTTGAGGCTGCCGGCCCAGTAATACTTGATGCCGATTTCGCCATCGCTGCGCTTGGCGAGTTCTTCGAGGAACCAGCGGTCGACCCAGGACGGACCGGCGGTCTCGCTGACATAGCTGTCGAATTTCAGCGAGGTCGCGGCATTGGCAAGCCCGGGCAGACCCGAGATCAGCCCCGCCCCGGCGAAAGCCCCCGTCGATTTCAGAAAGTCACGTCTTTTCATGGTTGTCTCCTCCCTTTGGGCCGGGCTCCTCCTGCCCGGTATTGTTTCTCGGCCTATGCCGTGGCGGTCGCGGCGCCTTTGCCGGACCTCAGATCGGATTTCAGAACCTTGCCGTAGCTGTTCTTCGGCAGTTCCTCGACGAACAGGTATCGCTTCGGCCGCTTGAAGGCCGCGATCTGCTGGCGGCACCAGCTGTCAAGCTCGGGCACGCTGGCGCTTTTGCCGGGTTCGAAGACGATATAGGCCACGACCTGCTCTCCCCAGTCGGGCTCCGGCTCGCCGATCACGGCAATTTCGAACACTGCCGGATGGGCCAGCAGCGCTTCCTCGACCTCACGCGGGTAGATGTTGGTGCCGCCGGAGATGATCACGTCCTTGGAACGGTCGGTCAGGTAAAGAAAGCCGTCCTCGTCGAGATGGCCGAGATCGCCGGTGCGAAGCCAGCCATCCTGCAGCGCCTTTGCGCTGGCCGCCTCGTTGCGCCAATAGCCTGTCATCACCGTCGGCCCCTGCACACAGATTTCTCCGGTATGACCGGGGGGCAAGGAGGTTCCGTCGGGGCCAAGAACCGCAAGGGTCACGGCCCCCTGCGCAATGCCGACCGAGGCGCGGCGCGCGCGCCAGCGCGGGTGGGACTGATCCGCCACCAGATCGCGCGGCAGCACGGAGATTGTCATCGGCGTCTCGCCCTGACCGTAGATCTGCACGAAACGCGGCCCGAAACAGGCAAGCGCCTCGTCGATGTCATGAGCATACATCGGCCCGCCGCCATAGATGATCGTCCGGAAGCCCGTCCCGTCATGACCCTGCTGCTTTGCCTTGGCGATCAGGCGCTTGACCATGGTCGGAGCGGCAAAGAACACGAGATTGCCACGGGTCTTCGCAAGGGCGATGATCTCGTCGCTGTCGAAGCCATGAGAGGCGGGCACGAGATGTGCGCCTCCGGCACGGATTTGCGCGAACATGTAGAGCCCCGCGCCGTGAGACATCGGGGCGGCGTAAAGCATGTGATCCTCGGGCCGGGCGGTGTCGACATCGAGCGCATAGCACAAGGTCATGTGCCGCAGATTGTCATGGCTGAGCATGACGCCCTTGGGGGTGCCCGTCGTGCCCGAGGTGTAGAACAGCCAGGCCAGGTCGCGATCCCCGACCCGGGCGGGGGGCACGATCTCTTTTGTCCCGGAGACGGAACTGCCGAGAGCGGCCTCGCGGATGTCCTGTCGATCCGCGAAGACCTTGCCGCTTTCGGTCAGGGTCAGGGCCGCGCCGGAATCGCGAATGATCCACTCCGCCTCGCGCGGGTGCAGTTTGCAATTGACCGGCACGACGACGGCTCCGAGCCACCAGCAAGCATGCAGCAGTTCGATATATTCCGGGGTATTCTTGGCAAAGATCGCAACCCGGTCGCCCTTTTCGATCGCATGCACCGCCTGCATCCACGCAGCCCGGTCGCAGGTCGCCTGCAGCAAGGCGTGATAGGTCTGGCGCAGGCTGTCGCCCTCATAGAGCGCCGGGCGGGAAGGCCATGACAAGGCTGTCTGATATAGCCAGTTCGCGATGTTCATCGTCTTCGAAATCCTTGGAACGTCTGCTGTCAGGCGCGGTCGGCCTGCAGGATCGTGGCGTAATTGGCGACGGCGGCACCGCCCATGTTGAAGGTCAGCCCCCATTCCGCGCCCTTGCGCTGCATGTCGCCGGCGCGTCCGGTCAGTTGCCGGAAGCCCAGAGCATTCATCGACACGCCGGTCGCGCCCACCGGGTGCCCCTTGGCCTTGAGCCCGCCAGAGAGGTTCACGGGTGTACGGCCATCGGCATGAACCGTGCCGTCATCAAGCGCGCGCGCGCCCTGGCCTTTCGGTGCAAGCCCCATGGCCTCGTAGATGAGCAGTTCCGCCGGGGTGAAACAGTCATGGACCTCCGCAAAATCGAGATCGTCGACAGTGATGCCCGCTATTTCATAGGCGCGGCGAATGGCGCGTTCCGGCCCCTCGAAAGCGACGAAATCCCGGCGGCTCATGGGAAGGTAATCGGAAACATGTTCGGCAGCGGCGATCCGCACGCGGGCGGTGGCGTCCCGGGCATGGGCATCCGCAGCACTCAGGACGATGGCGGCGGCGCCGTCCGTCACCAGCGAGCAATCGCTCAGCCGCAAGGGGGGCGCGATCAGCGGATTCTTGTCGCTCACCTCGCGACAGAACTCATGGCTCAACGGCTTGTGCATATGCGCCAGAGGGTTCTTCATCGCATTTTCATGGTTCTTCGCCGCGATCTGCGCCATGGCGTCCATCGGGTCGCCGTAGCGGTCGGCATATTGCCCGGCCGCGATGGCGAAGACCTGCGGAAAGCTCAGCGCCGCTTCCGCTGCGTCGTTCTGATACCCGGCCCCCGCCAGCGCGGCGGTGACATCTGCGGTCGGCCGATGGGTCATCTTCTCGGCGCCGACGACGAGCACGTTGCGGGCGCGTCCGGCGGTAATGGCATTCAGCCCGGCATGAAACGCAGCAGCGCCAGAGGCGCAGGCGTTTTCACAGCGCGTCGCCGGTTTGAACCGCAGGTCGGGATGTGCCTGCAAGATCAGCGAGGAGGCAAAACCGTCAGGCACCAACCCGGAATTGAAGTGGCCGAGGAACACGGCATCGATTTCCGCCGGCGGGATCCGAGCCTCTTCCAGCGCCTCGCGCGCCGCCTCTACGATCATATCCTCAAGCGTGTCTTCGAGCCGTCCGAAACGGGTGTGGCCGGAGCCGATGATAAAGATGTCCTGCGTCATATGTCGTCCTCCAGCCCCGACAGTGATGTGAAAAACGCATGGCAGATATTGGTGAAACTACGTAGAAATATACGTAGCACTTACGTAGATGCAGATGCAGCGAAGGGGGCGACCGATGGCTTACGACCAGATATCCGACGCAGATCTCAACCTTACCGGCTTCATGGATGCGCCCATCGGTCTGATGGTGTTGTCGAACCGGGTGATCCAGCGAATCAATACCGAGATCGAACGGATCTTCGGCTGGACCCGCGACGAGCTGGAAGGCCGGTCGATCCGGGCGCTCTACCCCTCAAGCGTGGATTACGAGAAAACCGGTTCACGCTGGCGGCGCTGGCTTGACGAGCGTCCACGCTATACCGACGAGCGCTTCATGCAGTGCCGCAGCGGAGAGATCATCTGGACGCGGGCATCCGGGCGGACCCTGACCCCGGGGGATCCCTTTCGGCTCATGGTCTGGACCTTCGAACATCTCGAGAACCGTCCGCCGAATTCGGCCACGCTGACCCCCCGCGAACGCGAGGTCGCGCGCTACATCGTGAATGGTTACACCAGCAAGGAAACAGGCCTTGCCATGGGCATCTCGCCACGGACGGTCGAAGTGCATCGCGGCTCGGTGATGAAAAAGCTGGGCGTGCAGAATGCAGCCGAACTCGTTGCAAAAATGATCGTGCAAAACTGAACGTGGCATGGTCGTCACCCGGTCCGGTTGCGCGACATCGAAGCTCGGAAGGAATGGCCTCTTTCCCTGCAGGCTTCCGAGTGACCTTGACCTTCCCCCTGAACTAGGGCCGCGTTGATCCAGAAATTTCCGGTCGATTTGCAGTGTTGAGCGACAGCGCGGAGACCGCAAGAGTCTCGAGCGCTGTCGCGGCGGTCGTGGTCAAAAACTCCGTTGGGGACAGGTATTCACCTAAACTCTACAAACCGAGCAACAGGCTTCGACCACAACAGCCCTGATTGGCGAGATACTGGACGTTCGGGATAGTACTTCGTAGTGCATCTGTGGCGTTGCGGAGCTGATTTCGATCTGCGCTAGCTGTTTGGACGCGATCTCGGCACGACAATAATGCTTCGCTAATGGTGCAAGCCCAATGCCAGCGATGGCGAGATCCTTCAAA